>CAYWYC010000023.1:0-29335 GCA_964462565.1 uncultured Candidatus Sumerlaeota bacterium | reverse complement strand
CACTTTCGCCTGTGGAATCTGCCAGGAATAAGGTTCCGCGTTCAGTAAAACCACGCTCGTCAGCAAGATCGTTGCAATCATTGCCATCGTCATCAACTTCTTCATTTTCGAAGACATAAAATCGCTCCTCATATTAGATTTAACCCATACACGGGTTTGTTGGTTTGCGGTCTGTTATTCATATTCTATCGCACCCGGGGCGCCCTTGTCAAAATCGCGTTCGCGTCCCGCAAAGTCGCGCAGGAAGGGACCGTTTGTTTCCCACTCGTAAAGTTCTTCTATCGTGGTTCGGGCGTCTTTCAGGCTTCCGCGGCTGATGCGCAGGAAATCCAGCGCGCCCTTGAAATTCCGACCAACCTGAAAGTCGGCATCGTTGCTGAAACTGGTCTTGCCATCGAGATTGAAATTTTCTTCCGTCGTGAGTTTACCGTTAACATAAAACCGGAACTTGCCATCTTCGCGATCTACTTCGACGAGCACATGATGCCAGAGAGATGCACCTGACTTTAGCGCCGGGCCTTGGACGTTCTGCTTGTTACCAGCGCCACCCAGTTCCATGAGAAGCCCCTCATTCCTGTACGAAAGCCGATATCCAACCTCATTGCCCATCTTTTCGACGAGCACACCATCCTCGCCATCAACCCGGACAGTGGCTTCGATAATGAAAGAGTTCTGACCCATGTCCACAGTCAGAATTTCAGGCAGGTCCTCAGCCGACACACCGCCTTTTTTGTTGGCGTAGGATATTTCCTGGTCCTTGGTGCGCTTTAATACAAGGGGCTCTCCGCGAAGAACAAGAGCACCGTCTGTCCAGTTTTCCAATCCACCTTTGACATAATCGGATTTGCTTGCCCATGGGGCCATTAGAGGGAAACGCGGCATCTTGATATACTCCTGACGTCCTGGATAGCGCGGTTGCATATACCAGTGGTGATCAACAACATGTGAAGGATCGGCATTGTTCCGGTTAAAATGCCACTCGCCGACCACCCGATAAAGCGGCCACGGCACAAAGACCCGCACCGCACCCGCGCCTTCCGGACAGGCCGTTTTGACGGGACGCATGTCGCCTTCTGCCGGATCTTTCAATGGGGCTTCGGTAGCGTTGACACCAATCTGCCAGGCCTGCAATTCATGGGCTTTCATGGCTTCGCGCATCGGATCCAGTTTGTCGTAAGATTGACCGGATGCTTCGAACATGCCATAAGAGCCGCGAATATCGTAAAAGAGATTGTTTTTGTAGCCATAAGTCGCATAGTCAAAAACATCCCCCTGCTTGCCCGCGTCAGCAGCGTTGGGATCTTTCTCCTTCGGTGGATTCGCGTGACGAAACACATACTGGGAAACATCCTGGAAAACATTCCCCAGATAAAGCCACCGGCCCAGCGCGCCGGACTGGTTGCGCGAAGCCTGGACAAAGCGATAGGCTGTGTTATTGAAAATCTGATTCTCAAAACTGATCAGAGTCTGGAAAGCAGACTCATTGGCGTACTTGCTGCCTTGCTCATTGTTGCGACCCCAGGCGATGTTGTTAAAGACATACTTTTTGTAAGAACCGTCAAGATAATAGGAATGCCCAAAACGCGGTGTTCCTTCTTTCTTACCCTGGCGGTAACGCCAATTGGCAAAACCGCCCACATTGCGCACCACATTGTTGTAAATATACCCGGGCCCACCCTGATTGATGCGGATCGCGCCCCAGTCATTTGAGGCCAACAGGCTGTCGCTTACCTTGTTGTGAAAAACCAGCAAGCGCGCAAAAGGCGCGTCGCGCAATTGCCGGTCGCCCTTTGCGGGCACCACCTCAATGCCGCCGCCCCACGTCCTGTCCACAATGTTACCCGCCACCACACAATCCTCGGGGTGTTGTATCTGGATGGCATGCCCGTGTTCCATGCGGGCAAAACGCTGCGTGATCTCAAACAGACGATTACGTAGAACCTCTACTCGCACCAGCCGCGACATTTTGGATGGATCAGAATTGCCCCAGCCGCCAGTGTGATCCTGAATATACATGGCCGAATGATCGGTGAAACGAATGTCATTATCGGAAACAACGATTTTGTCAAGCCTGTCTCCCGGAGAAGGCGCCTCAATGCGAACCGCCTTGCTCACGTGCTCAAAATTACAATGGGACACCCTAACATCTTCGCCGCCACCAAGGAGCCGCACACATGCGCCTCTTACATCCGGATCCTGAAAGGGATACCATTCATAATTCCAGAGATAATTCGTGAAGCGAAAGGTCAAACCCGAGACTTCGAAATGGCTCATGCCTTTGGAATCGATCAGGTTGATGCGTTTCGCTGCTTCCATCGTCACGGTGTTCGGATCCATATCTCCCGGCAAACGCACGTGCAATACACCTCCGCGCCCCTTGCGTTCAAACCAGAATTCCCCCGGAATATCCAGGTAATGCGGTTTGTCTTCCAGAAAATATCGTTGCCCCGTAATGAGAAAACCCGGCCCAAGAAAGGGCGTGGTAAATGAAAGCATTCCCTTGTCGCGATCAAAATGCTCGACCCGCGAAGGCATCGGCATACCCATGACGATGCCCCATTCTGTCCGCACAACCGCGTCTTCATAATAATCGGGTTCACGCGTCAGGTTCTTCTTGTCGATACCCACGATGCCCTGTGCCTTGCTTTTTGTCTGCGCGCGAGGATCGCCCATGCCCATGTGTTTCCACCATTCCGGCTGTTCCCATTCCCACCATTCACTCATCACATCCTCAGGATCGGAAATCGTCCAGTTGGGCGTTTTGGCCAGGTCAATCCGCGTAATATCTCCAGCAGCATCCACCATCCAAAGAGCCCGCGGAAGAAAATCCAGTTTCGCTGTCCAGACTTTTTCCGCTTCGGGAATATCCGGATGCGAACTGCCTTTTTGCCAGCCCGTCACCACTTCGGAACCATAGATGCGCGCCTCACCTTCGCCCCAGGCAGGATCGCGGGTCAGACGAATTGGATGGTCATCTGATCCTTTCGTGCCGGCCGGTACAATCATGTGTCCTCGATACGTCACACCCTGTTTGAAGACAAAGGTATCTACACCGCGCGCGCCCGACTTTGCCCCGCCCGATGCTGCCGGATCCCAGGGATGGTGCTTCCACGCGGTTGCCTGCGTTGCGCCGTCGTTCGAATCGTTTCCGTTTTCGAAGTCAATATATCGAACCATATTACCCGGCTTATATGCGAACGCCTCCGGAGCCCATTCCAGGTCACCCGTCGGCAAGACCTTGGCGTGCGGTTTCTGCCAGGAAAAATCCTGGGCGATACAGATGTTTGCCACCGCAATCAGCAGCAGGCTGGCAATAGTGATGAGTAAACGTCTCATTTTCTTCTCCTTTTAGTAATTCGACTCCATTAATAATCAATCGCACCGGGCGCGCTCTTGCTGAAATCACGCGTGCGGCCCGTAAAGTCCTTCAGGAAGGGGCCATTGAATTGCCATTCGTACAGTTCTTGAATCGTGGTTTCCGACTCGGCAAGCGTACTGCGAGCCACGCGCAGGAAATCCATCGCGCCCGCGAAACCTTGTCCCACAATAAAGTCTCCGCCGTTGCCCAGTCCTTTGGACCCCAGTTTGCAATCTGCCTCTGCAGCGAGTTTTCCATTCACGTACAAGCGCAGGCTTCCTGCTTTGCGGTCCACCTCACCAATAAGATGACTCCATTTACCCGACGCCACAGCCTCGGCACTTGTCACAACCGACTCCTGGCCGCCCGACTTGACGCTCAGAACGACTTTGCCCGCTTCATTGAGCGAAAGTGTATAACCACTGGAAGCATCCGACTTGCCGGCCAGCACACCGCCGCCGCGCGAAGGCTTGACGACCGTTTCGATCAGAAAATTATTCGTATCCATCTCCACCGTCGGCAGTTTACCCGACCCGAAGTTCAGCGGCTCAGATTTCTTTTTCGTACCCGCCGGTATCGTCACGGGGGCTTTGATCTCGGAATCAGTCAGCCGAAACAAACAAGCCGCATCGCCGGTGAAATTCACGGAGCCCGTCGTCCAGTCTTCCAGCCAGCCCGAAACGAAATTATCCGCCCCGATGTCTTCACCGCTGAGATTATAGCGCGGACCATAATGATACAGATTACGATCCACCAGCGCCTCGCTCATCAGCCAGTGCTGATCGAGAACCACGGTCGGATCGTCGTTGTTGCGGATGAAATTCCATTCACCCACGGTCGAGCGAAGGCTCCAGGGGATAAACGCCTTTACCGCCTTGGTCGCCTTTGCTGCTTCCTTCGGCCGGAAATCGCCATTTTCGGGATCTTTCAGAAGGGAAGAATCCACTTCTTTTCCCACCGACCAGGCCGCTGCGTTAAACTGCTTCAGCGCATCCGACATATTGCCGACATCCGTAAACACCTTGGCATCTTCGGCGATAATGCCGATGCCAGCACCCGGATCGGTAAACGCATTCTCCCTATAGGCCATCAAGCGGTAATCATAGCCCTCCGTGTTGTTAAAGTGGCTGAAATTCGGATCGGTTTTTCCTGTATGATGCAGAAACACATACTCGGAAATATCTGCAAAAACATTACCCAGATAAAACTGCATCCGCGAACCGTCGGTACCCTGACGCCGGATGCCATTCACAAAACGCCACGACGTATTGTTCAGTTTCATGTTGTCAAAGCCGATCAGGCTCTGGTAAGCCGAATTATTCGCGTATATGCTGCCTGGCTCATTGTTCTTCCCAAAAGCAATGTTGTTGAAATGATACACCTTTTGCGCGCCGTCAGTATAATAGGAAAACGCGAAACGAGGGGTTCCCTCTTTCTTTTTCGAATCATAAGCCCAGTTCATGATACCGCCGGGATTTCCCGAGACGTTGTTATAAACATAAGCCGGGCCACCTTGCCAGTTCTCGATGGCGCCCCAATCGCTGGATTGAAGCATCGAATCCTCGGTGCGATTGTGGTGGATCAGAATACGCGTAAACGGTGCCCGACGCGGGTCGCCGTCCTTCTTCGCGCCGTAAATATCGATGGCCTGACGCGCCGTGCGGTTCGCTATATTTCCCGCCACATGAATTATCTCTGCCGGGCCGGCCGTGATGCCATACTGATAGAGACTGCGAACCGTCCGGTAGCCCACATCCTCATAGTTATTACGCAACGCCTCGATTGAATGTATCCCGCGATGATTGCGCGCGCGGTCCAGATTCTTTACAATATCACGACCGGCAAAACTCTCGACCTTCATCACGCCAAGATCGGCAAAGCGGATCACATTGTCATTGAAATGGATAGAACCCAGACCCTGAGGCTTATCGATCGTCGGGTTCGCCATCAAAGCCAGGCCGATGTGCTCAAACGTGTTGTGATGCACATTGAGATTCTCGATTGTACCATTCACCCGAATCGCCACCACGGGAAGGTCCGGGTCCACGAAGTGCGGTTCCGCATATTGCCAGACCATGTTCTGGAAACGAAACGTTAAGCCGGCGACCTCCAGATTTTTCGCCGCTGGTGCGTCAATAAAATGCAGACGCTTCGCCGCCTCCACCGTATAATCCGACGGATCGGCATCTCCTGGAAACCAGGCGTAGATCGTCGCGCCCGAGCCTTTTTTCTCCACCCAGAACTCACCCGCCTCGTCCAGAAACTGCGGTTTGTCCTCCAGGTAAAAACGATGACCGGTCTTATACATTACCATTGCATGATATTTGTCGAACCAAGGGCAGCCGAGTGAAACCGCCTTCTCCTGCGGATCAAACTTCTGAATCCGCATCGGCATCGGAATATCCATCGTCGGAATACCCGCTTCCGACCACACCACCGCGCCCTCGTAATCATCTTTAGTTCCGGTCAGTTTCGAACTGACGCCCTTGTGCATCTTTTTGCCGTTCACCGTCATCACCATCGGATCATTGCCTTGATAACGCTTCCACCATTCCGGATTGTCCCAGGTCCACCATTCACTGTTGATATTATTCGGATCCGAAACTTCCCAGTTTGGCGTCCGCGCCAGCTTCATGCGCGTCACGGTTCCATCTTTTGCCACAACCCACAGATTACGCGGAAGATAATCCACCGACGCCTTCCAGATAGCCGCCTCCTGGGGCATCTTCGGATGCGAACCCTTTTCCCATTGCGTGACAATTTCCGAGCCATAAATTCGCGCTTCACCTTCGCCCCATTCCGGGTCACGAAGCAGCTTCGCCGAAGCGCCTGAGGGGACCACGATATTGCCACGATAGGTCACCCCGCCCTTGAAGATATAGACATCGGCCCGGCCCGCCTTGGCGCGACCCGTCGCTGCCGGATCCCAGGGATGATGCTTCCAGGCCGTATCTTTTGTCAGGCCGTCGTTGTTGTCATTACCCGCCTCATAATCAATATAGGCAGGTGCACCTTCCACCGAAAATTGATAAGGCTCCGGAGCCCACTCCAGATCCCCTGTCGGCAAGACCTTCGCGTGAGGCTTCTGCCAGGAATACTCCTGGGCCATGGCCAGCCCCGACATGGCAATAAGCAGCAAACCGATAAAAGCGATACGTAACGTTTTCATGTTTCTTCTCCTTGTTCTTTTCATGATTTTTCTCCTTGTTCGAAAATGAGACTCTTCTCTTTTATTCAAAATCAATCGCACCCGGCGCGCCGTTTTCAAAATCCCGCTTGCGGCCGGTAAAGTCCCTCAGGAAAGGACCGTTGAACTGCCACTGATAGAGTTCGCGGATTGTCGTATGCGCGTCCGCCAGGGTTCCTCGCGAAACCCGCAGGTAATCCACCGCACCCTTGAAAGCGCCGGCATTGCCTTTGCCTACGAGGAAGTCGCCCTTGTTGGAAAGGCTTGCGTCGTCAGCCAAATCGATCTTGCCCTCTCCGTCCAGCTGGCCATCGATATAAACGCGCATGACACCGTGGCTTCGATCCACTTCGGCGATAATATGATGCCACTTGCTGTCATTCATAGCCGTCTTGCCAACGATTCCGGCTTTGCCCTTTACCGCCATCAGGTCGATGGCCGCCTTGCCTTCGGGTGTCATGCTGACTTCATAGCCGACTCCATCTTTGCTTTTGGAAACAATGGCTCCCGGAGCCTCGGGCCGGGCATAAATTTCCACCAGAAAATTATTCGTCCCCATGTCCACAGTTCGCCGCTTTTCGCCGGGATAAGTCGTCATAGCTTTATCCCACTGCGCCTGCTTGTCTTCCGGCACCTTGCCGGTTTTGCGGTCTGGCGTGGGTTCTTCGATTATCTTGACGGTCCCATTTTCTTCATCCTTCAGAACTCCCTGAGACAATTTATAATCAGCCGTCATCACATCATGCGCGAACACGGCAAAATGCTCGCCATCCAGCACAAAAGCCGATTGCGTCCAGTTTTCGAGGGGGCCGTCGATATAATTCTCTTGGGTCGCTCCCGGCGCACTCAGGTTATTCCAGGGCACATCATAATATTGCTTCGCCGAGAGAAATTCATCGGAGAAGAAAAAATTCAGCCCGATAATATTCGAAGGCTCCCGCCGGTTCAGGGAAAAATCCCATTCCCCAACCGTCATGTATAGCGGAAAGGGCACAAAGTATTTCGCCGCTGTCGCATCTTTGGGAATAGCGTCGGAAGGCCGGAAGTCATGGCCGGGACCGTCCTTGAAGGGCGAATCCTGGATTTCATAACCGGCCTGCGATGCCATGGCGCCGTTTTCTTTGAGAAAACTTCGGAACTCCTCCAAATCTTCGGTTGCCGTACCAATGCGACCACGTCCACCCTTCACTCCAACCCGATAAGTACGACGGGCTTTGGTATCGGCTCCCTGGAAAATATTCTTGCCATAAGCAATCGTCGGAAGTCCGATACGCAGCGTATCCTGTGGGTCTTCGCCGCCATAGGCCGTGGAAATATCATTCGACATCCCCAGTGCAATATAACCCGTGCTCATTTCCGCGTAGATGTTGCCAATCGATGAACTCCGCGACCCCGAACTGCCTACCGCTCCAGTCAGGAAATGATAAAAACTATTGTTAAACCACTGGCAGAGCCCCGCATTTACCATCATCTGGGGTGAGCGATTTTTATACCAATTGTCGGGATCATTGCTCTTGCCCCAGGCGATATTGTTGAAGAGATATTTCTTGTGTGAGCCGCCGTCCAGATAATAGGCATAACCGTTGTGCGAATAGGCACGAAAGTTACCATGGTCCGGAGAATCGTTTTCCTTGTGCGGATGCGGGCCCACCGGATTTCCGACGAGATTGTTGAATATGATGACCGGCCCGCCTGTATTGTTCTCGATAGCCCCCCAGTCGTTGGTCACGAGCAGAGAGTCCACCACCTTGTTGTGGTGGATCAGGCCGCGAATGAGCGGTTTCTCATGGACACCATGCTGGCGTCCGCCATGGGTCCATATCCCGACCCCCCAACTGCGCGTCACAATATTCCCCGCAATTTCGCCAAGGGTGATCGAATCAATACTGATGGCCGGAATATTCAAGCCCGGCGAAGGCGGACGAGGCCGGAAATTGATGCGGTGCAGCCGGTTGCGCAGAATCTTGATCTCGCCCAGTTCCGTTATACCATCCAGGCCCATGCCAAGCTTCGCAAATCCATCCTCAAAGGAAATGCCGCCATGGTCCGCCTCAACAATCGAATTATCGCAGACCAGAATACGTTCCATGCGCTCATAGCCCTTGTAATTGCCCGCGCCATATTGGCCTTCCGCCGGCGGATACCATTTCCGCAGCCGGGTAAAGCCTTGAACCGCCTTGGCCGCGTGATAAAAATCATTATTGCGAATCGTTACGTCCTTGCAATCCCCGAACATCTGGATCGCCGTAGGCAGGCGCATGGGAAGCGGGTAGATCGGAAAATTATAATTGTCCGATACGTTCAGGAAGCTGAACCGCAAACCACTGATCTCGATGTTTTGCGTATCGATCAGCGTAATCAGCCGAGTGCGATCTTCCAGGCCGACTTCGATAGTCGTTTCGTTCGGGTTCCTATCACCGGGCAGACGTATGAACATGCGACCGCCCCGATCACGTGCCGGAACGGTGAATCCGAACTCACCCTTCTTGTCTTCCGCACCTTCGGGCAATTGGAAATAAAACTCGCCCGGTGAATCCAGAAAAGCCGGATGCCGCTCCACATAATAGCGGTCATCCTTGCCCCCCATTCCGAAATAAAAAGCTCCGCCGATACGCCCACGCTCAATCGTCCCCGTCTCGGGATCATAATCGAGAATCTCTGCGTCATAGGGTGTACCCATCGCCGAAAAGACTCCGCCCGACCACATCGTCCAGATGCGCGCGTTCTTAAAAAAGTCCTTCGGCTTTGAGGGATCTTTGAGAAATTCATCATCCCAGTTTTTGTAGCTGCCGATGGGTGCGCCACCTTCAGACTTGGGAAGATCGCGCGAAGGACCATCAAAAGCATACCACTCGCTCATCACAAAATCCGGGTTGCTGATCTTCCAGTTCGGCGACCGGGCCAGCCAGATTCGCTGGGCATCCAAACCATCCCGCTGCCATACGCACCACGGCTCCATGATCTCGGGGAAATCGCGATACCACACCTTTTCCGGCTCGGGCATACCTTTCGGTGCTATCGAAGCGTCCGCCTTCTTCCAACCATCCGTCACAGCCATTGAACCCACCAACCACGCCGGACCTTCTCCCCATTGGGGATCGCGCGTTAGACGAATTGGTCGCCATGCCTCGCCGGATTCATGTGTCACAAGGGTCCCACGATAAATCACGCCGCCCTTGAACACATAGGTATCCACACCCTGAGTACTTTTTTCAGCACCCGCAAACTGCTCATCCCAGGGATGATGCTTCCACGCGGTTGCCTGCGTTGCGCCGTCATTCGAATCGTTTCCGTTTTCGTAGTCAATATATCGAACCACATTACCCGGCGAATATTCAAAATCCTCGGGTGCCCATTCCAGGTCACCCGTGGGCAGAACCTTCGCATGGGGCTTCTGCCAGGAATAGTCCTGGGCCGGAATATTGTATGCTGCCAGTGCAAGCGTCAAAATGACGAGGGTGATCATAGATAAGCGGTTTTTTCTAAACATATTATTCATTCCTTTAATTATTCCGACTCATTGCCACATTTATTCAAACCTTTGACTTCGTTCTGCGTGTGTGTCCGTTTGATACAGATTCCATGCAAATTGAATCCTGGTCCTGAATCACAGAATGCTGTTTCTCGGCAAAATGAGAGTTCCCAGCTGATACGAATTCTTTCTTGAATGTATTGTCCTATGCGTACGATCTCAATTGTGTAATATTTATTCCACAAAATCAAGCCAAATCGGTGCAAGAATCTCAGGGATAGCTTTATTTATACATAATTCACACAATTCAGAAGGCGAAATGGAAGCAAGCATCTGCCATTGGCTCGCCTTATCATCCATTAATAATGAAGATATGGAGGAGGATTTATTTGGCCTGACGTAAGGTCAGTCATGCACAAGGGCTCAGCCAGTACTTTGTGTGATCGGGCTTAAGATGATTCAAATCAGATATCCACATTTGTCCTGCGGTATTCAAGAGGGCTGACTTGCTTGTAGCGACGGAAGAGTTTCGAAAAATAATAAGGGTCATCGATTCCCACCATTCGCGCCACCTCGCCCACGCGCAATTGGCTGCTCAAAAGCAACTGACCGGCCTTGTCCATTTTATACCGGTTGATCCATTCCGTAGGTGATTGTTTGAGTTCATTGCGGAATCGACGGGTGACCGTGGAGAGGCTGCACTCGAGACAGCGGGCCAGGTCGCGCGTGGATATGGGACGATAGTGATTTTCTTCGAGATATTCCTGGGCTTGTTGAATAAATCGTGAAGGACGCTTCCCCTTCGATTCTTCCCGAAACCATTTGGCCAGTTCCGCCAGCAGCGTTTGGCCTGCCTGGCGCGCCTGCCATTCGTCCCAGTCCCCCGAATGAAAGCGGGTGAAAATATAATTGGTCAGGTGCCGCACCGGATGCTGGCGCGACTGAAAGGCCGTTCGAACGCCCTCCAGTCCCGGCATAAAGGCATCGCGCCGTCTTCCCGAACGTTCCGCCTGTTCTTCCCGGGAGTGGGCAACGGCATAATCGGGGGCCCCCTCAAAGTCGGGAATAAGATGCACCCGATGCAGCATCAGAGGATGATCGGAAAGGGGTTGGATGGCCACAGTCGCGTTCCATGGCGCAAATATTACAAGTCCCCGTTGCATGAAGATGGTTTCGCCATTCACCTTGATCCGGGCCTCGCCCTGTACCCCGCGCAACATCAGGCGGCTTTGCACACAGTCATATATAATAGGCTGACTATGCCCAATGTACTGAAAGTCCGTATGCATGAGGATGGCCTTTGGCGCGATATTTTCCATTCCAAATCCCCTGTTCAATTCTTCATGCGCAAATATTACAAAAAAAGCCGGGTATGTCCATTGTAAAAATATAGACCTTCCTTAAGATGGGCAAGCCGGAATTGATGGAATGCCAAAAGAACAGTGGATTCCCATTTAAAAGTCTGCTCTGCTTATGGATGGAGAAAAACCCGACCATTCACCAGCAAGGAGCCACAAAATGAGTCAGCCATTAAACATCCTCTATCTGCATACCCATGACCACGGACGCTACATCCAGCCCTATGGCTATAGCGTACCGACCCCGCGCCTGATGCAATTCGCCCGCGAAGGGGCCATGTTTCGCAACGCCTTTTGCGCCAACCCCACCTGCTCGCCCAGCCGGGCCTGCCTGCTTACCGGCCAGCACGCCCACACAAACGGCATGTACGGGCTGGCACATCGCGGGTTCAAACTTTTCGATTACTCGCACCACCTGGTCCGGTTTCTCAAGGCCCATGGCTACTATTGCGTCCTCAACAACAGCGGCGCCCAGCATGTAGCCCACAAGGAGGATCAGGACGTTATCGGCTACGACGAAGTGCTCGACGTCAATTTTCCCAGCAAAAAAGACACGGCAGCCATGGTCCGCGAATGGCTGGACCGCCGGCCTCAGGACAAGCCCTTTTTCCTCTCCGTTGGTTATGGCGACACCCATCGTGATTTCAAGGAACCCGCCTGTGACAGCGACTGGACCGATCCGCGCTATGTGCTGCCTCCGGCTCCCTTGCCCGATACCCCCGAAACCCGTTTCGACATGGCTGCTTTCAACACCCATGCCCGCGAGCAGGATGCCAAAATGGCCGAAGTGCTCGATGCCATCGAAAAAGCAGGACTCGCGAAAAACACCATCGTCATCGCCACTACCGACCACGGCATCGCCTTTCCCCGCATGAAGTGCAACCTGGAAGACAGCGGCATCGCCATCTACCTTATGCTGCGCGGTCCTGGTATTCCCGAGGGCAAAGTCATCGACAGTCTCATCAGTCATGTCGATATTTTCCCGACACTCTGTGACCTGCTTGGCTTTGATCATCCCGATTGGCTCCAGGGCACATCCCTTCTGCCCCTCATGCGTGATGAAAAAGAGGCGGTCCGCGACGAAATTTTCGCCGAAGTCAATTACCATGCCGCCGAAGAACCCATGCGCTGCGTCCGCACCAAGCGCTGGAAATATATCCGCCGCTACTACGATATGAAAACCCCCGTCCTGCCCAACTGCGACAGCAGCCCCAGCAAGGATCTCTGGCTTGAGCACGGCTGGGCCGAACGGGAACTTCCCCGCGAAGTGCTCTACGATTTGGTCTTCGATCCGAATGAAACCAACAACCTCGCAGACGATCCCGACCATGCAACAGTCCTGCTGGACATGCGCAAGCGTCTGCAAAAATGGATGGAAGAAACCGACGACCCCATCCTGAAGGAAAAGCATCCGCCTGCCCCAAAGGGAGCCACACTGACCTATATGGATGCCCGTCAAAATTCCGGCCCAACATATAGAGTGGGTGAAACAAAATCATAGAAAGAAAGCATTATCCATGAGCAAGAAGCAACCCAACATCCTCATGATCGTCACCGACCAGCAACGCGCTAACACCATTGCCGCCGTCGGCGATCCCATGATCAAGACACCGAACCTGGACCGCCTGGTCAAAAGAGGCGTCGCCTTTCGTCGCGCCTACACCGTCTGCCCGGTCTGCGCGCCTACGCGGGGTTCCATCTCGACCGGTGTGCCGCCTCATGAAGTCGGTTCGGCCGACAACTGCGGCCATGCCGAAGTCAACGTGCCCGACTTTGCTTCCATGCTGAAGGCTGCCGGTTACGAAACGCGGGGGTATGGAAAGTCTTATGACTGCTTTGCTCCGGGAAAGGGCGAAGCCCAGTGGCGCGGCTTTGATGAATGGCTCGCCTGGAAGCATTATAACAGTTGGTGGGAAAAATTGGGCTTCGACTACCTCCCCTGCGCGCGCCAGGGCGGGAGTGAATATTATTACATCCCATCCATGCAGCCCTATCCCGAAAAATACAGCCGATCCGCCTGGCTCACCCAGCACTGTGTCGATTACCTCAACCAGCGTCAGGAAGGCGACAAGCCCTTTCTCCTGTGCGCGCATTTCGGCGAACCCCATCCCGGTTGGAACGTACCCTATCCCTGGAGCCATCTCTATCGCGGCAACGAAATGCCCCACCCCATTCGTCCGGCCAACTATCGCGAATACCAATGCCGCGCCAACCGTTTCCAGAACCGCTACAAGTGGATGGAAGACACGGTCAAGGGCGACGACACCTTCCTGCGCATCATCCGCGCCGCCTACTATGGAACCGTTTCCTATGTGGACTGGAAGGTCGGCCAGATTCTGGAAGCCCTGGGCGACGAGATCGACAAGACCCTCATCATCTTCACCACCGATCATGGCGAGATGCTGGGCGACTACGGTTGCGTCGGAAAGCGTTGCATGATGGAAGGCGCCGTGCGTGTGCCGCTCCTCGCGAGCCTGCCCGGTTTTCTGCCGGAAGGCAAGGAATGCCGCGCCGCCGCGTCTCTCGTAGACATCATGCCCACTATCTGCGAAGCCGCCGGACTCGAGACGCCTCCACTGTCCGAGGGAATTTCCCTCACCAAGGTTGCCGAAATGGAAGCGGGAGAACGCATCGTTTTCAGCCAGTTCAGCCGCGACTGGAACGGCCAGTATTTCGCCGCCGACGGCAACCGCACCTATTGGTATTCCGCCGCCGATAAGCGGGAATGGACCTTTGCCGTCGATGATGAACTCAAGCAGGGGCCGATACTGCCCATGGACGAGCGCGCCAAGGAACTCAAGCAGGCCCTCATCGACCGCCACCGCGACGAACCTTTTTCCCATGCCGTGGAAGGCGACGACTGGAAAGAGCACGACATCCCCGATAATCCCCTGGAAACCGATCCCGACTACGGCTATCTCTTCGCCGAACCCAAGGCCAAAATCCAGGCCGACGTCGATGCCCTCGGACCCGAATACGCCCGCAAGGTTATAGACATCGGACACGGCCACCCCATGGCCGAACACATGGTCCCCCTTACCCGCGAAGAACAGGAGGAATGGAAAGAAAGGCAGAAGAGCTAAGACAAAGGGTCGCGCTCGAAGGCGATCCTGTATGATGGGTTTGAGGGATAATATAAGTGGCCCTTCCGGGAATTATGGGTAAAGCTTAATCGGATGGTCTGATTTAGAATCTCAGATTTCAATCAGACCCCATCCGCTTGGGGCTCCCGAGAAGCCTTCACCATCTTTATAATTCCGATAACGAAACATATAATCGCGGACAGGAGCATCACTCCTGTCAGGGCGAAGGAGATCACCATCATACCAATTAACGTGCTGAAAGATGACGGACCGAAGGAAAAGACACGTTTATCCATCTCACCGGAAACAACTATCCGAACCGGTCCCGGCTCTTCGAGTTCAACATAGCCAATGCTCTTTTTTTGACCCGATCCACCCATCGAGATGCTGCTGTTCGTATGGAATTTCAGATTCTGACCCGCGTCGTCCTCAACTTGAATCTCCACGCCATCGGGGATATGGGCTGCATGGCTGTATTTTCTGCCATCCAAAATCGTTTCATGGTCGTTCCAGAGATAATAACGACCTGCCTCTTCCACCCGAACTTCCGTCTGTCCCGGAACCAGAAACCGTTCCATATTTTCTGAGCTTTTCAGGACAAAGTAAATGGACACCCCGAAAATCATCGGCAAAAGGAATCCCCCAAAAACAAATAAGCCAAGCCCCACAAATATAAAGGTAAGGCCCTTTTTCGTAGATTTCTTCATTTGAACTTTGAAACTCCCTTCAGGATCAATATTTATATTCGTTATCTTCCACTACATGCCCTTAAATCTTCATCCAGGCCTATGGCGCTACTGCCCTGCGGTTTATCCAACGAAATCCATGTCCTTCGGCAAATAGGATTGATCAGATTTTTCAAAAGTAATGAAGCATTCCATATCATATTCACCATTTTCAAAAAGCCTGAAAGATAGACATATCTTGTTCGCTTGCTTGCCTTGGTCTTTTTCTACTTCCAGATTAATGGCCCGGCTGACAGCTTCGCATGCCGCATCTGCTTCATTTTCAGAATACCCATGTTCAGCCATGTGCGCCCGGATGAATCGGGTAAAGGTCTTTTCTTGTGCATCAAAGTCATTTATGAACGTTTCAAAAGACTCTCTTTGCCTGCCTGAGGGGCCTTGCGTTCCCGCATAGATATATATTGTTTGAATTTGCGTACCGCATTTATTATCAGCCCATATCGGCAAGTCCGTTTCCCATGTTTGCAATTCGGCATCATACTCTATGGGTCCAAAGCAGGAATCATCAAGGCACGTCGGACCTTCTTCGACGGAACGGCGCCCTCTCAGCCAGTCAATAAACTTACACAAGTTCATAAAAAGACTCTTCATTCTCAGAAATGATTCGTTACCCGAATCATGTTGTGGTCTACAAACATGAAAATTATCCCGTCGCGCCTTTATTATTCATTCTCCGGTGCACCACATCAAGAAAATAAATTTCCCCTCCTCCCCGACACATTTTTTCTCAAACAAGGGTCTTGCGGTTGTATTGGGCCTCTGGTAGGGGTATGGGATAGATCTTTAAGGAGAACGTGACATGAGCGACATAAAACGCTGGGAGCCGGTTTATCATAGATCGGCAACGTTGGCATCGGGCATTCCGCTGGGTGGATTTGGCACGGGCAGCGTGGAGATACGCAACGACGGGCGCTTTTACGACTGGGAGATTTTCAACAATTATCAGTGGAGCGGCAACAGCGCCCATCCGGCTCCGGAAATGTGGAGCGAGGATGCCTTCTTTGCGCTGCGTGTGCAGGAAGAAGGCGCGCCGCCTCGCGTGCGTTTGCTCTATGACGATGAGAAGCGTTCCAAGTCCGTCTCGCAGTATTACGAACACGCCATCATGTATAACTATCCCTTCCTGCGCAATGTTCAGGGGATCGATTACTCGGGTCGCTATCCCTTTGCCACGCTGGACTATTCGGATCCCAAAGTGCCCCTGAACCTGACGCAAAAGGCCTTCACGCCCTTTATTCCCTTCAACGCCAAGGACTCGGGCCTGCCGCTGGCATATTTTGTTTTCGAGATGGAAAACACCTCGCAGTCGGCGATGGATGTGTCGCTCATGTTCAGCCTGAAAAACTGCGCGGCCTATGACAAAGACACGCGCACGCTGGAGCATTCGGTCAAACGAGGCGAGGGCGCGACCTGTGTCCACATGCAGTGCACCGATATCGATGCCGCCGAACGCACGGCGGGCCAGATGGTAGTGGGCGCCATGGACGAAGGCGCAACCGTGAAGCCTGCCTGGACCGACGGAAGCGGTCTGTTGGGTTTCGAGCGTGTGGCGGCTCCGGCGCTGAGCCAACTCTTTTATCCCTTTCGCGACGAAGGCGTTCTGGACGGCGAGGATGAGACCTGGTCGCGGACTGTCGAAAAGCGCGAGATGAAACGCGGCTGCGGCCAATTGCACTGGCAAAAGCACCAGGCCGGTTACAACTGGCGCGGAGCCGTCTGCCAGAAGCGCCGCCTGGAGCCGGGTGAAAAGGCCGAGATGGTCTTTTTCTTCAGCTGGTACTTTCCGAATCATTATCACTATTTTGTCCAGGACCATCGCCTGGGCCATGCCTACGAAAATTATTTCAGCGAGGCCCTCGATGTGGCGCGCTATGGGGTGCGGGAATTTGACCGGCTCCATGGCGACAGCCTGCACTTTTGCGAAAGCCTCTACGACGGTCTGGAGCCTTGGCTTGCCGCGTCCTTCAACGCCCAACTCACCACCTTTCCCCAGAGTTTCTGGTGGACCAAAAGCGGCGACATGGCGGCCTGGGAAGGCTCCGCCTGTTGCCAGATTCTGGCCGGCGCTTATACCCATTGGTCCTCCTTCCAGCCCCTGCTCTTCTTTCCCGACGTGTATCACAAGATGCGCGAGCGCCTGGCGGGATTCGGCGGCGATGATGAATATGGCTTTATCGAAGCAGAAAAAGAACGCCGCGCCACCTTCAACCGCCAGAAGCAGGAATGGTTCGGCGGCTGGCTCGAAAACCGCTTCAGCAAGTACGGCTACACGGAAGAAGACCTGAAGGCGTCCATGTCGTCGAGTGACTCGAAAAAGAAGAGCAAGAAAAAAGGCGGCGTCCGCGAAGGTTCGTCTATCCAGATTCTGCGTGACTACATGTGGACGGGTGACCGCGATTTCATGCGCAAGCAGTGGCCCACGGTGCGCGAAAATTACGTGGGCGCTATTGCCGCCGATGAAAACGGCGACGGCCTGCCCGACGGCGCCATCTCATGGGTTACCTACGACCACTGGTTCCTGCCGGCGCTGAATTCTTACAAGTGCACCATGTGGCTCGTGGGTCTGGCGGCGGCAAAGCGGATTGCCGAGCTGCTGGACGATACCGAAACGGCGAAGCAATTTGACGAAGTCCTCCAGAAGGGCGCGAAGAGTTTTGAAGAGCGCCTGTGGAACGGTGAATACTACGACCTGGCCCATGACTTCAAGCAGGACAAGAACGATGCCGGATGCAAGGCGGAGCAGGTCAGCGGCCAACTCTACGCCCGCCTTTGCGGACTCGGGACCATCCACCAGGAAGACCACGCCCGCAAGGCCCTGGAGGCCGTCCATCGCTATAATCTGAAGGATGAAGAAGGCCTGCTCAATGGGACCGATCCCAAGGGGCGCGACGATTGGCGCTATTTTGCCCGCTTCAGCGGACAGGGCGACGACGAAAGCCGCGGCGGCCAGTGGGTGACGCCCTGGACAGGGACCGAATATTATGTGGCCGCCACGATGCTGGCCGAAGGCATGGTGCAGGAAGGCATGGACGTGCTGCAGAATGTGTACGAACGCCACGCCGACATGGGCATGCTCTATAACCACATGGAATGCGGCGAGCACTATTTCCGACCCATGGTCATGTGGGCCTGCCTCCACGCGATGCAGGGCATGGTCTATGACGCCGAACCGGGAACGATGCGTTTCGCGCCCAAGTTCAACGCCACGGGCTGGGATACCATCTTCATCCTGCCCGGCTCTTATGGACGAATCATTCAGGAGCGCAAAGACGGCGGCCAGGAGAACCGGATTCGACTGGAACGCGGCGAACTGCGTCTGTGCCGACTGGAGATCGAGGCTGTGGAAGATGTCAGCCGGGGTGAAGTCAAATTGAATGGCAAAGCGATTGACGCGGAAGTCAAGATTGACGGGAAGAATATCACGGTGACCTGGACGGACTGCGATACCCTCAAGCAGGATGATGAACTGCTGATTGAACTGCAATAGGGTGCGATTCTGAATAGAGAAAGGCTGAGGAAATGAATCCGGGAAAATATGAATATGACATAATCGTTGCCGGTGGCGGCATGACCGGCGTTGGTGCGGCGCTTTCGGCCGGACGCGCCGGAGCCAGGGTGCTGCTCGTCGAGCAATACGGCTGTCTCGGCGGCATGGCGACCGTCGGCCATGTAAATCCATTCATGACGCACTATTTCTTCGATCGCGCTTATCCGGGCCAGGAAACGGTGCTGGGAATTTATCATGAAATCCTGGACCGTCTCGCCAGGGAATCCCCCGTCCTCGAAGAATGGCGCAGCGAAGATGGCCAACTTCAAAATCCGCCACCGCACAAGCCCCGCCTCTGGCCCGGCAACAAGGGCTTCGACAGCGAAGTGCTCAAGTGGGTGCTCGATGAAATGATGGAAGAGGCAGGGGTGAAAGTGCGTTTTCATACTTTCATTTCGAAAGTTCGCGCTGAGGATAAGAGAATCAGCAGCATCGAAAGCTGCTCCAAGTCGGGCATCGAAAACTTCGCCGCCAGGCAGTTCATTGATTGCACGGGAGACGCTGATCTGGCCGCGCTGGCCGGATTCGAGACCATCTTCGGGCGCGAATCGGACGGCAAGGCCCAGGCCCTGACGCTCATGTTTCGCCTTGGCGACATTGACCTGGAAAATGCCGACCTGGGCCAGGCGCAGGCTGCGTACAGGGAAGCGGTCGCCTCGGGTGAACTCAAGATGCCCGGAAAACGCCAGCTGCTCATGTTCCCCTATCCCGGCAAGGGCGTGGTCACCTTCAACCAGAACGAACTGGCCGGCCTCGATTCCACCAATGCCGACGACCTGAGCCGCGGAGAAATTCTCGGACGCAAGGCCGTGCGCGAAATTGTGGCCTTCCTGCGGAAGAACGCTCCCGGCTTTGAACATTGCCGCGTCGAAATGCTGCCCCAGCAGGTCGGTGTTCGCGAATCGCGCCGCATCATCGGAGAATACATCCTCAATGTGAACGACCTTTTGAATCGCGTGCATTTCGAAGACGTGATTGCCTGCGGGGCATATCCCGTGGATATTCATGATCCCGACGGCAAGATGTCGAAGAACCCCATGCAGCACCTGGAGCCGGGAACTTATTACCAGATTCCCTTCCGTTCCCTGATTCCAAAGGGCGCGCAAAACCTGCTGGTGGGCGGACGATGCCTCTCGGCCACGCACGAGGCGGCGGCATCTGTCCGCGTCATGCCCATCTGCGCGGCCATGGGCCAGGCGGCAGGTATCGCGGCCGCCCGGGCCTGCAATGCTGACGAGGCAATTTCCGAGATAAATATTGCAGTGGTCCAGGATGAGTTGCGCAAGGCCGGAGCTTTTTTACCGGCCGAAAACCCCGCTTAGCGTGATTCTATTTTTCGGTCGCTTCCCGATATTCATGCAAGGTGCGCAGGGCGCTGCGGATGGCGTCGGGGCGTTTGGTGTCACTATTGACTTCATAAGCACCAGGCGCTTCCTTTCCGGCTTCTTCGTCGGGCCTTTGCTGCTTCATCCATACGCCCAAAGCCAGCACGAAAACGACACTGACCACCAGGCCCAAAACCATTTTCCGCGACTTCTTCTGATCTTCCGCATCCACAGGCCGCGCGGGAGCCTGGGCATGGACCTTATACGTCTGGTTCGCCTGGTTATCCTGGATATTCTGCAGTGAAATAACAAGATAACTGTAGTCACTGATGCGATCAGCCGGATTCTTTTCCAGCATGCCGTAGATCAGGTTGCAGAGTTTGTCGGGCACATTGGGGTTGCGTTCGGTGATGGAGCGGACCGGTTCTTTCATGTGTTTTTCGATCAGTTGGATGGCATTCTGCGCGCTGAAAGGCGGCGCTCCCGTCAGTATGTGGTAGAAGGTGCAGCCCAGCGAATAGATGTCCGAGCGAAAATCGACATTAGCGCCTCGTCCCTGTTCCGGCGACATATATCGCGGCGTTCCCAGCAGCATCCCCGTCGCTGTCTTGAAGGTATCGTCCAGGAACGCCTTGGCAATTCCAAAGTCCACGATCTTGACCATATCATCGCGCATGAGCATGATGTTGGCCGGTTTGATGTCGCGGTGGGTAATGCCCTTTTCGTGGGCCGCCTTGAGACCCTGGGCAATCTGCAGGACGATCCGGATCGCGCGATCCACATTGATCCGGCGGACCTGGCCGAGAACATCTTTCAGTGAGCGGCCATCCAGATGCTCCATGGCGTAAAAGGGAATATCGCCATACTTGCCGATGCGAAAAACCTGGCAAATATTCGGATGATTGAGCTCCGCCAGGATGCGGGCCTCCCGGTCGAACCGCGTGACGGCGTCCTCGTCTTCAATCAGATCGGTGCTTAGAATCTTGATGGCTACCTGACGCTGGAGGTCCATGTCCCATCCTTTGTACACGGCTCCCATGCCACCTTTTCCCAAAAGCCCGTCAATGCGGTATCCGTCTATGACCAGACCGATATATGGATCTTCCTTGGACATGATTCTCTTTCCTTTGCTTCTTCCCCTTTCAATAGCGAAAAGGCTTGCATTGGCAGGGGGAAAGTATCAATACTAGACGGGCAGGGGCGACTCGTTTCGGGGGTATGAGATTGCCTGGATGTGAATGGAAAGGAAAAGAGCTCATGGCCACTTTCCCCAAAAAACTTTGTCCCGCGTTCTTTCTGGTTTTTCTTGCGGGGATTCTGCTCTCTCCGCTTGTTTTTGCGCAGGGCTCCTTTATTCAGGGGATTCATGACTACCAGGTTTTCCCCTACGAAACCACACGCGGCAAAATTCCCTTTTCCGTCAAAGGCGATGGCCCACTCACCGCAACCGTCACCGACATGGTGACCGGTGAGATCGTGGCGCGCGGACAATGGATTATCGATCCCAAGGCCCGGCCTTTATCGGAAGTTCCAGAAGACGCATCCACACCACTCCGAACTTCCCTCCACAATCTATATATCGACCGGGTTCCCATAAATCTTGATGGAGATTACCGTGTAGAATTCCGGAAAGGCTCAAAAACGCAGGCCTTCGAACATATCCTGATCGGGGAATTATGGATCGTCGGTGGCGGCATTCAGGCCATCGGCGCTCCCAGCCGCAAGGTTCCCCGGGACAATCCCTTTATCCATATCGTTAAAGATGACAAGTGGCAGGAGGCGCAAGCGCCGCTTTTTCAACCTTATGAAGACATTCCCCGCTTCCATGAACTGGTCAGCCCCTGGCTCTTTGCCGCCAATGAGTATTCCCTGAATACGGGCATCCCCGTCGGGATTCTGGGTATTGCCCGCCCCAACGCACCGATCCGTTCCTTTTGGGACGCATCGACCACGGAAATGCCGGAATTCAAATCCCTGGTCGAAAAATACGGCCAAAAGGCTCACTATTTCATCTGGTATCATGGTGGAGCCGATGCCAATCCCTTCCGCTGGCAGTATTATGAGGAATATCTGAACCGGTCTATCGAGGCCATTCGCGGATACGCAAAAAATCCCGATATGAAGGTGGTCGTGGTTCAGATGTCGCACCTGGAATATCCCCAGGGAATTCCCCCACAGCCATATTTGGGCCGGATTCGTGCCGCCCAGTGGCGCGTGGCCACGAATGATCCCCTGGCGATTATGGTTCCCTCTTTGCAGTTCAATCTTCGTGACAGATTTCGCCTGCGGGAAGACACGGTCTTTCTGCTGGGGCAGGATGTGGGCAGGATTTTGCTCGAATCCAAGGAAAGCCGCGAATTGCGGTGGTTTGGACCAAAACTTCTCAAGGCCCAGTTTGCCGATGAAACACGGCGACGTATCAATGTGGAGTTTGAGAATTCCCAGGATCTGATTATCAAGGAAGAACGCATACAGGACTGGCTGGTATCGGACAGCAATCACCAGGGATATTCGGAGGCTCCCGCGCCTTTTGAACGCGACGGTATCCTCTATCTGGATCTGAAGGGCGGAGAAGCCGAGGCCGTGATGGAGAAAGACGAAAACGGCCTGACCCGCATCAAACTGAAAAAAAACGGCTTCATCCCCGTCATCAGCGTAGGCGTGCGTGGACAGAATCTTATCCGGATTGACCTGCATGCGCCGGCGGAACCCGATGCCCAGCTCTGGTACGCCCTGTGGGATAACAGCACGGGTTCGGTGCTGGACGAACGTTCCCGCTACCTGGGGACCTTCGGCCCCGTGCCGATCCAGAAGGCTGAACCGAAGAAGAAAATATTTCACAGTACGCAATAGAGGGAGACAAGCCCGTGGAGGATGGCAATTACCAAAAAGCGGTAAGGTGCTTCATCTTATCGACCGCTCTGATACTTATCTTGTTTCTGGGGGCTTGCGCGAATGTCCCCCGACCGGAGACACTTCCCATGACTGCCCGCCCCGATTCGCTTGCTCCCTGTCCTGGTTCGCCCAACTGTGTGTCCAGCCTGGCCAGCGACGAAACCCACCGGATAGAACCTTTTGTCATCCGGGGCAGCGTAGCCAAAAGCATGGAAACCTTGCGTGCAATCATCGACTCCATGCCCCGCAGCACTATCAAAATCGCCAATGAAGATTACCTTCAGGCAAAATTCGTCACCCTCATCTTTCGTTTTCCCGACGACCTGGAACTCCTGGCCGATCCCGAATCGGGCGTCATCCACGTGCGGTCCGCCGCGCGCCTGGGCTACAGCGACCTGGGCGTGAACCGGCGCCGCGTCGAAAAAATCCGCTCCAAATTCCAGGCGGCCTTCGAGTAATCGGGCAGAGATGATCCGGCCTGAAAGATTTTCTTGTGTGTAACAATAGGCTATAATGGAAAGGCTTGCATGTTCGTAGTCAGCCCCGTGAGGGGCGTCGGGTTGAATGGAATTCATTCATCATCCTGGAAAATTCTGCTCCGGATGACGGCCCTCACGGGCCTTACTACAAACAAGGCTCCCCGATCTTTCCTATTCGAGCTAACAGAAAGGCTCTATTCCGGCTCCTCTTTGGATTTATCCGGAGAAATGATATCCTTGGCCGTATTAAAGATATTGCCGGGGATGCTGATGATGCTCTTGCCAGTCTGCGTGACGTAATCAACGGGCACATGCATGCGGATTTTGGGATCGCTCCATGTGCCTGTGGCCTTGAGCGGAAAAGGAAAGACCAGGTAGTTGTCTGAGCCCAGTTTCATGAATTTCAGGAAGCCCAAATCGCCGATTTTTCGTCTCATCGAACCGCCCAAGCCCAGTGTAATGGGGATGTCGATCGTCGAGTCATAGCGAATGATGCCGGTGAAACGCAGTTTTTGCAGCGCTCCTACGATTCCCGCTTCCTCCAGCCTGAGTCCCTCGCGCTCCGCCTTGACGCGCAAGTCGAAACTTTCGAAGAACATTTTGCCGAAAATATCGAAACCCGTGACCCGGCCCAACTCATTCAGGATAGGGATATCTACCAGTTGCCCACTGTACAGGTGGGCTTCCAGATCGCCGCGTAAATTATCGCGCATGGAGGCGGCATCGAAGCCCTGGGACGTGCCGTCCGATTTCAGGTCCATCTTTCCCGTCACCGAACCGCGCGCGTCGGCAGCCAGATTCGCCATGAGGATATCCACATCCAGTCCCTCCGCCTCCAGGCCTTCCCATTTCATATAATTTTCGGCATCGGCATAGCTACGAATGCGATAAGATTTCAAGGCAATATTTCCCTCGGCCACTTCCATCTGAAAATTCTCAAAAGCAATCGCCGGGCCGTCCTGGATAAAATCGATATCCGCTTTTTCCACGATCAGGTGCGGCGCCTTTTCGTGCGGCTCGATCTGGACAAAGGGCAGAAGGCTCGTCAGGTTGATACGGGTGGCGTCGGCCTGAAAGCGGCCTTGACGGGGCGCCGTAAAATCGAGATTTCCCGATGCCCGCAGTATTCCGTTTTTGCCCTCGGGATGGTACTGGGTCAGGCTGCACGTGGACAGCTTCCACGTGGGTCCTTCGGTATTGATCTCCTGGGCAAAATGCAATTCATGGGGAATGGATATCGTGCTCGGAGAGTCACCCGAATAATCAAAAAGATAGAAGGGATCCAGACGCACAAGACCTTCGGCAGTGAACCGTTTGCCATCCCTCTGCATGGTGATGCTGCTGTGGAGGTCGCCGCTCAAGGGCAGGGTTCGGGTAGTTCGGTTATAGGCACGGAGGAGCCGTCCGGCGTCGGCGTTTTGGATCGTAATTTTCGCGCTTGATTTCTGAAAGGCCAGGTCGCTTTCCCCGTCAATTCCCAATTGCAGGATTGTTTCATTGTCTTTTCGCGCATGGACGCTGCCGGAATCAATCTGGAATCCCGATAGTTGCTTATCTTCCCAACGCAGGGAAATCTTCGTGGCCAGATCCACATTGCTTCCACCGAGCCGTTCGCCTTCCGTCTTGCCGGGCGTAAGGTTAATATTTTGTCCCTGGAGATCAGCCTGGAGTTGGAGGGCGCGCGATGTTTTGGTGTCGCGGCCCAGGGCGATTTCGCCGCTGACGCGGGCATCGGCCAGCCAGGGAAGAAGCGACGGCGGAAGCCATTCTTCCCAGGCCTCCGTCCTTACGGATTCAATGGACAGATAAAGCATACGCGGCTCCGCGATGGCGGAAAAGATATCGAAATTGCGAATATTGACAGGGATCGTTTCACGAACGCGGAACTTGACATGTTGTTTTTTGCTGTCGGCGGCGCCGGTATAGATATCCAATCCACCTCTTTGAACCAGAAACTGCTTCGGGCTTTCGCCTCGCCGCGCGCCAAGATCGGCTTGCAGGCTCAGGGGCGGATATTCCTCCTTGGGGATGGGGCCGCCCTTTGCCGAAAAGTCATTGAGCAGCATTTGCAGGCCAAGGCTTGTTGGTCCTTCGGCATCCCAGGCCATGGATGCCCCCATGCCAAAGGTGGTTTCCTGAAAATTAATATCTGTACCGGCCCCCGCCAGATTCAGGAATTTGCTGCCCACCGGTTTCAGGTCGAATTTCACCCGCCCCGCTTTGTCCTGAAGATTGTGATCCAGTTCCGCCGTCATCTGGAAGATGTCGTTGTCACTGCCGATGGTGGTGATGGTCAAGTCCGAAATTTTCAGCCGGCCCTGGTCGAACTGGCTTTTGGCTGACAGGGCGAACTGGTAAGGCTGCAAATCCTGGTCACGATATTGGCCTTCCAGATCCGAAAGTTGGACGCGGGAATGCAGCGTGAGTGAAGTAGTCTTGTTCTGGGTGGTGCTTGTAGGGTCGGCCTCAAGCAGCCAGTTCACTTTGCCCTGGAGCACTTCTGACACCAGAGGATGTGTGGAAGGACGATCCATGTTTTCAAGTTGGAAATTCCCGTCCATTTCCAGACGACCGCCTTCCGGCAACCCGAAGCGTTTGCTCTGGAGGCTGTCGATCCGGAAAGAAAACTGCCGGGGTTCGGTGGAAGTAGTCTCGTGTGTGACGCTCAGGCTGACGCTGGTCAGGTCGATGTCGCGCAGGGAAAAAGGCGGGACCGAAAATTCGGTCCAGTCGGCAGGTCCCTCGGGAGTGGCAGGGGGAGTGGAAGTGGGAGCGGCGGGGCTGGTTTTCCGGTCCGAAATAGAGGGGATGGGACCATACATCTTTCCCGTTTTATCAACATACAGATGCACGCTGGCGCTGGTCAGTTGAAGCCCGGTGATGGTGGGGCTTCCGCTGAGCGTAGAAAAAAGGTCCCAGGATATCTTCATCCGTTCCGCCTGAAGCGGTGTGGCGATTTTTTCATCGGCACGTTTTTGCAGGCGAATATTTTCGAGAGTGAGATACCCCAGGGGCGAAAAGCCGTAACCCTCTGCCTCAAAATCGCGATCGAATGTTTTGCTTACCTGAGGAGCGATGAAGTGATTGAAAAAGTGAGAACTTTGAATATAGAACCAGGCTGACACAAGCAGTATAAGAAACAGGAGCACCAGCGATAGCAGCGTCCAGAGTATGCGACGTCGCCACTTGCGTTTTTTGGCTCGTGGTTTTTCTTCCGGCTGCGAGGTATTCTCCGGCTCATCCATCTGTGGATTTTTCTTTTCCATAGACTCCCGACTTTCTGATCCCCATTTCGATTTTTTCATCATACCTGAAAACCGGGGCGGTTTGAAGACATTTCTCGAAAGGTGCAGGAAAGCGCCCTGGCTGATCAGGCAAGCAGGCAGATGTAAGGCCGTTTTGGGGCTATGTTTATTGATGATTCAAGAAATTGCAGGCAATTTTGCCCTTTGGCCTGCGAAAGCCTTGACATTCGTTGGTGGTTTTCTATTATCAAGCTTCAGGCTGTTTGAAAATGCCGGAAAACAGACCTGCCCGCGAACAAAAGCAGATCGCAGGCAGGCAAACTATAGCGAAAAAGGAGACGATCATGAGCAAAGCGGATATAGGTATTGTTGGGTTGGCTGTGATGGGGGAAAACCTGATTCTGAATATGGAAAGCAAGGGCTTTACTGTGGCCTGCTACAATCGCACCACCTCGAAGGTGGATGATTTTATCAATGGCCGGGCCAAGGACAAAAACATTATCGGATGCCATACTCCCGAGGAACTTGTCGAAAACCTGGCCAAGCCCCGCAAGGTCATGCTCATGGTCAAGGCCGGCAAGCCCGTCGATGCCTTTATCGACACCATGCTGCCCCTGCTGGAAGAGGGCGACATCATTATCGACGGTGGCAACTCCCACTTTCCCGACACCATGCGTCGATGCGAAAAGGTTGAGGCCGACGGCAAACTCTACATCGGCACCGGCGTTTCCGGCGGCGAAGAAGGCGCGCTCAAGGGGCCCTCGATCATGCCCGGCGGTTCGCCCGCGGCTTGGGAACATGTGAAGCCCATCTTCCAGGGCGTTGCCGCCAAGACCGACGACGGCGATCCCTGCTGCGACTGGGTCGGCGAAAACGGCGCCGGACATTTTGTCAAGATGGTCCACAACGGAATCGAATACGGCGACATGCAGATGATCTGCGAAACCTACATGCTCATGAAGGAATGCCTGGGCCTGACCAACGACGAAATGCACGAAGTCTTCAAGGAATGGAACGAAGGCGAGCTGGATTCCTACCTGATTGAAATCACCCGCGACATCCTGGGATACAAGGATGAGGACGGCAACGAAGTGGTGGACCTGATCCTGGATACGGCCGGCCAGAAGGGTACCGGCAAATGGACCGCCATGGCCGCCCTCGACGAAGGCCAACCCCTGACCCTGATCGGCGAGGCCGTCTTCGCCCGATGCCTCAGCGCCCTCAAGGATGAGCGCGTCGCCGCCAGCAAGGTCCTCACCGGTCCCAAGGCTGAATTCAAGGGCGATAAAAAGCAGTTCATCAACGACCTGCGCGAGGCCCTTTATGCCTCCAAGATCGTCAGCTATGCCCAGGGCTATCAGCTTATGCGCAGCGCCGCCGAAAGTTACGGGTGGAACCTGAACTACGGCGGAATCGCCCTCATGTGGCGCGGCGGATGCATCATCCGTTCCGTCTTCCTCGGCAAGATCAAGGACGCCTTTGACAACAATGCCGAACTCACCAACCTGCTCCTTGACCCCTTCTTCAAGGAAGCCGTGATCAAGGCCCAGGCCGCCTGGCGTCGCGTTGTCGTGACCGCCGTGGAAATGGGCGTGCCCGCTCCCGCCATCAGCTCGGCCCTGGCCTTCTACGACGGCTACCGCCATGATCGCCTGCCCGCCAACCTTCTCCAGGCCCAGCGCGACTACTTCGGCGCACACACCTACGAACGCGTGGACAAACCCCGCGGCGAATTCTTCCACACCAACTGGACCGGCCGAGGCGGCAGCACCAGCGCATCGACTTACGTGGTCTAAGTTTTCAGGCAAGCTGACAAGTGAAGCAATAAGGCCCTCCGGACAAACCGGGGGGCCTTCTTTTATGGACTATCCAATCGCTTCTCCCAGTAGCTCACCCCATCCAGGGGATTGTGGTAGTAGGCGGGGATTTTTTGGAAGCCCTGTTTTTGGTAAAGGTGGATGGCGCTTTGGAGGCGGTTGAGGGTATCGAGGCGCATGGTGTGGTAAGCGGCTTGGCGGGCGAGGAGGAGGATGGTTTCGACCAGGCGCTTGCCCACGCCTCTGCCCCGATAGGCGTCGCGTACGAAGAGGCGTTTCATCTCGACCATGCCCGGCTTATCCATGGGCCGCATGGCCACGCATCCGGCGGCATCACCCGTGTCTTCATCGATCGCCAGCAAGAGCGCCCCGGCGGGTGGCGCGTACTTTCCGGGCAAGGCACGAAGTTCCGCCTCGAAATCCTGAAAACTGAGGTCGATCTGCAAAAAGGCCTCATATTCCCGAAAAAGTTGACGCACCAGGTCGAGTTGGTCGGGGGTTTTGGCTTCGATGATGGACAGGCTCATGGTCTCTTCCTGATAATGCTCGATGCTTTTAGCCATGATAATCCTGGAACAGCAAAGTTGCAAGCCCTGACACGTACCGCCACCATCCTGGTGGCAGTGGGGAGCACCATGCGAAACAAAAAAGTCTTGTGTTATTGGTAATGCGGTCGGAGGAAAAAGGCAATGCCCATATTGGTAATGTGGTCAGAGAAAATTGTGCCGGCAGGATGCCGGCGATACGGACCCCCATCCTGGTGGCATTCGATAACCTTGATCCTTCATACTGATATCTGTCTTGGCTTTTGCGTAAGGCATAT
>CAYWYC010000022.1:16772-30191 GCA_964462565.1 uncultured Candidatus Sumerlaeota bacterium | reverse complement strand
GCGGGTGGTTTTCGGGGCCAGGCCCGGATGGGCGATCAGGCGGTGATTTCGGCGGGAATGGTCAGGCCTGCCTGGACCGGCATGAAGCGATCTCCAAACTTTTCGGCGAGAGCCGCGATTGCCGGATCGCCCGTACAGTGACAGGCGGCCACAAATTCAGGCTGATAAGCATCCAGGGCCGATAGGGTGTGTTGGAGGCGTTCTTCCGAGGCGTTCACCAGGTGCAGGCCGCCGATGATGCCTTTGATTTTCTTTCTACCGCAGGCGTTTCGGATTGCTTCTATCGTGTTTATCAGGCCCGAATGACAGCACCCGGTGATGATAATAACGCCGCCATCGCGCTCGATCCAGATCGCCATGTCGTCGGGCAGTTCGTCGGCGACTTTTCCCTGGCGATCCTGGAAAAAGGGCCCTCCCACGTTTTCGACAGGATCTTTGCGGGGAATGGTTCCGCTCAGACCCAGGCCTGCCTCAATATAGCAGGGCTCCTGAATCCAACTGAGACGCATGGCATCGCATTGATGAAGCGCCTTGATTGCCGGTTCGGGTATGGATATGTCACGGGGCTTGGATTTGTCGTGTATGCTGTAACGTTCGCTCAGCACAGCGGGATGGGCATAAATGTGGGCGCGGGGAGCTTGTCCGATGGCATAGGGAAGGCCACCCGTGTGGTCATAATGGCCGTGGCTCAGGACGATGGCGTTGGTCCGCGATAAATCGAGTGACATGGCTTTGACGTTGGGCTCCAATGCATCGCCCTGGCCTGTGTCAAAAAGGATGCGGCTGTCTCCATGTTCGATGTAAAGCGCCAGGCCATGCTCAGGCATATAGCCCGGCATGGCCCGGTTATCCACGAGCACATGTATTTGCAGATCGGGATATTTCATTGACAAACCTTTGTCCCGCCTAATGGTCACATACGTTTTCGCCGGCTTCGAGGCTGCCGTCCAAGTAGGCCTTTACCAGAACTTCGGGGTTTTCGGCGGGAGCACCGACGAGGACTTCGATTCCCTGCTGCTGAAAAAGGCCTTGGGCACGCTGACCCATTCCACCGGCGATGATCATGTTGGCTCCCTGTTCGGCCAACCAGCGTGGCAAAACGCCAGGCTCGTGGGGCGGCGGGGTGAGATCCTGGCGGTCGCGAATTTCTCCGGAATCGGTATCGACTTCGATGATGGCAAATTGTTCACAATGGCCGAAATGCATGCTGAGTCGGCCATCGGCAAGGGGTACGGCGATTTTCATGGTACTTCCTTTCTGATCATTATCATTAGTTTCACTATTTTCGCGCCAGTATTTTCCGGCGATAATTTCCACGGCTCCGGCAAAGGCCCTGGCGCTGGCGGAACCTTCGAAGGCCGCGGCAAAGGATTCTCCCTCGTCGCAGGCCTGGGCGATGGCGGGGTCGATAGGAATGCTGCCGAGAAAGGGAATATCGAATTGTTCGGCAATGCGTGCTCCGCCGCCTTCGCGAAAGATAGGCGTCAGCTTGCCGCAATCGGGGCAGGCGAAGCCGCTCATGTTTTCGAGAATCCCCAGGACGGGGATATCCAGTTGCTGACAGAACTTGACCGATTTCCGCACGTCGGCGGCGGCCACTTCCTGGGGTGTCGTGACGATGACGGCTCCCTCGGGATTGCCGATATACTGGCAAACGGAAAGGGGTTCATCGCCGGTTCCGGGAGGCGAATCGATGATCAGGTAATCAAGCGGTCCCCATTCTACATCGCTCAGGAACTGGCGAATAACGTTGGCCTTCATGGGGCCGCGCCAGATTACGGCATCGTCGCGATCATTCAGCAAAAAGCCGATGGACATGATTTTAAGATTGCCGCGCGTGATGGGTTCGATGCCGCCTTCGGGTGACGGCCCGACGACTTCGCTGGTGAGCCCAAGCATGGTGGGGACGCTGGGGCCGTGGATGTCCACATCGAGCAGGCCGACCTGCATTCCCATGCGTGCCAACGTCACGGCGAGATTTACCGAGACGGTGCTCTTGCCGACGCCACCCTTGCCGGAAAGCACGACGATCTTGTTGCGGATGTCCTGCATGCGTCGTTGCAGTTTCTGCTGCGGATTATCCTTGCGGTCGGCGCAGTCGGACTTGCTGCAGCTGCCGCAGTCGGCGGTCGCGCTTTCGCATCCATTCCCATCCGGATTTACTCCATTGCTTTGCATACTTTCTCCCATATTTCCTTGATTTCCTTTGCTGCTGGGTTGTTGTTGTACTCCAAAATATTCATGCCGGCGATCTGGGCTTCGGTAAAGGCCTTGTCGTAAGGCACACGGCCCGCCAGTTCCGCGCCCTTTTCGCTGGCCGCCTTTTCGATTTCGTCAGTCATTGCTTCGTTGATGTCCCACTTGTTGACGACCACGAAGGCCCGCGTGCGAAAGTGTTTGGCCAGGTCGAGGACGCGCTCCATGTCGTGCTTGCCCGATATGGTGGGTTCCGTGACCAGCAGGATGGCGTCGGCTCCGGTGGCCGATGCGATAACGGGGCAACCGATGCCCGGCGGGCCGTCCACCAGAACCCACTCGGCTCCGGATTCCTGGGCCTCGTGCTTGGCCTGCTGGCGGACTTCGCTGACGAGTTTTCCCGAATTTTCCGCGCCGGGGTTCAGGCGGGCGTGGACCATTTTGCCGTAGCGCGTGTCGGATATGTACCACTCGCCGCATTCGGCCTCGGGAAAGTCGATGGCCTTGGCCGGGCAGAAATGTACGCAAACGCCGCAACCTTCGCAGAGGACGGGGTTGATGCGGAAGGTGTCATGGTCGCGATCCTCATAGACGGCTCCAAAACGGCAATAGGCCAGGCAGGCTCCGCAGTAAACGCAGTCATCGGCGCGTACCGTTGCTTCGTGGCCGGAGATAAAGGGCCGCTTTTCGCGCACTTCGGGCTGCATGAGCAGATGCAGATCCGAGGCATCGACGTCGCAATCGGCGAGGATGGGGCCGGATGCCAATGCGGCCAGCGCGGCGGTGATGCTCGTCTTTCCCGCGCCGCCTTTGCCGCTGATGATGGTAAGTTCTTTCATGATGCAACCCCTTCCTGCGTGCGAATAAGCGCGGCCAGAAGGTCTTGCAGTTTGGCTTCGATTTCCGGCATGGCATCGATCAGGTTTTCGCCCCGGGAATAGGCTTCCGCCACGGCGCGCGAATCGGGGATTTCCAGAAGGATGGGGATTTCTTCCCTGGCACAATAAGCATTTACGCGATCGTCTCCTGTTCCGGCGCGATTGATGACGACGCCGAAGCGCTTCTGCATGGGACGCAAGGTGTCCACCGTGAGCGTCAGGTCGTGCAGTCCGAAGGGCGTGGGTTCGGTGACGAGGATGACATAATCGGCATCCTGGACGGCGGAAACCATGGGGCATGCTGTTCCTGGAGGGCAATCGATTAATTGGAGGTCGGCCAGGGCCGCGCGTCGCTTGACTTCGCGAATGAGAGGCGGCGACATGGCGACTCCCACTTCGAGACTGCCGTGGATGAAGTGAATATGATCACGTTGTCCTTCTTCGATGATACCTATTTTGCGGGGCACTTCGCGGATGGCGGCATAGGAGCAGACCAGTTTGCAGCCGCCACAGCTGTGGCAAAGCTCGGGAAAGACCATGGCCGTCGATCCGAATGAAACGATGGCGTTGAACTCGCAAATCTCTCCGCACTTGCCGCAGGCGACGCATTGTTCCTCGATTATCTCGGGGACCAGCACGTTGTAGTCCCCGGACTTCTCGATCCCGGCGTTGAGAAAAAGTTGGGCGTTGGGTTCTTCCACGTCGCAGTCGAGTAGCGTCAGGGGCTGTTGCGCCGCCAGAGCCAGGGCCACGGACAGGGTCGTCTTGCCGGAGCCGCCTTTCCCGGAGGCGATGGCGATCTTCATACCCAGTGTCCTTCTACGTCGGCCGCTTCGGCCGGTTTTAATTCTCCGGCGAGAATTTTATCCAGCGCTTGGCGTATGGTCATGTTTTCGGCGGTGTATATTTCGATGCCGGCCTGACCCAGTACGCGAAAGGCCTTGGGACCGCAATGGCCCGTTACGACGGCCTTTGCGCCGGTTCGCGCCACGTTTTGCGCCGCCTGGACGCCCGCGCCCTGAACGGCATTCAAATTTTGTACGTTATCAATCAGTTCGCTCGTGTCGGCTTCGGTGTCGTAGATCAGGAAGCGCGCGCAACGCCCGAAACGGCTGTCCACGGCAGCATCGAGATCTTCACCTGCTGTTGAGAATGCTATTTTCATGATGCCTCTCTTTCACATAAGTGTTTTCAAAAAAATCGGACAGGAAGAGCCGGATGCGTGTGGGGGTTGGTATGGCCCGACCCTTCCCGCCGGTCCAGCAACTGGTTATTCTTTGCCGAGTTCTTCGAGGCGCTGTTGGATTCTTTCCAGATCGCCCTGAAGCGCGTCGGCTTCCTGCTGGAGGAATGCTTTTTCATCCTGGGGATTGGGTGCAGCGGGAGGCGCCGCGTAAGCCGCGCCCCAGCCGCCGTAGCCGCCCGGGCCATTGCCCCAGCCGAAGCCCCGGCCTCGACCACCGCGTCCGCGGCCAAAACCACCTCCAAAGCCGCGGCCATATCCGCGACCCGGTGCGGGGTTCATAAATCCCGGCCGGTCATATCCGGCGCAGTATCCTGCTGCTCTTCCACTCATGGGACCCATTCCTGTCGGTCCTGTTCTGTCTCCTCTTGGCATAATAATGTCTCCTTTCGTAAAGACGTTGATTTAAGTTCTTTCGTTTTTCGCCCTCGCACTCGAAATCGGCTTTGATTTCGCGTGAAGAAGGCCACGCCACTTACGTGGCTTACTACGAGCGGGCTTGGATGCTTTTTTCCGGCCTGCTAAAGAACTCAGCCAAAGTGCAATCGCACTTGCACTCGTAATCGAATCCAAAGCCTGCTTTCATTCCCGGCCGTGGCGGTTTCTTCGCCTGCGGCCTTGTCGGCATCGCCTGCGTTGCCCGCATCCGGGCATAACGTAGGCCTTGCTTTCAAGGCAACCGTCGAGCCAGGCCTGCCGGATTTCATCGAGGTCTCCGGCGATGAAGGCATGCACGCGCATGCCCTGATTCTCCGCCGCGCACAAGAGCGGCTGGGAAATCGCGCCGCAGATCAGGCTTTGCACCCCGGCGTTTTTGAGAAAAAGAATCTTGTCCATGGGCGATCCGGCAGGCAGGGACGCAAGGGTGGCTTGCGCTTCAGAACCTTCCTGCTGGTCCAGCAAGATCACCTGGCCCGACACGTCAAAGACGGGTGCGATGCGATTTTGCCAGGTGGATATTGCGGTTCTCATGGGCCGATCCTTTTCTTTCTGGTGCTTGTATATGCATAAGCGATGCCAGAATATGCGGATTCCTTGAAATACGTACATATCGTTGATAAGAAAAGAGATATCCGGAAAGTACCAATTCTTTATGATATCCGAAGAGTCGCGTAATTGCGACGGATGGTTGTTGGGGTGTTGCAATCATGCGACTGTTTGATTCCGGGCTGCATCGGAATGCCGATGACCGCGATCTGGATTCAGGGAAGGTCGATGCCGAGGTTTTTGATTTTGCGATAGAGGGTGGCTTTGTGGATGCCTAGATCCCGGGCGGCGGCCTGACGGTTGAAGTCGTTGCGTTCGAGGGCGTTGAGGATGGACTGGCGTTCGGCGATGCGCCGTACCGATTCTATATTCGCTCCACCTTCGCGCGCGATTTCGGGACCGCGCATGCTTTCGGGCAGGTGCTTGATTTCGATGAGTCCCTCGCGGCACACGACAAAGGCGCGCTCGATCACGTTTTCCAGTTCGCGCACATTACCGGGCCAGTCGTGGGCCATGAGCAGGCTCATGGCGTCGGGACTCAGGTCCTGCACCTTGCGATTCTGGAGCCGGTTGAAGCGTTCGATGAAGTGGCGGGCCAGGAGGGGGATGTCTTCCTTGCGTCGTCGCAGGGGCGGCAGTTGCATGCGAACGATATTGATACGGTAATATAGGTCCTGGCGGAAAGTGCCTTGCTGCACCATGTTTTCCAGGTCGCGGTTGGTGGCGGCGATAATGCGGGCCTGCGTTTTTTCGGAGCGAATGCTGCCCAGGGGCTCGTACACGTTTTCCTGCAGGACGCGCAGGAGACGGACCTGCATGGCGGGGCTGACTTCGCCGATTTCGTCGAGGAATAGTGTGCCTTTTCCGGCCAGGGCAAAGCGACCGGGCTTGTCCTTTTCCGCGCCGGTGAAGGCTCCTTTTTTATATCCGAAGAGTTCCGATTCGAGCAGGTTATCGGGCAGGGCTCCGCAATTGAGCGCCAGAAAAGGTTCCTTCGAGCGGGGCCCCAGGTCGTGAATGCCACGGGCGAGGAGTTCCTTGCCCGTGCCGGTTTCGCCTTCGATCAGGACCGTGCTGTCGCTGTCGGCAACGGTATGGGCCATTTCAAAAAGGCGCTGCATCTGGGGATTATGGCTGACCAACTCACCCATGTGGGCGCGGCCTTCGAGTTCCTGGCGAAGGGCCTCGACTTCGCTCAGGTCGCGAAAGGTTTCGGCCCCGCCGATGAGTTCGCCTGCTTCGTTGCGCAGGACGGCCGTGGAAACGCTGATGGGGATGCGGTTGCCTTCGGCGTCAATGATATAACAGGTGCGGTTGATGACGGGCTTTTCGGAATGCAGGGTCTGGCGCAGGGCGCAATCGGTTTCGCACATGCTGGAGCGAAAGACTTCGGAGCAAAGTCGCCCAATGGCTTCGGAGCGGGGAATGCCGGTGATTTCCTCGGCGGCGCGGTTGAATGACATGACCCTCCAGTTTTCATCGACTGTAAAGACGCCGTCGGAGATGCTTTCGAGGATGGCCTCGGTCGGATTTGTGGGAAGGGATTTTTTGCTTTGCTTTGCCATGGAGGATGAATACCGCAAATATTGCCTTTTTTGCAATCGGCGAATTGATAAATAATAATACCAGAGGCGCGGGGGATAACCAAAGCCATTTTGTGATGGGAACAGGCCTTATCTCGCCCCGGCATCGGGTTCGCGGACCCAGGTGGCGGGGGATTGCTTTTTGGCCTTGGGGGTTGCGCCGGTAATGCCATCGACTTTGCGCGTAGCCGGGCCACGTGCGGTTCCAAGGAGTTTGCGGTAATCGATCTCCAGGGGACCGGTCATGAGTTCGGGAACGTTGTAGGCGTGGACCATGGAGAGATAGAAGTCGGGCTCCTTCTGGGGCAGCAGGAAGGCCTGGCTGGCGCGACCGTTTTCGTCGATATGGGCGATGCATATCCGCGTGAACAAAACGCTGTCTCGCTTGCTCGCGAAGATGATCCATCGTCCGTTGCTGGACCAGGAGTGCCAGGATTCGGCGGCATCGCTGTTGGCGGCATCCAGGGGCCAGTAGTCGCGCGTTTCCAGGTTCATCATGTAAAGGTCAGCATTCGGACGGTTCAAGGGAAACATGCTGTAGTCGGCCATGCAGAAAAGCAGAAAGCGTCCGTCGGGCGAGATTCGCGGTTGGGTAATGGATTGTCCCGTTTCCCCGGCGCTGAGCACCATTTCCGCCTGGCCCCATGCGCCTGTGGCATGATCGTAGGGTACGCGCATGAGGTCGTAAAGCACTTCCTGATAGCGGTCCGGGGGAATCAGCTCGTTATCGGTCCAGAGTTTGGGTGCGCTGGTGAAGTAGAGGTACTTGCCGTCAGGCGACCAGTTGGGATGGGCTTCGAGGCGGTCTTTTTTCATCAGCGCCGGAGCGGAGCCGGTCTTGCCGGAGCGAAAATCAAAATATCCGAGGGTGGAATCCATCTCGATAACGTCGCGAATTTCGACCTGGCGCGTGTGAAAGAACTGGTTGACCTGATATTTGGAAAAGGCGATGAGTTCTCCGCTGGGATGCCAGGCGGTGATGCCCATGGGCGGTACGATTTTGTCAAGCTGCTGGTCGCGCAGAACCACGGCACTGCTGCCGAACTCTCCGCTGCGCACGCCGAGGATCATTTGCTGCGGGTCATTCTGGTTATAGGTATGGCAGTTGACACAGCTGTTACGCAGGTCACGCCCGTCGAGCAGGACCGATTCCTCAGCGGTCTCCAGGTTGCGTTGATAGCAGCCGAGAAAGGTGAAGTAATTATAGATGGGCTTCATGAGGCGATAGGAGATGTGGCTGTCGATTGCTTCGGGGGCCACATGGATTGTGCCAGGCTGAAAGTCGGTCCACTGACCGTTGGCATTTTGAGCGCGAATTTGCAGGCGGAGTTGGCCACCCTGGTTGGCATCGAGCAGCGCACGCCATTCTTTGAATGGAATACGCAGTTCCGGCTTGCGGAATGTAGATTTCCACGTGCCCGTCTTGCTTCCCGTAATGGTCACTTCAAAGGCTGTGCCTTCTTCTTCAATCATGCAATTGAGCGGGCTGATGTTGGGTGGAATGGTCGCGCCAACATAATTGGGGTAGAAACGCGGCAGACGATTCGCTTCGGTGGACTCCTGGGCGTAGGCGGAGCCGCAAAGCAGAACCATGCTGAACAGCAGGCAATATCGGATCGCTTTTGCCATTATTCCGCGCCTCCGATTTCACTGATGCCGGACCTGCCAAAATAGAAGTAAAAATAATAGGTGTTGCCATAGCGCGGGGCCAGTTGCTTCGCGGCGGCTTCGGCATCGGGATAGGCGGCCTGCATGACGCGGTGGAAATTTTCCGAGGCCTGGACGCGCAAGGGATCGAGTTTGTAGCCGTATGGATTCGGCGGTTGTTGTGGATTTCGGGCTGCCTGAATCAGCAGCGCGTCCTGCCAGATAGGCGGCAGCTGCTCATAGCCCATGGCGCGCAGACGACCGATGTTGGCGGCAAATTCATCCAGCTTGCGCGTCAGGAGATACCAGTTCATCAGGTAGTCCATGGCCATGCGGTTGCCGGGATTGTTCGTCAGGAGGCCGTTGAGCAGTTGTTCTTCCGTGTAGCCCAGGTGAACAAGATCGACTCGCCACATGTTACGTTGCATGCCTTCGATAAGGGCGCGCTTTTCGGGAGCATTGCCATCTTCCATGAAGGCGATCCAGTCCCGGGCCTGCTGGCGGCCTATGAGGTTTTTCTCAAGGGCCCCGAAAAAGGCGCGGGCCGTTCGTTCCTCGCCTTTTGCCAGATTGATGACGCCGAGATTCCAGAGCACTTCCGGCGAGTCGCCATAGGTCTCGAAGGTTTCGGAGGCGATCTGTTCGGCGCGATTGAGGTCGCCCAGGTCGCGAAAGAGACGCCACTTTCGCATGATCAACATGCGTGTGGCTTCGGGCCAGCCGGACTTCAGCAGCAGCGATGGAAAAACCTGGGGATAGTCCATGAGGCGCGTGCGTATCCGGCCGCTATGATAGAGCGCCAGGTTTACATCATGGTTGATATAGGGGCTGAATTTGGCGGGTGGCAGTTTTTCGGCAGCATCCAGGATTTGCCCCCATTTTTCCTGACCCACCCATTCGTAAAACTGCATGACGCGGCGGTTGGGGCTATTGAAGGAGATCAAAAACAGGACTGCTCCCAGCACGACACCGCCCAGAGCCGACCAGAGGGGGTTGGACCAGGGAGAGGCTTTCGGCGAAAAGCCTTCCGCTTCGAGCGCCGGCCTGTCCTGCTCGCGGCTTCCCATGAGCGCCGCCAGGAGCATCAGTAGAAAAGGATAGAGGAAGCAGAACTGCATCCAAGCCTTTGCTGGAATGCCACCCAGTGCCCAACCCACGGGCAGGCCGAACAGGTAATAATCCGGAAAGAAGAGATCGAAAATGAAAACGCCCATGAGCAGGGGGACAAGAGCCGCAAACACGATCTGGGCCAGGAAAAGCGGAAGGCTCTTGCGAACCACCGCGCTATGCAAAATGGCAACGAGGGCGAAAACGAGGCAGGATCCCGCCGCCAGATAAAAAAGCAGGCCGATGATAAGGGCGCTTGATATTAGGGCAAGGGCCTGATTCCGGCTGAACAGGCCGACATAAATCCATGCCGCCAAGAGACCCAGAATAAGCGAGAGATTATAATAAAGCACATGCTCATAATTCGCCGTCGTTGCCAAAAGCACGAGGGCCGGCATCAGGTGAAAAAATCCCGGCAGGCTATGGCCGAATGCCTTGCATAAATAGCGCAGAAGCAGGAAATAGAGCAGGCCGGAAAGCGTCAGGACCAGCGCGCCCAGCCAGGCAAAATAATAAAGCTGCGATAGAAATCCAAAGGCGCAATCGAGCGCACCGCCGGCATGGGAGAAGCATTCGGCAAAAAAATCGGCATCGAGTTGGAAGGCGGGATAATGGTAAACGGTCCCGAACATGCGAAACAGCAGGCGCGGATTGATCGCCAGCCACAGGACAAGCCAGTGCGCCAGAAAAAAGCCGCCATAAGACAGCCCCGCGAGCAATGCCCCTTTCTTTTGCTGCATAAGCCTTCCTTTAATAAGAGGAATAGCACCTGGCCAACATCATCATTCCCCAAAAAATTGAGGAAGCATACCGATAAAATGTCGCGATTCCCTTTCGCTTCAGGGCTGCATGGGGTTCTGCGTGTATCTTTCTTCGAGCCAGCCCGGTCCTGCCTGGGATCCCGGCAAAACGCGCGCGCCCTGCCACTGGTCGTAATGCTTCTGCAGCTGGCGGATGCTCAGGGGATCAAGGGGATCTTCCGTCAGCGCTCCCCATTCCAGCAGACGCAACTTGAGCCGGGTTTTCTCCGCCTGGTAATCGGGATGTTCCGCCACGTTGTCGAATTCCTGGGGATCGGTGCGCAGGTCGTAGAGTTCTTCCTCGCCCGTTCCGTACCAGATATATCGAAAATTGCGCTCGCGGATTGCCTTGGTGTAGTCGCCGGGCACGTTGTAAGGGGTGGATTCCCATCCGCCGTGGTGTTCTTCAAAAGCTTCATAACTTTCGAACTTGTTATAGAGCCAGGGCGGGCAGATTTCAGCGAAGACGGCGTCCTTGTGTCCCTGGCGCTCGCCCTTGAGGCAGGGGGCAAAACTGGTTCCCTGTATGCCGAAGGGCGCTTCAATGCCCATCAGGTCCAGGATGGTTGGCATCACATCCACCTCCTCCATCATGGCATCCTTCACGACCTGGGACTCCAGTTTTCCCGGCCAGCAGACGAGGAACGGGACGTGGAGCAGGCTTTCGAGCAGCACCAGATCTTTCTTGTACATATTGTGCTCGAAGCAGAATTCGCCATGGTCGGCGGTAAAAACGATGATGGTGTTCTCATCGAGGCCCTGGGCCTTGAGTTCATCAAGGATGCGGCCGATCATTTCATCGACCCAGCTGATCATTCCATAATAGACGGCCATGTAGTGACGGCGTCCCTCGTCATCCACGCGGTCGGCTTTTTGGGCGCGCCACTTCATGCCAAAGCGCCGGGCCTTTTTCTCGAGTTCGCCTTCCGACCAGGAATAGGGCTGCATTTTGTCCTCGGGATAGAGGTCCTTGAACTTGGCCGGAGCCAGGTGCGGTACGTGGGGATCGGAAAAGGACGCGCAGAGGCAGAAGGGTTGGTCCTTTGTCTGCTTTTTCAGAAATTCGATAGCGCCGGAGCCCGTCTGGTAAGTGCGGGTGGTTTCTTCGGGGAAATCGTGAAAGACCCCGCCGCGCCACAATTCAGGCTTGCCCTCTTCGGCCATTTTCTTGCGGTAGTCGGCGTACCATTCCTTCAGTTCAGGGGCGTCGGACGCTTCCTTCACCTTGACATAATCGAAGTTTTCCATCTCTTCGCTTTCCAAAAGATGGTTCTTGCCGGTGTAGCCGAGGGTGTAGCCAGCCTGCTTGAGTACGCGGAAGAGATGAATCTCCCGGCCGAATTCGAGCAGGTTGTGGTTTTCCCGCACACGGTGGCTGTGGGGATAGCGTCCGGTGAAGAGCGTGCAGCGGCTCGGGACGCAAACGGGGCAGTTCGAATAATAAGACTGCACATTGGCCCCGGCGGCGGCGAGTTTGTCGAGGTTCGGCGTGTGGATCAGACCGTTGCCGTTGGCTCCCAGGGCGTCAAATCGCTGCTGGTCCGTCATGATGAAGAGAAGGTTTGGTTTGCTCATGGTTCTTTCGTGTATCCTTAATTATATTTTCAGCACTTCCAGTCGTCCGCTCTTACGGAATCGCGGATGCAGGCAAGGGCCTTGGCTTCGTCTATGTCTTTGAGCGCCTGGAGTGTTTCGGCGTTCGGGCAGGGCAACGCGCCGACCCGGGCGAAGAATTCGTTGCGCTTTGCGGGATCGGCATAGTCGGCCTGCGCCGCTTCGCCGCAATAGCTGTATCCGGCGAATCGGGCCAGACGGGCCTGACCCACCATTACCTGGGCGCCCTTGAAGAATACGGGCCAATGGGGACGCATGGCGGGCGCCTCAAAATTATCGACAAAAGGCTGTCCGGGGCTGTTCATTTCCGTGCCCACATTGATCGGCAGGTGCATGGAATCGGCCACCTCGACGATTTCGTTCAGGTTCGCCACCTTGATCGCCTTCTGGTCGGGATCCTTGATGTTCCAGTTACGGTCGGGGATGATATTGAGCGCGGCGACGCCCTTGGCCTTGAGGCATTCGAGCTGCTCGCGGATATTTTTCTCGCCTTCGTTGGCGCCGTCCAGCCAGGTAGCCATGGGGATGGCTCCGGCGTTCAGGATCATCTCGATCACCTGCTCCAGGGGCGGAAAGGTGTTTTTGTCGGGCTTCACGTATCCGGCTCCGCCCGATTTCATCAGGGCCTTGCGGATGGCGTTTTGCAGGGCCAGTTCGTCACCGAGGGTGCTTTCCAGTTCGTCGCCCGAAAGGCCGAGAACCTTGCCCCATATTTCGTGTTCTTTTTGGGCCTCGCGCACTTTGGATATATAGGCCTTGACGATGTGACGCTCGGTGGCGTTGCCCGAAGGTGTGTAGGGCAGTACGTCTTCTTCATAGTCCAGGCTCAGCTCGGGATAGGCCTTGCTGATGCGGGCGATGAGGTCGATGTTGCGCTGGCGGGAACGGTCGCGCAGTTCCTGAAGCGTTTTTCCGGCAGGGGAATCCTTCGGAGGAACAGCCGCGAAACCCATACCCATGAAATAATAGACGCCCGGTTCACCGGGGGAGTTGATGGGGACATCGCCGTATTCGGAAAAATAGACGCGCGTTTCCATACCGGCCGCGGCGCGAATCGGTGCGGCGTCGGATGCGGCATAGAATTCTTCCAAGGCGTCCAGCACATCAAAGTCGCAGATGGCGATGGAATAAATACCGCTCCGCCTGGCTTCCTGGACCAGTTGGGTCGGGGTATAGTCCATCGCATTAAAAGAGTAATGCGTATGCAGATGCATATTGACGGGGGCAAGTTTCGTATCGGACATAAATATCTCCTGGGTCTTGTTTTTGTGGGGCCCTTTTTATATGAATCCGTTGCAAAAAAAGCCGCTCACAAGCATTAAGACCATACGCAAAATAAAGAGGAATCGCACTAAAAAATTTTC
>CAYWYC010000022.1:0-16672 GCA_964462565.1 uncultured Candidatus Sumerlaeota bacterium | reverse complement strand
TCACAAGCATTAAGACCATACGCAAAATAAAGAGGAATCGCACTAAAAAATTTTCTGGAGCGACGATGGTTTCCGAAAAGCCGATGTTTTTTGGGGTTCCGGCTTTAAGGTCCTGCTTTTCAAAGTCTTCGATCGGCAGGACGGTGGATTTTTCATCCATCATTATCTCGATCTTTTGTCTATCGGCTTGGATACAGGCTTTGCCATCTTGCTCATGCTTTCTTCAAAAAAGATTGCGATCAGATATGGCTGAAGATAGCATCATTCGCGGAATTTTCCAAGAAAGATAGAACATGGGCGCTGAATTCGTTATAATAATGAATGGGAGTATTGAAAAGAAAGGGATTATATGCAGCATCTTCAAGGAATCTGGCAAGCCACTTACGATCTCTGGATGGAGATGGGGATCTATCTGATTTTCGGTTTTGCCATTGCAGGAATATTGAGTCGCGTTATCAAGAGCGATATGGTGGCCCGGCATTTGGGTGGCCATTCTTTTTCATCGGTCGTGAAGGCGTCGCTCTTTGGCGTGCCTTTGCCGCTGTGTTCCTGCGGGGTAATTCCCGTGGGGCTTTCGCTATACAAGCGGGGCGCCAGTCGTGGGGCCAGTACGGCCTTTCTGATCTCCACCCCGCAAACGGGCATCGACAGCATCATCGTCACCTACGGCCTGCTGGGCCCGCTGGGATTGATCTTTGCCGTGATCCGGCCGATTGCGGCCTTTGCGAACGGGCTTCTGGGTGGGGCCGTGGTCAACTGGTTCGAGCGCCGCGACAATGGCGATGCGTCCACCGGCTCGGCTGAAGCAAGCGGAGAGGCTTGTCCCGTTGAAAAGAAAGAGCATCTCACGATCCGGCAACATATCGTCAAAGGCTTCAAGTATGGTTTCGTGGAATTTCCCCAGGACATCGCCAAGTGGTTGGTGATCGGCATTGTGGCGGCTGGGGTGGTGGCTTATCTTTTGCCGGCGGACGGACAGTTTCTATCCCGCTACTTGGGTTCCGGCTTTGTGCCCATGCTGGTGATGGCGGTGGCGGGGATTCCGTTTTATATCTGCGCCACAGCTTCGGTACCTTTTGTGGCGGTGCTGGTGGCAGGCGGTTTGAGTCCGGGGGCGGCGCTCGTGTTCCTGATGACAGGTCCCGCCACGAACACGGCCACGCTGATCCTGCTTTCGCGGGAGCTCGGCAAGCGCTCGGCGATTATTTATCTGCTTTCGATTGTGGTTACCAGTTTTGCCTTTGGCTATATGCTGGATTTGTGGATAAAGGACGTGCCTGCCTTCGAGGCGGGCCACAGCCATGAAGGCGCGGCCCTGTGGCGCACACTTGGGGGCCTTGCGCTCCTGGTCATCGTGCTCTATGCCATGTATGAACGCATTAAAAGTTGGTTTTATTTCCGCGGAAAGGAGGCTGCCATGTCCGGTCCCGTAACCGAAGTCCATGTGAGCGGCATGACCTGCGAAAACTGTGCGCGCCACGTAGCCCAGGCGGCGGAAAAAGTCAATGGCGTTGAAACGGCAAGTGTCGATTTGAACGAAAATCTGCTGAAAATCTCCGGGCAGAACTTCGACCTGGAGTCCCTGCATAAGGCCGTAAGCGCCGCGGGCTATGAGGTCGTGGAAAAATAGTCATTGAAAGCGCCTTTATTAATGTATAATATTTCTCAGCCATGAAATCGGATGGGAAATAATTGTACGAGGTGATCTTAATGAACAGGATTAAACGTTATACTTTTGCAGCTATTTTGCTGGCTATGATGGTGGGTTTTTCGTCTGTCAGCAATCAAGCCATGAACCAATCATTTGCCCAGGACGGGGCCGGCAAAAACCCGGTCTATCTGGCAAACGGCATCAAGACCGGCGAGGCCGACCAGACTTCGGCAATCGTCTGGGCAAGGACGACCCGTGACAAGACCCGCGTCGAGGATGGCGTGGACTTTCTGAATGTGAGTCGTGCGGAGATGAGCAAGGCCAACATGCAGGCGCGGCAGATTCCCGAGGGCAAAAGCCTGGACGAAGTGAAGTGGAGCGTGCCCGGTGCGCCCGGACAACTGCGGGTGCATTACTGGCCCGGCGACCACAAGAAAGAATCCCGCGCGACCGACTGGGTTGCCACCAGCGCGGATAAGGACTTCACCCACCAATTCATACTGACCGAACTTGAGCCGGGAACCACATACCATCTTATCGTCGAAAGCCGCCCGGCCTCCGGTTCGAACCCGACCGACCAGATCAGCGGCCAGTTCCAGACAGCCCCCGCCGCCGACGTGCCTGCCGATGTGCGTTTTGGCGTGGTGACAGGCCAGATGTCGCAGCGTCGTGATGATGGCGACCGGGGCCATGGCATTTATCCGATTATGCGAGACAAGGGCGTCGATTTTTTTGTCCATACGGGCGACATTCTTTATTACGACAAGGAAGGCCCCCTGGCCGTGAATGCCGAACTGGCGCGCTACAAGTGGCATCGCATGTATTCCTATCCGAACCAGAAGGCCTTTCACGAAAACGTGACCAGCTATTTTATCAAGGACGATCACGACACGCTGAAAAACGATTGCTGGCCGGATCAGAACTATGGTGACCTGACCTGGGAGCAGGGCCTGGCGATTTTTCGTGAGCAGGTTCCCATGGGCGAGAAAACCTACCGCACCTATCGCTGGGGCAAGGACCTGCAAATCTGGCTCGTGGAAGGGCGCGACTTTCGCAGCCCCAACCGCGCGCCCGACGGTCCCGACAAGACGATCTGGGGCGAAGAACAGAAGCGCTGGCTTTTTGATTCGATGCAGAAATCGGACGCGTCCTTTCGCATCCTGATCAGCCCGACGCCCATCGTCGGACCTGATCGTGGCGGCAAGTCCGACAACCACGCCAATAAGGTTTTTCAGCACGAGGGTGACGAGGTCCGGAAATTCCTGAGCAGCCTCAAGAATACCTATACCGTCTGTGGCGACCGGCATTGGCAGTATGTTTCGGAAGATCCCGAGACGGGCCTGCGCGAATACAGCTGCGGCCCCACGACGGACAAGCATGCCGGAGGCTTTTCAAAGGATCATGAATCGGACATGCACAAATACCTGAACATCAAGGGCGGCTTCCTCACCATCAGCATCGAACACCGCAACGGCAAGCCGGTCCTCGTGGCAAGGCATTACAGCACCGACGGCTCGCTATACAACGAAGATATGCGGACCTTGGAAGAATAGACGACGCGCCTATCGTTGGTCCCTGGCTTAAATCGGATCGGGGTGTTTTTTCGATTGCGAGTGCGATAGCGATGAAACGGCCTCAGCAAAACATCATGGACAGATATCCCACCACATAGTCGCCCGCGCCATGGGGCATGGCGTCGGCCGAGGTGGCGTGGCTGAGTTTGATCGCTTCTTGCGCGCCATATTCCTTGGATAGCAACATGACCGCGGCAATCGGGCCATATCCGCATGCCATGGCTTCTCGACTTTGGGTGGCGGCATAGAGACGTCCCACGTCCATGCTTCGTATGGCTTCGGCCAGTTTTTTATCGCTTTCGCGGCATTTGTCGAGGGAGCCGCCATGATAACCGTCGGTGCTCGCGATAAAGGCCACCTTGCCGCGGGCTTCGGCGTCTTCTCCAAGGGCGGCGCGAACGGCCTGCGCGATCTTCTGTACATTGGGCAGCGCCTGGTCGCCGATCAGGACCGGCACCAGCTGGGCGTCGGGAGCGGCAACCTGTAAGAATGGAATCTGGACTTCCAAGGAATGCTCCTGGCTTTCGGCAAAGGTTTCGCAGTGGGCTCCGGGCAGATTATCCTGGATGCGCGAAACCATTTCCTGGTCGATCGGGTAATTTCCCAGGGGGGTTTCATAGGCATTCCCCGTCCACAGGGACGCGTCGGAAAAAGCGGAATGATGGCTCGGCGCAAAGACGAATACACGCTCGGGAGCCAGTTTTTTGACCTGGCTGTATGTGAATCCGGCTATTTTGCCCGAGTAGGTATATCCTGCATGGGGCGAGATAAATCCAAGAGGACTCTCCGAGGAAGATTCGGAAGAGGCCGAATCGATATATGATTCCACCTCCTGGCGAAGCGCATCGGGATCTGCCGTATAAAACCGTCCGGCCTGCGATGCGGGACGTGCGGTTCTGGTAGCCATGGTTACTCTCCTTTTCCAGAACAGGTCCTGAAAGACAGCCCCCAAAGGCGCTATTATCATGGACCGTTGCTTACGCATTGATACATTGAGTCAGCCTTGCAGGGACTTGACTAAAAACCAATGCTTCCAAAAAGTTTATAGTGAATATTATAAAGGAATGGCTGACAAATGCAATGAAAAACCCCCTTCTGCGGGTATTGGCAGAAGGGGGCTAAATATTCATTAAAAGAATTTCAACAAATCCCACATGCCCTTTAAGTTTCTGGGAAACTCACTCCATACCCAAATAGCAGGATTTGCAGGGCATTCCGCAGTCGATCCGAAGATCCTGCGACGACATCACAGTCATTATTCAGCGTTAAACTCCCGGATCAGGCGCAATGCTTCCCGGTAGGAAGCCTTGGAGCCTTCGCCGAGTGGCCCAAAAACAGTAGCCAGCATGGTGATTTCGTGCGTCTGCGGCTTATACAGAGCCCAGAGGTCCTCGTCTTTCAACAGCCTTTTCAGGCCCTTGGGTGTACTGCGATCACCCAGGACGACCTTGCGGGCTTCGTCGGGGTCCTTGGACTTCATCAGTTTCGAACTTTCCTTGCCATAAGCAGCAGCCGTTTCCTTTACAACAGGTGCATCCAGCGAAATGAAGGACTGATATTTACGGGGCAACTTGGCACGCACCCACATCAGAACAGCGGTCTGTTCCGGAAGGTCCATATCTTTTGCCATTGTCAGCCATAAATCGAGAGAAGGCTTCACATAGCCCTTCTCAAACTTAAAAATCGCCGGTCCACTCACATTGTATTTCCGGCCAAACTGGTCCTGTGTCAGACCAAACTTCGTGCGGCTCTTTCCAATCAGGGAGCCAATTTCATTTTTCATCTTCTACCTCCTGGTCTCTGTAAGAATGGGATTTATCTATATACAAATGCGGTGATCAGAACCGCCTACCAAAGAAACCTATGCTGCTATACAGTCATAAATGTCAATAGGACCTCGAAGCTGTTCCAACGGCAGGCTCTGCTTGTTCGCCGGTATCGAGGTAGGGGCAGAAAGGATATTAAACTAAGGTCCTTACTGCGCGGTCTGGCTCCACCGCTCCTTTCCCTGAATTCTTGAATCGCTTTTGGTGAAACTATCCCACCACCAAACGACGTATTAAGGATACCAAAAAACTATAACATTTGGAAGTGAAATTTTGGGAAAATTTTATTTAGTTTTGCGATTCAATCAGGCCTTGGGGAAGATCTACTTGAATGATTCCTTTCTGTACATCAACCATCAGCACTATAGCGGCAACTAAAGGGATTCGGAAGTAATTTTTTCGATTTTTTAACATTTTTTTAGCTTGACCGTCTCTTTTGTCGTTACTGTCGTTATTAGTCATATAAGGTTGATTATTGGCTATTTCAGAATCGGATTTTTTTGCAGGTTTAATTAGTAACTGATCGTGGGCAAGGCCTTCTTCCACCTGTAAGACGGTGCCAAGAAAATGCTCATTAATATCATATACCCGCAGTCCTTCCAGTTCATAATGATAATAAGATTCTTCCTCTTCTTCCCATCGGGGCAGGTCTTCCGGGAGCATTCCCAGCAATCCTCCGCGAAAATTTTCCGCCTCGTCTATGGAGTTTACGCCTTCAAATTTGACCAGCGCGTCTCCCTGGTGGAAGCGAAGATTTTCGACATGGACAATACGGGGAGCGGTGTTTTTGGGGGGAAGATTTTTGCGGTGCGTTTTTTTTTCGGCCTTGGCCACAGAAGGGCCGCCGGCAGCAGGCTCGAACCACAGCCATACTTTTCCGGCGGCCACACAATCCTCGAAATGCTCGGGTCCTTCGCAGGTGAGGCGGGTTTTGATTTCTCCTTTGAGTCCGCGGGGCTTGATCAAAATACCGATCGTGACGAGGTCGTCTTTGCCGGTTTTGCTTTTTATCCGGCGTTTCGGGTCGTCATCGGTTTTGTTGTCCATAGCTTATTCCACGATCTGCAGGAGCGATTTCTTTTTCAGCTTGGTGGCGGCGGCGCTGAGCACCTTCCGCATGGCCTTGGCGGTTTGGCCGCCTTTGCCGATTACCTTGCCGATATCATCGGGCGCCACTTTCAGTTCAATAATGACGCTGTTCTCTCCTTCGATGCAGCTGACTTCCACCTGTTCGGGGTGATCCACGAGTGCTTCGGCAATATGACGAATAAGCGCTTCCATGTCTGCTTCCCTCCTTTGGGTATTTGGCCGAGATCATGTCGGGGAAAAGGGTGATGCCGGACTCCCTCGTATCCGGCGGCACCTTGGCCGCAGCCGGTTGTACCGGCGTACTACGGGATTGCGATCAAGATCATGGCAATTGGAATTTGAGCACCTTTCTTGAGCGGTTCAACGGGTTTGCCTTTAGGAACGGGTACTTTATCCTCTTATTCCGCGGTCTGTGTTTTGTCCTTGTTGGCCTGTTTCTTTTCCAGTTTGGCTTCGTGCCATTTCTGCATGATGCCTTTTTTCTGGAGCAGCGAGCGGCATGTGTCGCTCGGCTGGGCGCCAACCAGAAGCCAATGCAGCGCGCGTTCTTCATCGATGTCCAGGCCTGTTTCATTTTTCAGGGGCTGGTAGTGTCCCAGGATTTCAATAAAACGTCCATCTCTCGGGAACGATCTTTCCGCCACCACCATCCGGTAGTAGGGTGATTTCGTGCGTCCCACACGGGTTAAGCGAATTGCGACAGCCATAGTGTCTGTTTCTCCTTCCTCGATAGGTAAGTTGCTTTTGAGGATCTTCCGGAGTATTGCATGGCCGCTCTTTTACGACCTTTTTATGCCATGGATCCTGTTTTGGTTTTAACGGCTTTTTCGTTTTTTCTTTTTCTTCTTTTTGTTCTTCTTGCTTTTGCCTTTTCCGGGACCATGTCCCGCAACGGGAAGTCCTCCGCCTGCTCCTGAGCCGCCCAGGGCATTCATCAGGCCTCCCATTCCTCCACCGCCGCCGCCCATCATGTCCTTCATCATGCGGCGCGCCATGTCGAAATCTTTTATCAGTTTATTCACCGCCGAAACTTCCTGGCCACTGCCCCTGGCTATGCGCGCGCGACGGCTCCCGTTCAGGATTTTCGGGTGTTCGCGTTCCTGGGGCGTCATCGATTGGATCATCGCTTCGGTGTGCTTGATTTGCTTTTCCATTTCATCTTCATCCACCTGCTCGAGCATCTGGCCCATGCCGGGAATCATGCCCATGATCTTTTTCATCGATCCCATCCGCTTTACCTGTTTCATCTGCTTGAGGAAGTCTTCGAAGGTAAAGGACTGCTTGCGGATTTTGCGGGCCATCTGCTCCGCTTCTTCCAGGTCGATGTTCTCCTGCGCCTTCTCCACCAGCGTGAGAACATCACCCATACCCAGGATGCGCTGGGCCATGCGATCGGGATGAAAGATCTCCAATTCGTCGAAACGCTCGCCCGTACCGGCGAAGTAAATCGGACGGCCCGTTACTGCCTTGATGCTCAGGGCCGCACCGCCTCGGGCGTCGCCGTCAAGTTTGGTGAGGCATACGCCGTCAATGCCGATTTGCTCGTGAAACTGGGTGGCTGAATTCACCGCGTCCTGGCCCGTCATGGCGTCGGCCACGAGAAAGGTAAAGCGGGGCTTGACAAAATCGCGCAGGCCCACCAGTTCGTCCATCTTCATTTCGTCGATATGCAGGCGACCCGCGGTATCGATAATGACCACATCGTGGCTGTTGGCGCGGGCTTGCTTCAGTGCTTCTCCGGCAATCTTGACTACCGATTTATCGGTCCCCATTTCAAAAACGGGAACATTGACCTGGGATCCGACGGTCTTGAGCTGCTTCACGGCGGCGGGGCGGTAAATGTCGCAAGCCACGAGCATGGGATTGAAATTCTTGCCCGTGAGCCATTTCGCCAGTTTGGCCGAAAAAGTCGTCTTACCCGAGCCCTGAAGTCCCAGCAGCATGATGACGTTGACCTTGCCCTGGTCCAGGGAAAATTCGCGGGCCTCACCGCCCATGATCTCGACCAATTCGTCATGGACGAGCTTGATAAACTGCTCACCGGGATTCACGCCGCGGAGCACATCCTGGCCCAACGCCTTTTCGCGGGCCTTGTCCACAAATTCCTTCACCACCTTGAAGTGGACATCCGCCTCGAGCAAGGCCAGGCGCACCTCGCGCAGGGCATCCTTGACGTTTTTCTCCGACATGGCGCCCTGGCCGCTTATATTGCGCGCCACATCCTGTAGTTTTTTTCCCAGATTATCGAACATAATTTATTTTATTCCGTCTGTCCTGTTTCCTGTCTTGCATGACCTTCCAGCAGATTCACCAGGTCATCCAGTTCGTCAACCAGCCAGGTCAGGTGACCCGAGCCGGGTTCTTTCTGGACGCGTTCGGAAAGCGCCTTGAGCCGCTCGATCAACTGGCGTCCGCCGATGTGGCCGGGTACGCTGTCTGCGGCGTGGGCATTGTTTTTTTGTACAAGGCCCAGGGTGTCTTCTATTTCGCGAAGGGATCGAAAGGCGTGCTTTACGGAATCATGCACCGCCTGCCGGGAAATATCGTACTCGCGCGCGATCTCGCTGAAGGAGAGATCGTCTTCGTAATGCAGCCGCATAAAGCGCCGCTGTCGCTCCGTGAGCAATCCGCCGTAGGCATCCAGCAACTGCCCGGCTTCTAGCAATTGGGCCTCAGGGGCTTTTACACTTTTTCCCATGGTCTCTCTGCCTTCTGCCTTTCCAACAGAGATTCGAACCATCCGAATGAGATTTTTACCACTGCTTGACACCCCTGTCAAGCATTTTTGCTATGCAGGATGAAAATACTGATATTCGGTGACGAAAGGCGAACCCGGTTTATCAGGTATCCGTGCCATCTGCGGTTCATTTTTTTAACCGCGGATAGCGCGGATGTCGCGGATATTATGGGTTGGGGCTTTACTCTCGTTTCTTCGATTGCGATTGCGATTGCGCGTGCGATTGCGATTTTTAAGGGCAGAACTTGGATACACCCATTCGCCAGAATTTGCGAATTAAAAGATTGCTCGCGAGAGATTTATCCTATAGAATTCCGGGTCCTGAGTTCGTGATGTTTCCTGCAGATACCATTTGGAGAGATTGATGATGCCGCAGATTCATGTTCAGAATCTGGTGAAGGATTTCCGCGTCCCTGTGCGCAAGTCCGGGGTGTGGGGGGCTTTTTCCGGCTTGTTCCATCGCGAATATCGCCGGGTGCGCGCTCTGGACGACGTTTCCTTTGATATTGAGCAGGGCGAACTGGTCGCCTATATCGGCCCCAACGGGGCGGGCAAGTCCACCACCGTCAAAATTCTCTCCGGCATCCTTAACCCCACCGGTGGCGACTGCGAAATCTTTGGAATGGTTCCCTGGAAAAGCCGCAAGGAATATGTCGCCCGGATCGGTGTTGTATTCGGGCAGCGCACACAACTCTGGTGGGACCTGCCTGTGGTGGAATCCTTCGACCTGCTCCGCGCCATTTATCGCACTCCCGCCGATCAGCATAAGCAGACCCGAAACGAACTCATCGACCTGCTCGATCTCGGCCCACTCCTCGATACGCCCGTCCGCCAGCTCAGCCTGGGCCAGCGGATGCGGTGCGAAATCGCCGCCGCCCTTCTGCATCATCCGTCTCTCATTTTTCTGGACGAACCGACCATCGGTCTCGATGCCGTGTCGAAACTGGCCATTCGTGATTTTATCCACCATCTCAACCGCGAGCATGGCGTAACCGTCATCCTCACGACCCACGATATGGACGACATCGAAGCCTTGTGCCGCCGGGTCATGGTCATCAACCAGGGACGCCTATTGCTGGATGGTCCTCTCGACATGCTGCGGGAAAAGGTCAGCCGCGAGCGTCGCCTTATTGTTGATCTGGAAAAGGAAACCGAAAGCATTGACGATCCCGACGCCCGGCTCATAAAAGCCGAGGGCCACCGGCAGGTGCTGGCCTATGATCCCGCCGAGGTATCGACACCGCACCTTATCGCGCGGATCACGGCAAAGCATCCCGTCCGCGACCTGATGGTGGAGAATCTGCCCATCGAGGAAATCATCGCCCAACTTTACCGGGGATACAAGCCATGAAACCCTATGTGGCAATGCTTGGCGCGCGTTTCCGGATGTTGCTGCAATATCGTGCGGCGGCGCTGGCGGGTTTTGGGACGCAGCTTTTTTTCGGTTATGTCATCGTCATGGGCTACAAGGCCCTCTACGCCGCCACCAGCCAGCCCCAGCCCATGAGTCTGCAGGAAGTCATCAGCTATGTCTGGCTCGGGCAGGCCATGCTTGCCCTCATGCCCTGGCGATCTGATGGCGATGTGGCATCCATGATCCGGTCGGGCCAGGTGGCTTCGGAACTGTTGCGGCCTGTGGACCTTTATTGGATGTGGTACAGCCGCACCCTGGCGCAGCGCATCGCGCCAACCATTTTGCGGGCTTTGCCCCTGTTTATCGTGGCGGGACTTTTCCTGGGGCTTCAGGCACCGGCGGGATGGGCTGGCTTTTCAGCTTGGCTCGCGGCCACATTCTGCGCGCTGCTCCTGGCGGCGGCTGTCTCGTGTCTGGCAACGATCTCCATGTTCTGGACCATCTCCGGCGGTGGGGTGAACAACCTGCTTCCCGGCGTGGTCTGGTTTTTTTCCGGGATGCTGGTTCCCCTGCCGCTCATGCCCGACTGGCTTCGGCAAATCCTTGAGTGGCTCCCCTTTCGCGCAATTGTCGATATCCCTTTTCGGCTTTACCTCGGACACATTCCCGCCGAAAACGTATGGTCCATGATGGTCATCCAACTCACCTGGGCAGCCATCCTCATTCTTATCGGCCAGGCCGTCCTTCAGTTGGGCGTACGCCGTGTTGTGGTGCAGGGAGGCTGAAATATTATGGATACCATTCGTCTCTACTTCCAATACATCGGCGTTTCCTTCCGCAGCCAGATGCAATACCGCCTCGACTTTGTCATGCAGTCCATCGGGCAGTTTATCATTAATATTATCGAATTTCTCGCCATTTGGGCGCTGCTCGATCGTTTCGGCTCGGTTGGAGGATGGATTTTGCCCGAGGTGGCTTTTCTATACGGGCTCGTCCATACGGCCTTTGCCACCACCGACGCCACCAGCCACGGCTTTGACGCCTTCGGATACATGGTCCGCAGCGGTGACTTCGACCGTCTTCTGCTTCGGCCCCGCGGTACCATCTTCCAACTGGCCGCCCAGGAAGTCACCCTCCGCCGCATTGGACGCTTCCTGCAGGGCTTTGTGGTGCTGATATGGGCGATTCAAGCGGTGGACGTCGAATGGACCGGCCCCCGCTTCGCCCTGCTCATCTACGCCTTTATCGGAACCTATTGCCTCTTTTACGGCCTCCTGATGATCCAGGCCACCGTTTGCTTCTGGACGACGGAATCTCTCGAAATCATGAACATATTCACCTACGGCGGCATGGAAATGGCTCGCTTTCCCATGCACATCTACGGCCCCGTCTTCCGACGCGTCTTCACCTTCCTCATCCCCCTGGCCTGCACGGTGTACCTGCCGGCTGCCGCCATTCTCGGCAAAACCGACGCCATCGCTTATCCCGGCTGGTTCCCCTGGGCCGCCCCGGGCATGGGAATCCTCTTCCTCCTCATCGCCACCCAAGCCTGGCAATTCGGCGTCCGCCACTACCAATCCACCGGCAGCTGACAAGAAATTGCCTCTATTTGGGCATATATCTGTTTTTTTATTGAATATGATCGTATATGAGTATACTCCTATCATTAGATGATATATATTTATTATAATCTCTTTTGCCATCTCATCTATATTTTAAGGAGGAAGGAATGATGGGAACTTTATTCACCGATCGTGGGAAAGCGTTTACGCTGATTGAACTGTTGATTGTGGTGGCGATTATCGCCATTCTGGCGTGCCGAACTTTCTGGAAGCCCAGACCCGGGCCAGTGTTGCCCGTTTGAAAGCGGACTTGCGTAGCGTGGCAACGGCCTTGGAATCTTATGCCGTGGATCACACCAAATATGTGATCAACTCTCAAAAAGGCACTACCGTTGAATATGCACCAAGTTGGTCAAGTCATGTTTTTGGTGGCTTTTTTCGCATGTTGAGCACTCCTGTTGCTTATATTACAAATCCCTACATCGAAGATCCTTTCAAGCCCAACAAGATGGCTGAACAGTATGCCAGCCAAATCACCGCCCGTTACCAGGGCTACAATGAATCGGGCACACTCAGTTTTGGGATGCCCAGCCCTACAACGACCTGGTGCGCGGAGATCCCTGGGGTGCGAACACCCTGAATAATCCCAAGGTCACCAAGTGGATTATGTGGAGCTACGGCCCCAATCGCATGAAAGACCTGCTTGATATTTCGGAACGCCCCAATGGCGCCGACTGGGATGATTATTATATCGTGAATGATTATCCCGAAAGAATCATTGAGTTTGTCTATGATCCGACCAATGGTACCAAAAGCGCCGGTGAAATCTTTCGAAGCGGCGGTGGCAGCAGCGGAGTGCACCCGGAATACTTCAGCGTGCTGCAACAAGCGACAAGCAATTGATAGTTTTCTGAAAAAAATGTGGAACCAGGGTCCGTCAGATCAATTCTGGCGGGCATTTTTTATTTCACACCCGTATGTCCGAAGCCGCCTTCGCCTCGGGTGGTTTTTTCGAGGGTGGTGACTTTTTGGAGTTCGGCGCGGGTGACGGGGGCAATGACCATTTGGGCGATGCGGTCGTTGCGTTGGATGGTGTAAGGTTCCTGGCCGAAGTTGTGGATGATGATATTGAGGGGGCCACGATAATCGCTGTCGATGGTGGCGGGGGCGTTGGGGATGCCGATGCCGTGCTTGAGAGCGAGGCCTGAGCGGGGGCGAATTTGGGCTTCGTAGCCGAGTGGCAAGGCAATCCGCAGGCCCGTGGGGATAAGCGCGACGCTTCCGGCTTCCACCCGGACGGGTTCGGTCACGGCGGCGCGCAGGTCCATTCCGGCGGAGCCTTCGGTCTGGTATTCCGGCAGGGGCATGTCCCGGCAATTGTCTTCCTGCATGACTTCGACCAATATATGTTGCTGCACAGTTATATCCCTTTCTTAAAAAGAATCGGACCCGATTGACACGATTTCAGCATGGAGCGGTTGGGGCGATTGATACGGTTGGTACGATTCCGAAATCCTTTGGGTCGGGCCTTCAGCCCTCTTTTCTTTTGTCTTCGTCTTTCCAGGGGTTAAAACCCCTGGCTATTATCGGGCGCGCCTTTGGCGCTTTTTCATCTGCCGGTAATTTCGCGATCTTTGGATAAGATTCTTGCGTCAGGCTTTATCGCAATTGCAATCACAATCGCCAACGTAATTGAATCCTGTTTCTTATCTACGTCATCCGTGCTATCCGCGGTTATTATTGAAGGAACCACGGATGGCGCGGAAAATACGAGTTCTGCGGTTTTTGTGCTTTTCGCGTTTAATAAAAAAAAGTACCGCCGGCATCTTGCCGGCAAAACGATTTCCGACGAGACTACCAATACAAACTCACTCCTTTAACATCGCGATAAGTCCTCCACGGCCAATCAGGATGGTGGCGGTACGCCAATACCCTTTCGTTTACTGTGTGTTCGATTAAAAGGGCTGGGTGCTATGGCTGCCGCCGATGGCATAGCCCAGCGACTTGCTCGAGCGTCGAATCTCAAAGCGCAGCTGGGTGAGCGAGCGGATCATGGCCATTTTGTAGCACTGGTCAAAGTCCTCACACTCATAGCAAAGACGGCGCTGCTTTTCGTCGCCGATCATATCTTCCATAAACCATCCCAGGCTGACGCCGAAACAGTCTTTCATTTTGCTTTCTTTTTTTTCTTCTTCACTCATTCCATATACTCCTTGTGCTCAGCACCACTTCAGCAGAGCGCCGATGCATTTTTCGATACCGGCAGCCACGTCGGCAATCCCGGGCCCCAGCATATAGGCCGGCGTCGATACCACCTTGTTGGCCTCATCGCAGGCGCATTCATGAACCGTGCATTCCACGTGGGAAGCACCCGTTTTTTCGATAATGGCGGCGGTCTCGGCATCGTTGCCGATGGTCAGGCTGACGCCGCGATTGCCGATAGCCCGCGCCGCCAGCACGGGTGCGATACAGATTGCCGCAATCGGCTTTTGCGCGTCGGCAAATTCATTGATAACGCGGTTCAATTCGGGATGAATATCATTGGGTCCTTCGCTCAGATTCTTGAAAGCGCCATTTCCACCCGGCATCACCAGCGCGTCAAAGTCAGCCGCCTTCGCTTCCGTCAGGGGCTTGATGTCGCCCCGGGCAATGCGTCCGCCTTCGATCATCTGATTGCGCGATTCGCTCATGGGCTCGTTGGTCACATGATTCACCACCGCCACCTGCGGCGCGTCCAGGCCGAAGCACTGGTATTGCGCGCCTCCCTGGGCCAGGTATAGAAGACTAAGCGTGCTTTCATGGACTTCCGATCCGTCCATGCGTCCGCATCCGGCGAGTATGACTGCTATTTTTGGCATGATAGCTTCCTTTCGGCGGTTCAGGCAGTTGTCATTCTTCGATGAGTTCCATGTTTCCGCCCAATTGCCGCATCAGTTTTTCGTATTCGGGGAAGGTCACGGCCATCGCCTCAGCCGTCGAAATCCGTGATTCGCCACTGGCCGCCATGGCCGCCAGGGCCAAAGCCATCACCACACGATGATCGCCATGACCGTTCAAGTCGCTGGCAGCCTGCAGGCCGCCGCCCGCTATGATAAGTCCGTCTTCCTGTTCCGTGATCTGCACGCCCATTTTGCCCAATTCCGCGGTCATCACCGAAATGCGGTCCGTCTCTTTCAGCCGCGCGTTGGCCACATTGACCAGGCGCGTCTCACCATCGGCCAGGGCAGCCGCGACGGCCATGGCAGGCAGGGCGTCGGGCGTCCGATTCAGGTCCAATTCACAGCCCTTGAGTTCGCTCTTGTAAACCCGAATGGTCCGCGCTTCTTCGTTGATTTCGATCTGTGCGCCCATCTTTTTCAGGTATTCGACCACTTCTTTGTCGCCCTGGGAGTCCTGCATGTCCAGACCGTGGAGTTCGATATCGCCACCCAGGATCGCCCCGGCTACGAGGAAAAAGGTGGCCGACGAAAAGTCCGCCGGAATCGGGCGGTCAAAGCCCTTCCACCCCTGGCCCGCGGGAATACGAAACCAGGAAAAATTGTCACAATATTCCAGCCGCACCTCCAGCGATTCCAGCCAGTCCAGCGTCATGCGGATATAGGGGGCTTCATTCACCAGAGGCACGCGCATTTCCGTATCCTGGGCCGCAAGTGGCGCGCACATCAGGATGGATGTCACCCACTGCGAGGTAATCGCCTCGATCGAAGTATTGCCGCCCTTGAGCGGTCCCTTCAATACGAGGGGACACTTGCCGTTGCCTCGCGTGGAAAAAACACGCGCGCCCAATTCGTTGAGCGCCGAAACCAGGCGACCGGCCGGACGCCTGCGAATCTGCTCGTCACCTGTGATTACCACATGTCCCTCGCTGCAGAGCACCGCCGTACCCATGATGACGTAGAGCGTCGTTCCCGAATTGCCTACATCGATCACATTATCGGGAACAGCGGGATATCCCGCCACGCCATTCACGGTCCAGCAGTCGGGATCGGAAGTATTGATCCGCGCGCCCAGTTGGCGGCAGGCCTGGAGACAGGCCATCGTATCCAGGCTGTCGAGCGGCTTGCGAATCCGACTTTCGCCATCGGCCAGCGTTGCGAGAATCAGGGCTCGAATCGTGTGCGACTTCGACCCCGGAATTGAAACAGAACCTTGCAGCGAAGATTTTTCAACACGCAGTTTCATGAGCAAGCCTCCTTTGTCTCATGCTATAGGCAAAAGGCGTTCGGGTCAAGCATCTAAAGCAGCATTATAGTTGCGGGCAAATAGAGCGATGTCAGGGATCAGGCCGAAAGCATGGGGCATCGCCGATGCGGAATAAAGCAGCCATAATTCTTGCCTCCGGGAACAATCCGCAGTATCGTGAATCTAATCTCTCGCGAAAAGACAAAGGCTATGAATATTTGGGCATATCTGATTGGTATAATGTCTTGTTTGGTGCTGGCGGCGTGCAGTTCAGGCGGCGCATCTTCCTCTCTGGTCGGGCGCCATGACCCTCGACGACATGAGCGCGTTTCGGGGGGAGGAATAGGCCGAAAGAGGATATGGGTGCATGGAATTAGGATCAAAAACACGACAAGCCCTTCCGAAGCATTTTAGAGCCAGTCGATGAGCCGTTGATTTTAGCATACGCGATTCGGAGACATTTTAAGATGGGCAGAATCGAGCGCTATCTGACTTCCAGTAATGGACCGGTCGATAGTTATATCTTTGTTTGCAATGGCCGGAAAGGCCCCCGGATTTTCGTGAGAACATGGGGCGTTCATTATTCCGATATCTGGGACAGAAAAGTAGAACAGGAATCCATTAATCGTCTTTTTATGGGTTGGGCCTTCAGCCCTCTATTCAAAATTGACCCGAAACCCAGGGGTTAAAACCTCTG
>CAYWYC010000021.1:13437-30198 GCA_964462565.1 uncultured Candidatus Sumerlaeota bacterium | reverse complement strand
GCTTGAAGGATTAAGCGGCTTTTTCGGTTTGCTCCGGGACTGCAGCGACAAGCCTGTCACGCCGTTTTCCTAAACCGATTGGGGGGCTGTTTCTCTGCCGCGGGCTTTGTAGTTGCGTTTTCCGAAGGAAGATTTACGGCGTCCTTTGCAGCGTCCGGGGCGTCCGCCTGATTTTCGTGATTCGGACAGGGCTATTGACTTTTCCCATATCACTTGGTCCAGTTCTCTTCCCTGCGCTTTTTCAATCTGTCGCAAAGTCCTGACATCGTCCCGGCTGACAAAAGTAATGGCATCGCCACTGGCATGGGCCCGAGCGGTGCGCCCGATGCGATGGGTATAATCGTCGGTGCATTCGGGGATGTCATAATTGATAACATGGCTGATCCCGCCAATATCGATGCCACGAGCAGCCACATCGGTAGCCACCAGGTAGCGATGCTGCCCACGGGCAAAGGCGGTAATAGCCATGCGCCGCTGGTGTTGTGAGCGGTCGCCGTGGATGGACTCGGCCGAGAATCCTTCCCGGCCCAAGGCTTTCGCCACGCGGTCGGCACGTTTTTTGGTGCGAACAAAAATGATTGCCGAGCGCACATCCTGCTCCCCCAGTAACTTGGTCAGCAGTTCCATTTTGCCTTCATGATCCACCGTGTAAACATGCTGGCGCACCAGTTCGGGGACGCTGGTATCACGTTGGATTTCCAGCCGCAGGGGGTCCTTGAGGAACTCCTGGCTCAGGTGTGAAATCTCATCGGGAAAAGTCGCCGAGAAAAGCAGCGTCTGATGCTCCGTCGGGATTTCCTCGAGAATACGCCGAATGTCCGGAATAAAGCCCATGTCCAGCATACGATCTGCCTCATCCAGAACCAGTGAAGTGAAGCGGGAAAAATCGATGTTTCCCCGCCTGATATGATCGAGGAGACGGCCTGGTGTGGCGATAATCACCCCACCGCCCTGCCGCAGGTCACGAACCTGGCGATCCATGTTCACTCCGCCGTAGATGCAGGTCGCCTTCAGGCCCAGAGTACGAGCCAGTGGCTGCATCACCTCATAAATCTGCTGGGCCAATTCGCGGGTCGGGCTGAGCACCAGCGCCGTGGCGTTGGAATCTGAGGCGTCAGCCATTCGCGCCAAAAGGGGCAAACTGAAAGCCAGCGTCTTGCCTGTGCCGGTCTGGGCGATGGCGACGAGGTCCTGCCCGGCCAGGGCGGGCGGAATTGCCGCCTGCTGCACAGGCATGGGAACCAGAATGGATTGCTTGGTCAATACGCTCAGGCACTCCGCGCGGACTCCCAGATCGGCAAAATGCGGATTTGCCAGGCATTCTTCTTCCTTGTTAAAGCGGGGTGGAGCAGCCAGGGGCCTTCTCGGCTGCACAGGCCTGGGACGCCTGGCCTCATTGGATCCATGTTGACTTTTCCTGGCCCCTGCGCCTTTTTTGGCATAGAGGTTCCTGGATGCAGGCCTTTGTCTGGAATCTTTGCCGGCAGGCTTCTTTGCCTGAACAGGCCTGTCAGTGCGGGCTTCATTCTGCTTGCCTTCGGCCACAAGATCATTGTTTTTACGGACCGCCCGATTGGGCCTTGAAAAACTTTTCGAGAGCGGCTTCTCCCTATGGCGCACCGGAGGCTTCGATCCAGTTCGCTGCGGACTTCCGGCATTGGCAGAATCCGGGTTACTGCCCATTTTGCGGCGCGGCGAAGCCTCCCCCGCCTTGCCATCGCGCTGATTCGGCTTGTTTCGAGGCTGGTAATCTTTCTTGGCCTTGGGGCCTTCCTTGGCTTTGCGGCGGGACCGGGCTTCGGCCTGCGGTTCATCTGCAGGGCTCTTGTCCCGACTGCGGCGGGCTTTGGGTTCCCACTCCGGGGTCTCATTGTTTTTTCGTTTACTGCGCTTTTTACGGCCGTTTTCTTCTGCTTCCAGCATGTAGGGCGCCATGTGCTTCTGTGTTTTTTTTGTGCGGCGCTTTTTCGCTACGCCCAAAGCGGGTTTCGATTTCTTTTCCATTCAGGTACAAACTCATTTCTTTCCCCTCGCGCCTTGGCGCCGGGGTACATAAATACTGCGTTCCATGCGCCAAACCAGTTGGCTGCATAAGAGACGTCAGGAGGTGATTATCTGGAGATGCGTGGGAGAAGGGTATCGAGACCTGAATCGCGTTAAGAACCATCGCCGAGGCAGAAAAAACCGGCGCAAACGCGCCGATGCAATGCCGAAAAAGGCATCCACAGTCAGTCGGATGTACGGTGACCAACACACAGTCACACACACCGACCGCAGATATTCGCACAGCATCCGACACAAAGCAATCAAATTCGCAAAAATCTGCATCCAGGCAGAAAGGGCATTTTCTATAGGGGGCTATATTATTTCTCATTTTGGGCCGGGGGATTGCCAGTTTTGGCTTGCATTCGGGGGGGGATGGTGCTTGAATCTTGTGTTGGTCATTCCTTGTTTCTCCGGAATTGACCCTAAAATCAAGAAATTGGGCGTATTTTTCGAGCTCTGATGACGGGTTCGGTTTCCGCCCTGCGGATTCCGCTTGAATCCGGAAAGGAGATTGTTGTGTCATCGCTTATCATTATCGGATCGCAGTGGGGAGACGAAGGCAAAGGCAAGATTGTCGATATGCTTTCGCAACAGGCTGACGTGGTCGCCCGGTATCAGGGCGGCAGCAACGCGGGCCATACCGTCGTGCATGGGGACAAGCAGTATATCCTGCACCTGATTCCTTCGGGAATCCTGCATCCGAACTGCCAGTGCCTGATTGGAAATGGCGTGGTGGTGGATCCGGAGGCGGTGACCGGCGAGATCACGGAACTGGAAGGCATGGGCTTTGATGTACGTGAACGCCTGATGATTTCGGATTGCGCGCACCTGGTCCTTCCCTATAACCGACTGCTTGACGTGGCGCAGGAAAAGGTGCGCGGCAAGGGCAAGATCGGCACGACGGGGCGCGGGATCGGTTGCGCCTATAGCGACAAGGTGAATCGTATCGGCCTGAGGATGGGCGATTTGCGTTCGGAAAGCCGGATTCGGACGAAATTGCGGGCCCTGGCTGACTTCTACGAACCGCTTTTTGAAAAGGTCTTTGACGTGGAAGCGCCGGACCAGGACGCGGTGACGGCAAAGTTGATGGAATGTGCCGAAATCCTGGGCCCGATGCTGACGGATGGACCGGCCTGGCTGAATGAACGGATGCGCCAAGGGGCCAAGGTGCTGATCGAAGGCGCGCAGGGCGTACTTTTGGATATTGACCATGGGACGTATCCCTTTGTGACGTCTTCCAACCCGACTTCGGGCGGGGCCTGCACGGGGCTTGGGATTGGTCCGAAACACCTTGGCAGCATCGCGGGTGTGGCGAAGGCTTATACAACACGGGTTGGTGAAGGTCCGATGCCGACGGAATTTGACAGCGACTTTGCCGATATCATCCGGAAGGAAGGCGGCGAGTTCGGCGCGACAACAGGTCGTCCGCGTCGTTGTGGCTGGTTTGACGCGCCCGTGGTTCGTCGGGCCATTATGGTCTGCGGGATCGAGCAGATTATGCTGACAAAGTTGGACGTCCTGGACAAGCTGGAGCACATCGCGATTGGTGCGAAGTATAAGATCAATGGCGAGGAGACGGATATATTTCCCTCGGACCTGGCGGCCGATGACGAAGTAGAGGTGGTCTATGAGCAGATGCCGGGCTGGCAGGAAAAGACGTCGGACTGCAAGAAGTTCGAAGACCTGCCGCAGAAGGCGCAGGATTATGTGCACCGTCTGGAGGAACTGCTGAGTACGCCGGTCAGCGTGATTTCGGTAAGCCCGGATCGGGATGGCACCATTTTGCGTCAGAAGGATTTCTTTGTATAAGCGAGATTGAAGAATTGAATCGGAAGGGGGCTCTAGGGCCCCCTTTTTTTATGGGCTGGAATACATGCGCATGGGGAATCCGCGGTTTTTGGCGGTTCTTTCCCGGGGTGCCGGTTTGGGTTTTGCATTGCCGGCAAGGTGCTGGCGGTACGTTTTGAGCCGGCGGTGCTTATTATTTGAGCAGGTTTTCGAGTTCCTGGACGATTTTGGTCTTTTCTTCGAGCTCGCTTTTCATACTTTCGATTTCCGAGTTGGTGGATTCTACTTTATTTTCGAGTTCGGAGACCTGTTCCTGGAGTTCCTGGTTCTGGTTGAGAAGGTCCTGGATAGCCTCGTCTTTTTCGGAAACCTGCTTTTGGGCGTCTTCGGCCTGGCTGCGCATGGTTTCGAGTTCTTCCTGACATGCCTCGAGTTCCTGGGTGCGCTGTTCGAGTAGTTCCTTGTTTTCTTTGACTTTAGCTAGAATGTCTTCGCCGCTGAGTTCCGCCATGGTTCGCTCTCCCTCGTTTGGTTTTTAGGCGCCTCCGGTGCGATTCCTCCCCATTGGGACGGCCTTAGTTCTTGCTGAGAACGGGGGACCATACCGGAGACTGACAATCTTCTTTTCGGTTGGTTAAGCGATAAACATTACTCCCATCGCTGCGCATAAGGTAAATTTGATAAGTCCCAGTGCGGTTTGAGGAGTAAATGACGTGTCGGCTGTCGGGCGCCCACGTGGGATCTTCGTTGCTTCCGGAGCGATATGTGAGCTGGCGAAGACCGGTTCCGTCGATTCTCATGAGATAGATGTCGAATTTTGTCTGGTCGCGCGCGACGAAGGCGATTTCGCGTCCATTGGGGGACCAGACGGGAGAGTCGTTGTAACTGCCGCGGTGGGTCAGGCGATGGGGGTTGCCTCCGTCGTTATCCATCATCCATATCTGGGGCCGTCCGGTGCGGTCGGAGGTGAAGACCATCTGGTTTCCGGCCGGGTTCCATGAGGGGGATGAATCAATGCCGCTGGTATAGGTGAGTCGGAGGAGTTTTCCGCCGTCGGAGCCCATGGTGTAGATTTCGGAGTTACCGTCACGGCCCAGGGTAAGGGCGATGCGTTGGCTTTTTTCGCTCCAGGTGGGGGCAAAGTTGAGGCCGGGGCGCTGCGAGACATACCAGGTTTTGCCGGTTCCAAGTTCAACGGCGCAAAGGTCGGGGTTTACGTCGCGGTATGAGGTGTAATAGATTTCGGTGGAATCCTTGCCCCAGCAGGGGGTTGCGGCAATGCTGTTGTCGAAGGTGAGCTGCTGGAGGTTATGTCCGTCGGCGTCCATGATGAAGAGTTCTTTGGTTCCTTTTCCACCGCCTTGCTTGATGGTGCCGACAAATACAATCTTGGTGCTGGCGATGCCGACTTCGTCTTCAAAGACGGCTTCGATGATGTCGTCCGAGATGCGATGGGCCAGGGCGCGGGCATGTTCGATGGGATAATTGCGGTAGCGGAGTCCGAAGGTGCGAACGCCGTAGGTGACGTTGAAAAGTCGGCATTCGGCGGTGATGCGGTCTTTGCGATCGACGGAAAAGCTAGCCTTGAGCACGAAATGGCATCCAAGTCTTTGCCATTCGGCGTAATCGATGGTGTCTTTTTTGTCGGTTTTCAGGTCGCGCTTGTGGGCGTCTTCGATCCAGGATTGGTTTTTGGCGCGCTGGAAATAGCTGAACATTTCGAGGTCTTTGTAGATGATGTTGCTGAAAAAGTCGCCCTGGATTTCGGGGATGGGTCTATCTGTTTCGAATGAGGGGATTCCGATACTGATGGGGGCGTATTCAGGGGGTGTGATGGGATCGTTTCCGAAGGTGATATCGGGTTTTTCGGCTTCGGGTTCGCGAACGGCCTGGGCCGTTGCGGTGGCGTGCATCCATATAAACATGAAAGCCGCTGCCAGCAGGAGCGGGAGCGTTTTTGAGGAGCGATGAGACATAGGTGCGGTCTTTCCTTTCTTGATTTTCTTTTATTCAACCTTCGCGGCCTGTTTTCCAGGCCCGTGATCGAAGTTATTTTCTTGTGTTAAGCATCCGTGATTTTGGCTCATAGTTCAACACAAATCGGAATGGAGAGGGGCAAAAATGGGGAGTGAGTTGAATTTATTAATGTGGCAATGTCTTGCGTTTTGGTTCTTGTTTTTATTATATTCGTTAATACTGGTCCTGTGGATTTTGCGGGGGCATCTTTTTGTGGAGGCGCAAGCATGGCAAGCCGCTGGCGCAGCGAAGGCAGCAGTGAGATAAATCTGGCGCCTTTGCTCGATGTGATATTTTCTCTGCTTTTTTTCTTTGTGCTGGCTACAAGCTTGCGCCAGGACCGGCAAGCCATGGAGGTTGCCTTGCCCGAAAGCGGGGAGTCGGCTGCCTTGGATGAAAGCTTGCAGAACATTGAAATTGTAATCACGCAAGATAACGAGGTGCTTTTTCAGGACAAGCCCGTGGACGTGGAGAATCTTTCGGCTCTTTTGCAGGAAGAACGGGCCGCGATTATCCGGTCGGGAGCCCAGTTCGGCCAGGCGATTATCCGGTCGGACGGCAAGGCGGATGTGGAGGTTTTTGTGGATGTGTCCGATGCGTGCGCGCGGGCGGGGATTCCGTCCGCGATGATGGAGACCTTGCCCCGGCGGGATGAATAGAAAATCAGAAAGGCAATATTTTATGTTGGAGGCGAAGAAATCAGGCAGGAATGTGGGGCCACTGGCGGAGGGAACGTGCCGGATTCGGGTGTCCTATCGGGACACGGACCAGATGGGGCATGTTTATTACGCGAATTATCTGGTTTATTTTGAAATAGCGCGGACGGAATTGCTGCGTGAACTGGGCCGGACTTACAAGGATTGTGAAGCGGATGGGATTTTTCTGCCGGTGGCGGAGGCGAATTGCCAGTATCGGGAACCGGTGAAATATGACGACCTGATCGAAATTACAACGCGAGTGACGAAGTGGACGAAGGTGGCTTTGGATTTCCACTATGAGATTCGTCGGGCCGGTGAGGAGCCGATCCTGGCCAGCGGGATTACGCGTCATGCCTTTACGAGCCGGGAAGGGAAGATTATTCGGGCCGGGGATCGTGTGCTAAAATAATTAAGGGCGTCGGGGCTCATTTCCGACGGGATTTGGTTTTTCAGGATGAGTGATTCCAGGGATATTGGCAATTCAGTTTCGGGCGATGATTCGCGGGATCACTCTGCGATGAATCCGGATGCGAGTGCCGCGTCTGAGCCGCCTTCGGATGTTTCGATTTCCACACATCATAGACACTTACATAAGGATGACAAAAACCTGTGGCGGGACCTTTCGCGCTTTATGCTTTTGTTTTCCCCGCTGCTTGTGCTGGGTTTTCTGATGCTGGTGGAAAGCAATGTGCGGGGGTATAGGGATCGTCTTGGTTCGCAGATGCGGGTGCATGTGCTTTTGCGTTCAGGTGTGGATGAAGAGACGGTTGAGCAGATGGCGGTTGAATTGGCGATGATGGAGGAGTGGGATAGGGCGCGGGTGATTTCGCCGGGAGACCAGTTTCGGGGTTTGCCGGAGGTTCGTGACTGGATGGGACGAGAAGGACGGAGCAGTATCAATCAGATTTTGCCGTTTTCGATTGAGGCGAATCCAGCAGATGCGCTGGTGGACCCGGAGGCGGTTCTGGCGTCGTGTTCGGCTATCGGCGAAGAAGCCCTTGTGGAGGAAGTATTTGTGGAGGGGGATGGACTGCGGTCTTTGAGCCGAAAGTTTGGGCGTGGTCTGGCGGGCTTACGGGTTTTGGAGATTGTGATGGGCATCCTGGCTTTGGGGGGAGCCTTTCTGGGGCGAAAGTTGTCCATGGGCAGCGACGATCCCTTTTGGCGGCGTCTGGCGCCCTGTCTATCGGGTGGGGCGGTGTGGCTGCTGGCGGCACTGGTTTTTGTGTTCTTTCGCTATGTATCGGGGCTTGGGGATTTTACATTTTTCTCTTGGGCAGGGTCTTTGTTTCTGATCGGGCTGGGCTTTGTGCTGGGCTGCGTGGCGGTATTTTTTCATGAGGAAATTCCAGCGCCTCCGGTTGGGGCAAGTCTTTTTGGGCTTTTTCTGCTTCTGGCGCTTGGCCGCCTATATGGAGCTTCAGGTGAGGCTTCGCTTCGCAATCCGGTGGAGGTGGATCGGGATCATCACGCAAAGGCGATTATGCAAAGCCGGATTGAGCAAAAAGAGCGGGAAATGATTTTTCTTGTGGATTGGATTCATTCGCGGGATTCATCGCTTGAGGAAGTGGCGCAGAAAAAGCGGATGAACGAGGTGCGGATGGATTTGGAGCAGCGGAAAAGTTTGCGGCTGGCGCAGCTGGTGGAAGAGCATAAACAAGGGATGGCGGACTTTTGCCTGGCGGTGACACGGAGTCGGGTGCTGCTGGAACCGGAGGCGACGGTTTTATCGACGCGGCAAAGGATGCAGAAGGTGCTGCTTTCGCGGCTTGTGGAGGAGACGCTTCGGGCGAATCGACGGAACTGGGAGCAGTTGCGGACGTCGCAACTGGACCTGGTACAGCTGCGGAAGGAAGCAACGCGCTACGAACTTTATGAGAAATACGCGCGGCTGTCCACAGAGGAACTGAAGCGTGAGAAGCAGACGTTGATGGCGGAGTTGAAAGAACTCTATGCGGCAGCGGGGAAATCGATTGATGACAGTGACAGCCTGGCGCTTTTGTTCTTTCGCGAACTATCCGATCTGAGTGGGACCCCAAGGGCTTCGGACGCGGAGGAGTTGGATCTGCCGTCGCCGGATTCTGGTGCGCGCAATCGGGGCAAGTGGATTGTGCGGATTCCGGTTTCGCCCGGTGAGAAGATTCGGGCGGTAAAAGCAGGGCGTGTTTTGCATGCCGGAGAATTTTTAGGCATGGGTCAGATTGCGGTTCTGGCGCATGGAGACGGATTAAGTTCGATATACAGCCTGTTGGGCTTTGTCGGCGTGAAGCAGGGCCAGGCAGTGGCAAGGGGCGATGTGATCGGGACGGCCCCGGTGATCGAAGCCGAGGAAGCCGTGCAGGTGCACTTCGAGTTGCGGCGCGAGGGAACACTTGTGCCCGTCGAGGAATTGGACGGGATGACGCTGGAAGAACTACAGGGACGGATTGTTTCTCCAGTCACGTCTCCATGATCACGATTGCTTCGGGTACGTTGATGGATGCCCAGAAGATTTAAAACGGATAATATTGATTTTACTGGAATTAGAATGGCGTCCCCAAGGGGATTTGAACCCCTGTTGCCGGCGTGAAAGGCCGGTGTCCTAGGCCAGGCTAGACGATAGGGACGCTTTTCGGGAAGGAAGGGGCGCTGCCCGGAAGTTCCTTCTTTTGCGGTGGCTTTTGGGAGTTCCGGGCTTCTTTCGCCCTCTCCCAATTGCCGGGACCGATAGTAAATACTGGAATGGCGGTCTCTTTTCAAGAGAAATTTTCAGTTTTTTTTATCGAAATTTCATTGGGCCATAAATGCCCTTTAAAATAAGGGGATATCGGTTCCCGGGATGATGAGGGGATCGGGCTCGTGGGGCAGCATGAGGGGTTCTTCAGCGATGAGATCGAGAAAAGTGGGGATAATATTGCCTTCTTCATCGACCATTCCGGCGGCGGCGGCTTCGTCGGTGGGCGTCGCGGAGAAATCAAACCAGGGGAAAAGGCCGGCCAGGTAGTAATTGAAGGCGTACTGCATACCGGCTTCGGGGCGCAAGGTGGCCAAAACGTCGGGTCCGAGGTTCAGCGACCGGGTCACACGGGAGGATTCGCTTCGGGCGGCGTCACGCATGTTTGCCAGCACCTGGATCTCCTGGGGCGTCACTCGCTGTGAGGCCCCGCGTCGCATGATGACCTGAGCATCGGTATCGGCATAGTTGGCCAGGCTGTATTCGGGCAGATATCGGCTGAGGGTCTGGCGCTCCGCCGGGCTCAGGTTGGCTAAACTGACGGGCACTCCGGGAATACGGGCCATAACGCGTTCGGGGCTGCCCAGAGGCTGCTCGGCGAGTTGGAAGTGAATCTGGGCGTTGCCACGGGTGTCGCGTCCGACGAGGCTGATATCGATGCCCTGGGAGAGCATCATTCGGACGCTCTGGCTGAGCTGCTCGGTGGTGAGGCTTCCGAGTTGGAGCATGAGCAGGCTGCCGGAGCCGATGAGAGGTTCCGAAAGAATGGACGGCAATCCGCCCTTTTGCGCCAGGATCGAGGCCATCTGGTCGGTGCGCATGGAGATCTTCTGGAGGACGTCCTGGAGATTTTGTCCACCCAGATCGGCCAATAAGGCCAGGGAACGCAGAAGTTGTCTGCCACGGGTGGGCGACACGTCGAGCATTCGGGCGATTACGTTTTCCAATTCTCCGCGCAGTTCGTCGGACAGGGGCTGTCTGCCTTCCGCGCCGAAAAGGCGTTCGAGAAGGGCTGGCAGGCTTTGCTGAATTTCCTCGATACTCCCGGCTTGGGACAGAAGGGCCTGGACGATTTTTCCGGCGCTTGCCTGGGAGATGCTGGAGGCCGGAAGTCCGCCAGCCTGAAGCAATCCCTCGAGGAGCGACGCACTGGCGGGAAGAATTCCAGTTGATGAGCCGGAGATCGTTTCAAGAGCCGCCCGTCCGTCGCTTGGCAGCTTTCCGGCCGGGGTTCCTTCCATGCCCTTTACGTTATTCAGCATTTCCAGAAAGAAGGCGCGGGCCTCGGGCGGATAATTGCGGGCCTGACGCGATCCGGCAACGAGCATTTCGAGGGCCTGCCGCATCTCGCGACGATCCAATACCACGCGCAAGAGTTCCCGGGATTCGGCATCGCGAGCCATGGTCAGCATCTGCGTCAGGAATTCCTTGCGCATGACTACCTGCTCGGCAACGCGCGACATTTCGGGACGCGCCATGAGTTCCATGATCAGCCTGGCTGCCTGGGGGTCCGTCATCATTCGGCTGAGCCGGGACTGGACATCTTCGCGCGAGAGGACGCGCAAGGCGTCCTGGCTGCGTTCGGGGCGCTGCATTTCGTCGATGAGGATGCGGGCCATTTCCGGATTGTCCATGAGCCTGGCAAAACGGGTTTCGCTGCGCGCGGAAAAGGCGGCGTCAGCAAAGGCGCGTCGCACTTCCGGGCGGTCCAGGAGGCGCGAGGTGATGTCGCGGAGTTCGGGATTGGACATAATTTCCAGAGCCGGGCCGCGTGTGGCTGCTTCGGAAAGGAAAAGGGAAAAACGCTGCTGGACGTCCCCGCGTGAGAATATTTCGCGAGCGGCTTCGGCCATTTCAGGATGGGACAACATGCGCAGGATGGCGGCGGAATCGGCCTGGGCGCGTTGGCCTTCGGCGCTGGTCGATGGCCCGGCGGCAAGCAGGTCGGCCAGAGCGGTTCGGGTTTCGCTGAAGGAAAATACCTGCCGGGCTGTATTGGCCATGTCGGGGCGCGAAAGCAAGTCCATCACGGCGGCCAGGTTGGGTTCGGCGCCTGGAGGCAGGGATGGAGATTGGGATGGGGCAGCGCCGGAAGCCGCGGGACGACCACCTTGCAGGAGAGCGGCCGACTCCACAAGCATGCGTCCGAGGGCGGCGCGTTGCTCCGGCTGCTGAAATACCTGGCGCGATACTTCGACCATCTCGGGCCAGGCCAGAATGCGAATGGCGTTGGAGCGTTGGTCGGGATTTGCCGAATCCGCTGGAGCGTTCGCGGAATTGGTGGTGAAAATGGCGCGCAATGCCTCGATGCTTTCGGGCCTTTGCATGGCGGCCTGAAGAGAGCGTGACATGTCGCCGCGAAAGACGCTTTCGCCCTGCGCAACGATTTCGAGAATGGCGGCACGGCTTTCGCTGGATTGAATCAGGCGCGGGAGTTGCTGCATCACGCCTTCGGACTGGACAATGCTCTGCGCCGGGGTCTGGAGCCCGCTCTTCGAGAGCACCGCCATCAGGGCTTCTCGTGCTCCCTGGCTTTCGGGCGACGTGCTGGAAAGCAGACGGATGGCTTCGGCCTGTATTTGGGGGCGCGACATGAATTGCCGGATGGCTGCGGCGGCTTCTTCGGAATGGGCGCCTGCGAGGGCGGTGAAAATCGCCTGCGCCGCTGGCGCGTTCTGCAAGAGTCGTACGGTGGCCGCTTCATTCGCGCCGCGTCCGATCATCTGGGCCAGGGCGGCTCCGGATTCGGGCGTGTGCATGACACGCGCGGCGATCTGCGCCATTTCGGGCTTGGACAATATTTCCAGCATGGGGGCGCGGGTTTCGGCATAGTGCAATAAACGCGGGGTCATCTGCTGCAGTTCCGCGTTTTGAAAAAGGCGCTGCGCCGCTTCTCCCGATGGCAGGCGGCTGAGCAGGCGCAAGGCTTCCGACGCCTGCTGCAAGGTGGGATCGGGCGATGCCTGAAGACCGACCTGAATGCCGCGCGCCGGCGTTTGCGTGCCTATCTGTTCCAGAAAAGTTCTGAGCGAAGCCGATAGATTCGCCTGGACTTCGGGGCGCAAGGCGGCTTGGTTGAGCATTGCCGGATCGGCCGATTGCCGCAAAAAGATCAGTGTTTCCGATTGCCCCGATGCGGGTGCGGAGATGATCAGACGAGCCATCGTTTCCGCGTTCATGTTGGATGCCGCGAGCACCTGCCGGGCCACGTCCGCCATCTCGGGCCGCGACAGAATACCCATGAGCAGTTGCCGCGTTTCACCGGAAGTCGCGGATGGCGATGCTGAAGGAAGCGCTTGCATCATCTCCGCGAGTCGCGCCTGCAATTGTGAACTGCTCGAAAAAATCTGCCGGGCATGGGCCGCGTTTTCCGGTCGAGACAGAACCAGCATCAAGTCACGCTGGGCCGTCTCGACCTGGCGCACGGTTTCGGCGCTTGCCGATGCAGTCGATGACGGAAGCATTTCCAAAACACGCGCCGCCGTCTGCTGGCCGGTGGATGTGCGAAGGAGTTGCGAAGCGGTCTGGGCGTTTTCCGGTCGGGCCAAAGAAGCGAAGAATTCCCGGGCGACTTCCGGATTCTGCATGACCCGCGAAAGGGCCTCGGAAGCAGAGCCCGACCTCGCCAGATTGAGAACCGTTTCCGGCGCTTCTGGCGCGGCAAAAATCTGGCGGGCCAGTTCGGTTGATTCGGGCATGGTCAAGACATTCAAGGCTTGGGCACGCGTTTCTCCATTCGCCAGCATGCGCTCGAAGGCTTGGACCATTTCGGGGCGTTGGGTGATATCTTGACGGAGGACGGTCATTTCGGGACGGGCCAGGAGTTCCAGAGCCGCACGGTCGAACTGCGCCTGGTTCGTTCCACTATTGTTGGCAATCTGCAAGCCACGGGCCAGAGCGTCGCGCGCTTCGGAGAGTTGGAAAAAGCGCCGGGCTTCCTCCGCCATTTCGGGCTGCGACAGAAAAGAAAGCGCCGTACTCCGTGTGGCATTCTGCTGGAGAAAATCGACAAATTCCGCCTGGCGTGGCGAGGGTGTTGTGGTCTCCGTGGCTTGAGCGTTTGCCGTTCCCGTCCACAGTTCGGAAACAACTTGCGCCAATTCCGGTCGCGACAAGAGCCCTAGGGCTTGCTGCCGGGCTTCCGCGCTTGCAGGGGGCCCGCCCGCATCGGGACGCAATCCGGCAATGCGCAAGAGGCTTTCCACGCTTTCCGGATTGGCCAAAAAGTTGAGAGGCAACTCACGGAATTGAGGCTGGTTCAGAAACCGCAAAGCGCTTGTCGCCGTTGATGTATCCTGAACCATCGCCGCCAATTGGCGCTGGACATCGGGGCGTTCGAGCATTCGCGTGGCCTGTTGCGAAAATTCCGGACGACTCATGAGCCGCAGAAATGGTTCGCGCGTCGGGGTCTGTTCGATAAGCCGGGCGGCAATATTTTGCAGGTCTCCCCTGCTGACGAAATCGGTCAGCGCCCTGGAATTGTTTTGCGTGGCCATTGTTTCCAACACCACACGCGCCAGCTCGGGCGAGGCCGACAGTACCTGGACACCGAGGCGACCGTTGCGGTTGGTTTCGACAAAATTAGCCAGCGCCTCCTGAAGGGTCCTTGAATCCGCGAGCAGCCTGCCGGAGATTTCCGCCATTTCAGGACGCGACAAAATCTCGACCATGAAGACGCGGGTTTCGGGACGATCCAGAAAATAGCGTACAATCTGTTCGGCGCTTTGGCCGCTGCTGTTCTGGGAAATCGACTGAAACACCTGCCGCGCGACCTGGCCCATATCGCTTTGAGCCAGGATACGCATAGCCTGCTGGGCGTTTTCCGAAGGCGGCTGACCGGAGCGGATGCCGCTACGCAAAATCTGCGTCAATGCCTCCCGCGATTCCGCCGTGGAAAAAACCTGCCGCGCGATTTCGGACATGTCGGCCTGGGCCAACATGCGCAGGGCATCGGACGTCTCAGACGAGGCAGAACTGGCCGCGCCCGGACTGAAAATAGCGCGCAAGGCCTCGACCGCGGCTTCCTGCTGGAATACGGCCCGCGCCATCTCCACCATCTCGGGACGCGACAAGCTTTGCAGCATTTCCGCGCGGCCTGTTGATGATTCGAGAAGTTGAGGGGCTAAGCTTTCGATATCCACGTTTTGCAAAAGGCGATCCATCTGGATGGTCGGACCGTTTTGCGGACTTCCCTGGTTACGCGCGATGAGCGCCAGGGCCAGATCGCGCGTCGCACCATCAGCGAGGAGGGCGGGCATCTGCTGCTGGACATCGGTTCGCGCCATGAACTGCCGGGCCGCTTCCGCATTGGCAGGTTCGGCGAGGATGGTAAGCACTTGCCGGGCTGCTTCGGGAAGTTGCAGGAGTCGCGCGGCCTGGGCGTGGTTGGCGGCCTGGGTGGTCATCATGCGAATGGCCTGACGCGATTCGGGGGTTTCCAGGATAAAACCTGCCGAATCACGATTGGCTGCCTGAGTTATTATGTCGATCACCTGCCCCCGATGTTCGGGTGTGGCCAGAAAACGGCTGAGACTCGCGCGGACTTCGGGCATTTCGAGCAGGTTTTGAATAGCCGCAGGATTCGCCGACTCCGTGCTGGACAAACTGTATCGGGCCAGCGCGCGCAGGGCCTTTGCGGCTTCACTGTTGCCGGGGCCCCGCTGCAAGGCTTCGGCAAATCGCGCTTGAGTTTCAGGATCGGCCAGGATGGGCCGCAAACTGTCGCGCATTTCGGGCTGGGCCATTGCGTCCCAGACGAGAGATCGCAGATTGCCGTTGGCAAGCAGATCGCTCAAGCGTTGCTGGACCTCGGGCCGGGAAAAAAGCGCGCGCGCCGCCTGTCCCAAATCTTCACGCGCGCGGGCCAGATCGATGTTCGCCTGACTTTGCGGCGCTTCCCGGCTTGGCGCAGGCTGGGGCGGGGCGATGTTCTCGCCTGTAACCAGTTGGATCGCGCGCGCCGCGTTTTGCACCTGGGCCTGCGTGGAGGCGGGATGCGTTCCCATCTGGATGGTCGTTGACAGAACTTCCTGGCCCTGCGGACTCTGAACAAAATTGCGCACGGCGGGATCGGCCTGGTGGCGCGCCATGAGTTGGAGCGTAGCGTCGGCAGTGTCGGAGCGCATGGCGAGTCCGGCCAATTCGGCGCGCACGTCGGGACGTGCGAGAAGAGTCTGTGTGGTCTGCCGCATTTCAGGCAGGGCCATGGTGCGCAAAAAGGAAGAGGCCGTATCGGGGCGCACGAGCATGTCGGGAGCTTGGGATTGTACGTCGCTTCGCGCAAAAAGCCGCGCCACGTCGGCCCGTGCCGATTCGCTCAGTTGTCCCGATTCGACAGCCTGAAAGACACGCACCTGCACTTCGATGGAGGCCTGCATGGCCCGTGCGACGACGGCTCTTCCCTCGGCACTTGAAACAAGATGGCGCAAGGTTTCCGGCGCGTTGTTTTCCGATTGCAAAAGCCGGACCGAGGTTTCGGTCAACTCCTGTTCGGCCAGGATGTGGGTCATGGATGCACGGGTCGTGCTTTTCGCGAGGAGTTCCATCACCTGCTCATCGGAGACATTCGGAAAGACACGGCCCATGGTTTGTTCCATCTCGGGCTGGGCCAGAAGACGCAGGGTGACTTCCTGGAGTTCAGGATTCTGCAAAAATCGGGGCAGACTCTCGACCACCTCCGGCTGGGAAAAAAGCCGCACCACTTGTTCGCGCAGGGCGGGATCTGCCAGAATGGTCGCGACGTCGCTTGATGAGACTGCCTGGGATGTGCGCGAGCTTGGACCCGATGAATAATTCCGGCCGGTTTGGGCGGGGCGGTAGGAACTTGCCGTGTCGGATGCATAACTCCGAAAGGGCTGGCGAGAAGGCCGGTTGGGATTCTCAAGAGTTCCATCTCCCGATTTGCTGACGGGTCTTCCGTTGCCTCCGACGCTTTCGCCCAGGATGCGGAGGATTTCACGGGCGAGTTCCTGGCGGGCATCCGATGAAATGGCGACGCCCTGGGCCGGTGGTCTTGTCTGGCTGGTTTCGGGGGCGGCTTGTGTGGCCTGGGCGGCATCGGCAGAGGCAGACGCGCCGGAGGAAACGGTGCTTCCCCCGGCGCTATGGGGCACAGGCCCCTCCGCCCCGGTCATGGACCCTGAAGATTGCAGGGCCGACCAGATCATATTTCGGAGCTGCGAAAAATCAACTGCCGCCATGAGGCGTCCTTCCGTGGAATGCGCGACCGGAGCAATGCATGGACAGGATAGGCCTGTCATATCCCCGCGAGCCGGTTCCCTCCATGGAACCATTCAGAAGAAATCGCCCGCCTTTAATCAACACATTCCAATATCAACAATCCCAAATGCACAAGCGGATTGTCTTGACGATATCTTCTATTATACGTATCGGCATGAAAATTGCAAAACTGAAGGTGAGGGAAAGGGCTGTCAGGCTTCCGCCCCGGACATATTATATATTCTTTAGGGAAAGCAACATGCGGAATAATGAGGCCGACGG
>CAYWYC010000021.1:6012-13337 GCA_964462565.1 uncultured Candidatus Sumerlaeota bacterium | reverse complement strand
GGACATATTATATATTCTTTAGGGAAAGCAACATGCGGAATAATGAGGCCGACGGGTTCGTAGTTAGCGACGTGAGTCGCGTATATTTCTTGAGCGCAGAAAGGGTACGCGACTCACGTCGCTAACTACGAGCCGGACCCGGAACTTTTTTGCGGCAGAACAGTTATGCTTCCGGCAGGGGAACTTCCGTGGATTGTTCCGCCTTGGTGGCCGTGATCCAGGGCGCCCAGACTTTTTCGTCGGGAGCATCGGCGGGCAGCACCTTCTGGACACCGGCCTCCACCAGCGGGCGCAGGACGCGGTCGGTGTCGGGAATGCTGATGGGACGCACTTCGTCAACGGTCATGTCAAACCATTGCCCGGCGATGTCTCCCCCGTTCTGGCGCGGCGTGGCGGCGGCAAAACCCAGTCCGAGCAGGCGATCGATCCAGGCGCGACAATCGGGATGAAAGGTGCTCCAACGGGCGGCATCGGTCATGTGGCTGGTGGTCTCGACAAGGGCTTCCGGAGAAATGTCGGCCGGGGCAAAGCGCCAGATTTCGGAATCGGACGCATCGCCAAAGAGATGCTTGCGCAGCTCCCAGACGGGCATGGCGAAAGCAAGGCCATAGTGGTCGGCCCGGCCCATATCGGGATGGCGGTCGAAAATGACGAAGCGCGAAGCTTCGACGCCACAGTCCATGAGATGTCCCACACAAAGAGTCCGGGGGCCATACAAATCGAGCGATTCGTAATGCATACGCAAGCATCCGCCGGACTTGAGGACGCGCAAGAACTCGCGCAGAATTTCATCGGGATTGGGGGTCTGCTCGATGGCGGCGGCGGCGCAGACGAGATCGAATTCTTCATCGCCAAAAGGCAAGGGCAGGCCGGGTTCGAGAAAACGAAAACGCGCGTTTTCCACTCCCAACTTACGGGCGTTGAATTCGCAGGTGGAAACGCGAAATTCGCTGCCATCGACGCCGATCACTTCATCGACCAGCGGCGCAAGCGGCAGAGAGGGCCAACCATCGCCCGGGCCGAAATCAAGCACCCGACCACCACCGGCATGGGCCGCAAAATCGAGGATCTGGCCGCGGTCGCAGATGTGGGATCGCTTGCTGGAATCGAAGGGTTGATAGACCACCGGGAGGCATTCGCCCGACTGGGACTGCATGTAATCGTACCAGAATTCGGCGGAATTGCCCTTGCGAAATTCGATATTGTCACGGAGCCATTGCAGGGTCTCGTAATTGGCGTAGATATCTGGTTTACTTGACATTAAACTCGATTCTTTGAAGTGATGATTCAATCATTCAGGCCTGTCGCGCCGCAGGTCCAGCCAGGCCATTTCGTTTTCGGTGAGTTTCAGGGCCGACGCTGCGATTGCCTGGCGAAATTCATCGGCCGTATAGCAGCCGATCAGCGCGTAGATATCCAGCGTCGGGCGCTGGTTCACCACATAGGCCAAGGCGATCTGGGGGACGGTAAGCCCCTTCTCTTTGGCGAGTTCCGTCACGCGATCAAGTCGTTGAAAATTCACCTCGTGACAATAGGCACGAATCGAACTTTGATCGGCGCCCTTGAGGGCGTCCAGATTGTCACGACTGATTTTGCCGGAAAAGAAGCCCCGCGCCAAACTCGACCAGGTAAAGAGCGGCATTCTTTGACGGCTGTACCATTCGCGGTCTTTTTTGTTTTGCGGGCCGCTGATGGAAACGCAATCCCCGCCCCAGGGAGACTGAACCATTTCGGCGAGGCTGAAGTTGGGGCTGCTCACGCGGAACGGCTGGAGTCCTTTTGTCAGGGCGTAGGCATTGGCCGCTTCGAGGCGCTCGGGTCGCCAGTTCGATCCGCCGAAAATCTTGATCTGACCCTTGCGGACGTGTTCGTTCAGGGCATCCACAATTTCATCGACTGGCACGCTGGGGTCGTCGCGGTGAAGCAGGTAGATTTCCACGTGGTCCGTCTTGAGACGGTCGAGGCTGGTCTCAAGGTCGTTCTTAAGGGCCTCGGGATTGACGCGGCTTCCGCTCTGGTCGTGGTGGCAGCCTTTTTCGATCACGACGACTTTATCCCGCACACCGCGCGTATGGAGCCATTCGCCAAAGGCCAAATCGCTTTTGCCACCGCTATAAATATAGGCGCAATCAAAAGTGTTGCAGCCCTGCTCGTAAATCTGGTCCATGAGTTCGAGGGACCAGTCCATCTTTTCTGAACTCAGCACCATGGTCCCCTGGGCCAAACGTGACAGGGGCTTTTCGATGCCTTCGATTTTTCCGTATTCCATTTCCGCCATGCTTCTCGCCTGCCTTCCTATTTTTCCATGGGATATACAATGCCCCACTGCTCGCGGAGGGTGTCCATGATGCGCATCACCTTGAGCGTTTCGGAGTGGGGCATGATGTCGCTTTCCAATTTGCCAGTTTCCAGGCACTTCTGCACTTCCATGGCTTCATATTCATAGCCGTTGCTCTGGTGGGGCATATCGATTTCTTCGGGATCATGGCCGTTGCGCTTGAGAATGGCGCGCGTGCCCCTCCAGAATGCGGGCGGGATTTCGATGGAGCCTTTTGATCCGATAACGCGCGCTGCCTGGGGTGTGGATGTTCGAACGCCGCATGCCAGCAGGGCCAGCTTTTCGGGGCCGAATCCGAGTGTCATGACAGCCTGTTCATCAACGCCGGTCTCACCCAGGTCGGCCAGGCCGCCGATGCGATCGGGCATGCCGCCTCCAAAGACCATGGCCGCGAAAGAAATAGGATAGACGCCGACATCCAGCAAGCCACCGCCGGCCAGAGCCGGGTTGAAGTGGCGCTTTTCGGGATCAAAATCTGCCGCAAAACCGAAGTCGGCCATGACCATGCGCGGCTCGCCTATCATCCCGTCGGCCAGCCATTCACGTACCTTGCAGATCATGGGTAGGAATCGCGTCCACATGGCTTCCATGATAAACACGCCTTTTTCCTTCGCCGCGTCGAAAACTTTTTGGGCCTCGCCGGCATTCACGGTAAAGGGCTTTTCGCAGAGAACAGCCTTGCCCGCTTCGATACAGAGGAGGCTGTGCTCCATGTGGTGGGAATGGGGCGAAGCGACATAAACGGCATCGACATCAGGATCAGCCGCCAATTCTTCGTAGCTCCCATAGGCCCGCTCAAAACCATATTCGTCGGCGAAATCCTGCGCCCGTTTCAAACTCCGCGACGCCACCGCCGCTTTCTTCGCTCCCGGTACGGCCTTCAAGCCGTCCGCAAATTTCCGCGCGATGCCTCCCGGCGCTATAATGCCCCATCTTATCTCACTCATAAGATCGCTGCCTTTCTTCTTTGTCATTGATGCATCTATCTGCCACCATTACCACGGGTCGGCTAACAGATCAAGATTTCCCTTGGGGAATTTATTACTCAGAAAGAAACTCCGGCTGGAGGTTTCGGTTCGGGGCCTTGTTTGCCGTTGCGAATCCACTCCTGGCGTTCCTTGAAATATCGCCGCTTCAGGGCGAGCATATCCTGTTTGGTAAGATTGTTCGGATCATAGGCGGGGCCGGAATCCCCTTCTTCTTCCTCATCCACTCCGGCGGACAGTCCCGAATCGGGCAGGTCCACATCGAGCACATGCATGGAGGCGGATTCCTTGTCCTTCTTCTTTTTGTTGGTCTCGCGAAAAGCATCAGCCACCACGCTTCGGACTTTCGGATTCTTCTCATTTTCCACAAGCCCCAGCAGGACCTTCTGCGTCGGTTGTCGGTCTGGATGCAATTCCAGCAGAAACTCCGTGGCCGGCTTGAGCCGGCTGTCGGGAGCCTTCTTCAGGGCTTCCAGAAACTGGGCCATGGAGTAATGAAAAATCGTGTGCTTGTCGAAGGGATTGATCAATTCCTTCAGCGCCGTCTGGGCCGCCGACCGCAGGATCACTTCCGGGTCGTCCAGCAGTTCAACGAGGGCGGCAATCGCTTCCGGATCGCGCCTGGCTCCGGCTTCCTGGATGGCCGAAACCCTTTTCTCGACCTTGGTCTTGAAAAGCCCCTTGCCGCGAATGTCCTTGAGCAAACTTTTAATGGAATCGCCTTCCCGGGGACGTGCCTGCCCTTGCGGCGCGGTCGAGCCGCCTTTATCCTGGGCCCAGTCGGGATCAAAGTGTTCGGTCCCCGAACTTTCACTGGCAACGGGGGCTTCTTCCATTTCCTCAACCGGGGGCAGACCGGGAATATGATCCCCCGACAGAATCGATCCCAGAAAACTCGCCGTCTCATCACCGGGAGCATCGATCTCCTGCTTCTGGATTTGTCGGGCGAATTTCTTGAGCAGGTCCACGCCCTTTTTGCCGCAGGTCTTGCGGATGGTGTAGCAAATGGCATGGGCTATTTTATCGCGCGTTATGGGCACATAGGCGTCCTGCGCGGCATCGTAAAATGTCTCGCGCATGTGTTCGGGAATATCGTCGTCATCGGCACGGAGGGTATTGATCAACATGCGCTCCAGCATCGGCAGGGCGCGTACATCACCAATGTCGGAAAAAGCCTCCGCCATTGCCCAATAGGCTCCCGAATACTGCATTACTCGCTTTTCCGCCTCGGGAATCAGGATACCCAGACAACTGCTCCCCATATTTTTCAAAATATCCACGAGCATCTCGCGAAAGCCGAGTTCCGTCCGCTGGTTCGGGTTTCCCTTAGCCAGTTTGCTCTTGGTTTCCTGGCTCCAGAGGTTGTTCACGATATAATGCACGGCGATCTGCTGGGCCTGGGGTGAAAGTCCCGCGGGATTGTAGGTGCAGAAATGCTGAAGCGCCAAGCGCTGCAAGCCGCTGGATTCCGGCAGGCTCCGAAAAGATTTCAGCACGATGGCATTGCGTTGCTGATCCGAAGTATCGGGATGCCGCGCGATGCGCCCCAGGGCGGCAATCACTCCGCTGATCTTGCGCTGGGTAGGCGGGTCGATGATCCGGGTGCCGCAATACTCATCCAGCAAATCCTGCAAAACGGACAAGGCCTGATCGCCACCAACACGTCCCAGAGCATCCACGGCTTCATTGCGCAGGCGGTCCATCTTTTTGTTTTCAATCACCTTGATCAGAAAGGGCGCAAACTTCGGCGAAGACAAGCCGCCCATGAGCCGGACCATACGTTCGACGGCTTTGCCATCCATGGGACGCTTCGCCATTTCCAATACTTTTGCAACCAGTTTGTCGCTTTTGCCCAATTGTCGCAAGGACCGCACTGAGGCCAGTTTGTCATTCGAACCCATGCGCAAGAAGGCGACGTCTTCAATGCCCTCGACAGGCCCGATTTCGCGCGGGTCTGCCGGACAGAATTCCGAAAGCAAACGCGCCACTTCGGCAAATCCCAGATGTTCGGGATCACTGAAATAGGCTGCTATGACGGCGTGAAAAGCATCATGCACCTTCTGCACATCCTCGGCGGACGGCTGGCGGGAAGCGGCGCGTCCGGGAAGCAGACGCATCAACTGCACCACGGCATCCGTATGCATGCGATCCCACTGCAACTCCATCTGGCTGACTTCGGAAAGGGACAGATTGTTCTGGGAAGCGGCATAGCTATCCCGCATGGCCTTATAATCTTCCGGGCGAAATCCTGTCGCCTTCTTTTTCGATTCCAGAAATTCCATCAATTTTTCCGAACGCGCGCGATCCACATTCAGCGATCCTAGAATCGCGCCCACCTGCCGGGCCACATGGGTCTTGGATCCCGTGTGTTCATCGATGAAGCGGATTGTGGTCTCGGCGGCAGCCTGGACATCGCGGGAACGAATCTGCGAACGAATCAGTCGGGAGAGGCTTTCGGTGTGAATGTCCTTGAGCGTCTTTCGCCAGTCGCGCACCATGTTAAAGGCATCGCGTACCGGTTCCATCGCGGCATCGGCCAGATCCTGGGCGGGGTGCTTTTCGATCCAGGCAGTAAAAGAATAAAAGATATCGGCTTCGTAAGAATCGTAGAGTTGCTTGAGGACCTTGCCGATTTCGGCGCCAAATTGCTGGGGCTTATCGACAAGCCCCGCCAACTGCTGAAAGGCTTCCGTGCAGGCTTGCAATTTCTTTGCAAAGAGACCCTCCTTCAGGTTTCGCAGGTATATATTCGCTTCCGATGCCATAGTTGTATCCTTAAGATTGGGAAATCACATTCATCCCTATATTAAAAAAGAAAAGGCATTGCCACAATGCAAAAAGACGAAGTCCCGCATTTTCTGCTTCAGGACTCTTCCCCGTTCTCGAGGATTTCTTCCTCCAGGGCTTCTTCTTCCGCCTCGGCCCGTTCTTCCGCTTCTTCCACCACATCCATCGATACATGAGACATCCAGGCCCAGGGAAGCCCGATAGCCACGATCGGCAACCATTGCGTCAGGTGAACCAGAATCGCGTAGCTGCGGACACTGGAGTCATTGGGATGGATGCCCATCATGATGATCGCGAAAATAACACCGGCTTCGAAAAAGCCCCAATACCCCGGAGCGGCAGGCACCGATATAAAGACGCAAACAATAAAAATGAGCGCAACGCTCTGGGCAACGGTCATGGTATTTTGAAAATCGAATCCATAGGACAAAAAGAGAATGGACAGGGCATTGGTCAGCCAGATAAGCAGAGAAAATATCAGCAGGCCGAAGACGCGGCGGGGGCTGTGAAAAGACTCCAATCCCTGGCCAAAGCGATGGACGATCATCTCGATTTTATCGCGAATAATATGGGGGATGAATTTCATCCAGTGCAAGACCGCCAGCATCATGGAACGGGTCCTGGGAATCCCTACGAGAATAATAAACGCGATGAGCATCATGGAAAGATAAACAACGCCGACGGCTCCTTCCATAAAGGCCTCGCCCGTCATGGTTCTTTTTTGTGCGCCAAACAAGGATATCGTCAGTTCGGCATCGCGTCGGATCAGTTCACGTCCGGCCCATAAAAAAGCCAGCACCCAGGAGAGCAACATGGCCACCAGGTCCAGAAGACGTTCGGCGATCACGGTGGCAAAGGCGATGCTGAAGCCGGAATTGGCCTTTTTTCCGATGAGGTAGGAACGCACAAATTCACCGGCCCGGGCGGGCAGAATACTGTTGAAGGCAAAGCCGATAAAGATGCCGCCCGTGGCGTCTTTGGTGGAGAGCCGGTAGTTGGGCTTGAATAGCATGGACCAGCGAATACCCCGCAAATACAGGCCGAAATAAAAAACAGCCAAAGCCGGAAGCATCCAGATATAGTCAAAATCCCGAAAGGAATTCAGGACTTCGCGAAAGGAAACATCCTTGAAAACAAAATACAGCGCCACCGCACTGGTGAGGATACCGATGACGAGTTGGATGAGGTGTTTTTTCTTCATGCAATACTTTCTA
>CAYWYC010000021.1:0-5912 GCA_964462565.1 uncultured Candidatus Sumerlaeota bacterium | reverse complement strand
ACTTCATTCTTCGCTGGCCTGGCGATCTTCCAGCAGTTTGACCTTGCGGTTGACGATGGGAAATTCGAGGACAAAGGCCGCGCCTTCATCGAGGTCGCTCTTGACGCTGACCAGCCCGCTATGCTCGCGCATAATCCGCGCCACCGCCATAAGCCCCAGACCGGAGCCGTTGAACTTGGTCGTGAAATAGGGCTCAAACAACTTGGGCAGATCGTCATCGGAAACGCCGCAACCATTATCGGCCACTTCCAGCGTTACCATGTCTTCCAGAGTCGATGTGCGAATATTGATCTGTCCCTCCCCTGCCGGACGCCTGGCCGCCTCGATGGCTTCGATGGAGTTGCGAATCAGATTTCGCAAGGCGCTCCGGACCTGCTTTTCATCGAGCATGAGCACCGGCAAATCCGGCTCCAATGCTTCCCGAATCTGGATGCCCCGCTCCTCCGCTTCGAGACGGGCGGTGCGTATGACCGACTCCACAATGGGGTTCAGCGCGGCGGGAGCCAGATGGGGCTTGTGGGGACGGGCCGCTTCGATAAAGTCATCCACACACTGCCGCAGGCGCTCGACTTCTTCGCCGATCACGTTGCACGACTGCATGACGCGGATCGCCGTCTTGCGGGGCATTTTGCCCGAATCGGAAGAAATATTGCGCGCCGCCTTTTCGAGCAGCTGCGCGTGAATACTCAGGGAATTCAACGGATTCTTGATTTCATGGGCCACCCCGGCGGTGAGGGTGAAGAGCGAGGCCAGCTTTTCCGCCTGGGCGTCTCGGGCCTGTTTATCCCGGGAAAGGGTCAGGTCCTGCAAAATGAGCGCCGCCGCGCCATAGGCCGCATTGTCGTTATCAGGATCGGTGATGGGAATAATGTGCAGGTTATAAACCTTGTTACTCTTGGGCGAAAAGGCCATCTCCTCGTTCTGAATGAGGCGCGGATTGCTGATAAAATCCTCCACCACCTCGCGAAGCGGTCCATCGTCGAGTTCATCGAGCAGGGCCTCGCCCACAAGCCGCCGCTTGGGAGTCCATTGCAGGATGCGCCGCGCCGCCGGATTCACCAGCGTAATCCGTGAGTCGGGATCGATCACCACAATGCCCTCGGTCAGGGCGTCGAAAATCCGCACCACAAAATCCCGCTCCTGCACGGTGCGACGCACAAAGTTCTCCACTTCGGACGGATCGATCTTGTCCAGATGGGCGAGGAATCTTTCGGCAAAAGCTTTGGGCGACATGACGTTCACCTCGTGGAATAGGAGCACCGAATCGGCACGTTTCAACAGACTATTTTATATCGGTATAGTCACGCGGGTCAAAGGCATTTCTGAGGCCTTCGCCTACAAAGACGCCCAGGAGCATCACGATAAAAAGCGACAGGGATGGCCACAGAATCAGCCACCATGCCCAGCGGTAGGTCTGCGCCTGGTTCAAAAGATCGCCCCAACTGGGAGTGGGCGGCGGAACCCCGAAACCGAGATAGTCCAAGGCCGACAATGCACCAATCGCGCCGACCAGGGAAAAGGGAAGAAAAGTGATGATCGGCACCAAGGCGTTCGGAAAAATATGCTTGAACAGAATCTTCCACGTGGGCACGCCGATAGCCCGCGCGGCTTCGACAAACTGCTGCTTGCGGAGACGCAGAAATTCCGCGCGCATATAATAGGACAGGCCGATCCAGTTGAAAAGCCCATAGACCACCAGCAGGAGACTGAAACTGCGCCCGAAGGTGGAACCGAGTAGGATCATGACGTAGAGAAATGGCAAGGCCTGCCATATTTCGATCAGGCGCTGGCCGGTAATGTCCAGAAGTCCGGCAAAATAACCCTGGACGGAACCGATGATAACGCCGAGGATCGTGGCCGCCAGAACCAGCAGCAAGCCGAAACTCATGGACAAGCGATAGCCGTAGAAAATTCGGACCAGCACGTCGCGTCCGGCATCATCCAAACCAAGGGGGTGGCTCCATAGAATCGGCCGGAAAGGAAAGCGCAGGTCTTCCTTCTCAAAAGCCAGATTATACATATCACCGCCAAGGGCGAGGGACTGAAAAACCACGGGTTGCTCAAAACGTTCCTGGACCAGCTCGAGCACCTGGGCCTTTTCTTCTTCGGAAGCGGAATCCCACATGGGCGCACCGCCGCGCTTGATCTCCAGATCTTCATTGAAGACGAGCAAGCCCGGCTTGGCATCGGCCTCCAGCACCTCGCGCAAGGTCAGGCGCACACTCCGCGGCTCCCGACGGCGCGGCTCAAAGTCCGGCATGGACACCACCGCCTGCCGCGGAATCCCTTCGCTTTTCCTGCGAATGGTTTCTTCGTATCGGGGGGCATTCTGATTTTCAAAGCGCAGACGAATCGCTTCCTTCAGGGCGTCGCTGACAGACCAGTGCTCCTGGAAATCCATGCCTCTGGCGTCCTCTTCTTTTTCCAGGCCGAAGAAATAATCGGCGCCGTAGTTTCGTTCGATCTCATACTCCGGATCCACATTCACCGTCGCCGTATGCTCCACCGCCATAATCCGAACCATCACCTCGTTGGGAATCTCGATCCTCGCGGGATCAATCGTTTCTTCGGGCGAATAGGGAACCAGCGGGAAAATCATGTAATTGTCGGAATTATCCTGAAAGGCTGCGGTCTCATTGATATCCTTGTAATCGGGCCGGGTCTGCTTGCCGCTGCCCGTAAAGGTATCCTCGGGATAATACTTGAAAATGGGGAAATAGAATCGTCCTTCGTAGCGGATGAGCAGGGGATTCTTGTTGCAGATCAATTCGGCAAAAAGACTGATCACAAAGGTGATGATGAGAATCCACATGGCCCACCAGCCGCGCTTGATACCACGAAAGCGTCGAAGCCGTTTCTGTGTAACGGGATTGAGTCGTATGAGGGGCCGTTTCATTTGTTGAAGTCAATCCTCGGGTCGATAATGACGTAGCAGAAATCGGATAGAATCTGTCCAAGCAGGCCCAGTATGGCCGTGAGCGTGACGATGCCCATAAAGACCGGATAGTCCCGGCCCACAATCGACTCCAGGCTCAGCCGACCGATGCCGGGAATTTCAAAGACCTGCTCGATCAGCACCGATCCGGCAAACATGATCATGAGGATTCCGCCGAAGCCCGTGGCGATGGGGATGAGCGAATTGCGCAGGGCATGAATCCAGATCGACCGGGAGACGGAGCATCCCTTGGCGCGGGCCGTTCGGACATAGTCCTTGGCAATTTCTTCGAGCAGGGAGTTTTTCATGAGTATGGTGAGTACGGCGAAGTGGCCGACCATGTAGCAGATCACGGGCAGAAACATGTGCCAGGCCATATCCCGCACTTTGCCGAAAAAGGAAAGCTCGTCAAAATTCTCCGACACAAAACCGGCATGGGGAAAAATATTCCAGAGGCCTTCAACGGTTCCCGAAAAAAGCATTTTCAAAACCATGCCCAGCACAAAGGGCGGAATGGCGTAGCCGATCAGGATAATCACGCTGGTAATGGCATCAAAGCGGCTGCCGTTGCGCAAGGCTTTGGCAATGCCGAGGGGAACGCAGATCAGATAGGACAGAATGAAACCCGTAATGCCAAAGGTCAGGGACACGGGAAGGCGTTCCAGGATAAGTTCCCAGGCGGTGCGATTGCGGAACTTGAAGGAATTGCTGGCCATGCCCAGGCGGTCCGTTACCAGATATTTCCAGTAACGCATCAGGAGGGGTTTGTCGAATCCGAAATTCTTACGAATGGCTTCCAGCTGCTCGGGGCTGATGGTGGCGTCGGACGAGGCCCCTTGGCCGGCCTCTCCATCGGTTTGGCCCTTCATCCGCAGGACGGCCATATCCACAGGCCCCCCCGGCGTGAACTGGGCCAGGGCAAAGCAGGCAAAGGTAATACCCAGAAAAGTGGGTACGATCAGGATAAAGCGCTTGATGAAGTATTCCAGGCGATTGGAAGCCATGGGCGGATTTTATTTCTCCTGAAAGCGTTTATCAAAATGCACTTCATAAGGGTGCGCCGGAAGGCTTCGGCCCGTCTCCTGCGCGTCCTCCAGGTCCAGTTCCGAATCCTCATCGGCCCACCAGTAGGCCTGGGCCGAAGAATAGTCGGAATACTTGGAAAGCACCGTGCGCGGAACGCCAAACTTGTTCCAGTAAAGCAGCCGCTCGTAATCCAGGTTCCAGAGAAGCGCGTAAGGAAAATCCATATACACGATATGATCGATCTCGCGAATGATGTCGTGCCGCTCATTGATGTCGAAGATGGTACGGGTGCGTTCGATCATGGCATCGACTTTTTCATTCTGGAAGCCGGTGATATTATTGCCCGACTCGCGGGTGGCTTCCTTGGAATGCCACATGCCTTCGGCATCCTTCTTCACCACACCACCCCAGGCCGCCCAGGTAATCATGTAATTGAATTCCATCATGTCCTTGGTCCAGGCCGCCCAGTCCTTCATGTCAATCTTCATATCGATGCCCACGTCTTTGAGGTCCTGCTGAAAGATATTCAGAAACTTCATGGAACTCTGTGAGCGCGCCAGAAAATTAATCACCAGGGGCTTTCCGTCTTTTTCCAGAATTCCCGTTTCGGGGTTCGCCTTCCAGCCCGAAGCCGCCAGCAGTTCGCGGGCCTTGCCCTTGTCAAAGGGAATCAGGGGGTTCGGACAGGGGTTGCCCGGCCCGTAAAGATCTTCGTAATAGGACTTATGCATGAAATACTGATTGTACATCAGGGTTTCATTCATTTTCTCGCGGTTCACCAGATAGGCGATTGCCTTGCGGACGTTTACGTCGTCGAAGGGAAATTTGCGCATATTCATGGCAAAGCCCTGAAAGCCGCTGGGGTTGTAATTGTAAATTTTCTGTTTGACGATCCAGTTCTTCTGAAACTTGTCGCCTGCCGTCTCCGTCACCCAGAGCCGCGCCGTGTTTACCGGATAAATATCAATCTCGCCTTTCATGAAAGCCTCGTAGGCATTTTCGGCGCTTTCAAAAATCTTGAACTTGATGATGTCAAAATTATAGACCCCTTCGGCTTCGGGATAAGCCCGATACCACCAGTCTTTCCGCCGCTCCATGGAAATATGCATGCCCGATTTGTTTTCCTTGAGACGATAAGGCCCCGAGATCACGGGAAACTCAAAGTTGATCAGGTTGAAGTCCATGTCCTGGTACGTATGCTTGGGCAAAATGGGCATACCACTTACCGCACCGAGATTTTTCCAGTGGACCTCTTTTGCCGTAAAACGAATCTGGTCGGGCGCCAGGATCTCCGCCTTTTCAATGCGCTCCAGGGAAACCTTGAAAGGCCCGGTAATGTTTTCCGGCTTCAGGATTTGCTCGTAGGTCCACTTGACGTCTTCCACGGTGATGGGCTTGCCGTCGCTCCACTTTGCCTTGGGATCAATCCAGAAGGTAAAAACCTTCTTGTCGTCGGAAATCGACCACTTCCTCGCGATAAAGGGACGCTCTTCAAGAGTAATGGGATCGTCGGTCAGAAGGGTCTCATACATCAGCCCGAAAACCTGGGCGCTGAAAGTGTTGTTGTCCAGCAGATAGTTCAGGCTGTGCATGGACGGCCCGCCGTAGATGCTCACTTCTCCGCCCGGATAGGCATCGGGGCTGGCGAGAGGGTTCGGTTCATGCTTCCAGCCTTCCTTTGGAAATACCTCTTCCGCCACTGCCGACCCCGCCACAAGAACCAGCAGGATACAAACTATATAAATCAATGCGCTATGCTTCATGCTCTTCCTCCTTCATGATAAATCATACTGTTCTCTATCATTAAGGAAACCATCGCCCGTCGCAAGGAAAATTGCAATTCTCCCCTCACAGATGTACGACATAAATGGGGGCTGATTCCTTCTATCAGAAGATTTCCCGGGAATTCTGAATTCGTTCTGAAAACGATGTGGTCCTCTTCTGAGCGCCA
>CAYWYC010000020.1:0-30358 GCA_964462565.1 uncultured Candidatus Sumerlaeota bacterium | reverse complement strand
CTCAGAAAACTCTTCGATTCGTTGCTTCAGATTAAATCAGTCCCCCATTTATTTCGTGCGCCCAGTTCCGGAATTTGCTTTCGAAAAATCTCGATTTACAGAAAATCTTTTGTCATAATTGCCTCGTTTGCAAAGCCCCTTCAGGTGGCGCGTTTTCATATACCAGCGACAGGGAGGTAGCACCCGATGCCTATCTACGAATACGCATGCCATAAATGCCGCATGATCTATAAATTCTATTCCCAACGAATCAGCACGGACAAGAAACCCACCTGCCCCAAATGCGGCGATGAAGATCTGGAAAAGCTGATGTCATCCTTTGCGGCCCTGACTTCGACGAAGTCAAAAAACCAGGAAGGGGCTCCCGGAGCGGATGAAATGGGCGGCGATGGCGGCCCCATGGACGATCCCTTTGAAAACATGACACCCCAGCAACAGGCCTATGCCGAACGCGAGATGATGAAACTCATGGGCGCGGCCGAAAGCATGGATGAAAACGACCCGCGGCAGATGGGCCACTTCATGGAAAAGATGATGAACATCGTCGGACAGGGCGACAACAAGGAAGTGAAGGAAGCCATCCGTCGCCTGAAGGCCGGTGAAGATCCCGAAAAGATCGAGGAAGAGATGGGAGACGTTCTCGGCCTGGGCATGGGCGACGAAGAAGACGGCGATCCCTACGGCGGTGGTATGGGCGGCTACGGCTACGATGGCGGCCTTTACGATATGTAAGCGCGTTTTTTATCAGATAAATCCAGCCTTAAACAAAAAACATGGATGATTGTCTGGACTTTCTTTTTGACTGTGCTATGATCGCGGATTATTGTTTTGCCTCATAGCAGAGGTATGTGCAGAGAGCGTCCATGTCTGAGTCTATCGCCCCATCTCCTTCTCTTGCCCATCACCACGAAGAGCGTCAGCGTCTTTTCTGGAGGAATTATCCGGCATTGGCGGCGGAAGGCGGCATCTACATGGGCGGACTGGCTTTCATTCACATGAATGCCGTATTGCCGCGCATGATTGAGTCGCTGGGCGGGCCGCAGTGGATTATCGCCTTTACGCCGATCGTGATGTTCATGGGAGTGACCAGCGTTCAGGTTTTCGTGGCGCGCTATATTGAATCGCTGTCGCGGATGAAACCGCTGGTGATGCTGACCGGTGTCTTCCAGAGGCTGCCCTATCTGCTGGCGGGACTTTTTCTTTTTTACAAAGCCGACCAGTATCCGGCAGTTGCCGTGGCCGTACTCGTCCTTGCCCCGCTGATGTCCGGCCTGGCCGCCGGCTTGAGCATGTCCGCCTGGCAGGAACTCGTGGCCAAGACGATTCCCGAAAACCGGCTCTCGTCACTGTGGGCCTTGCGCTTCGTCATTGCCGCCCTTATCGGGCTGGTAGCCGGACGCGTCATCGAACTCGTGCTCGCCAACCATCCCGGTTCTCATGGCTTTGGAATCCTGCACCTGATCGCCTTTTCCTTTCTGCTGATGTCTTACGTGATTTTCGGCTTCACCCGCGAAACCAATCTCCCCCCAAAACGGAGCAAGGATGAACGCGGAAACTGGCGCGAGTTCATCCGCGATATTCCCGCCACCCTCAAGGCCGATAAGCGCCTCACCCTCTACCTGTGCGGCCGGTTTTTCTGGATGGGCATCCATATTGTCGTTCCTTTTCTGAGCATCTTTGCCATTCACGAACTCCAACTGCCCGATACCTATCTGGGACGCTTCCTGATTGCCCAGACCATCGGAATCCTGGCCGGAAACGCGATTGGCGCATTTGTGGGGGATCGTCTGGGTGGCAAGACGGTATCCATTATCTGCCAGTCCGCCTTCCTTCTGCTTTGCATCCTTTCCTATGGGGTCAGCACGATATTTGGTTTCTACACCTTGTTTTTTTTGCTGGGTTTTTCCATGATCGGCGGCAAAATCGGAACCCAGACCCTCGGCTTCGAAATTTCGCCCCTCAAGAAAAGAGTCGCCTATCTCAGCATGCAGAATTTTTTCCTGTTCCCCGGTATGCTTCTCGCCTCCACCAGCAGTTCCATCATCCGCCAGTTTACCCTTGATTTTTATGTCCTTACGATCCCCTCCATGGTGATGGTGGTGATTTCCATCCTCTTCTTGTTGCAGGTTCAAGAACCTCGCAAAGGCTCGCTATAGACGGAGCCTGCTTCCCTGTTGCGGCGCCAGCATATTTGCGGGGTGCTGGAGATAGCTGATATTTTTTGCTTTAGGTCGCCTTTTATTTTACCGATAAATAATAACCGATGGCGGCAGAAATGTCGTCCGGGGAGACGCATGGTGTGGTGGTGTGTGGGTGACGGGACTCGGGCTGGGCATGCATTGTATTCCAAACATTAAGCTTATGTTAAATATGTCTGGATAATGCGCCAGCCTTGTTTCGTGGAAGAGCAGGCGGATATGCAGCCTTTTTTTCCTGAACTCCAGGTTATTGAACTGAGCCAAAGCACTATTGGCAAGGAATTCCCTGTTATCCAGTGGGTCTCGGGAGATGACAGTGCCTGGCGTTCCGGAGAACCGGTTTTTGAGATGAAGCACCCAGAAATCGACCTGGCCGCACGCGGTTGGGTCGCTGTCAGTAACGAGTCCATCCTTTTCCATATTCGGGTCAAAAGCCCCAGCCACGAAAACCACCAGAGCGGCTACCATATCTACGACGGCGACAGTATCCAGATAGGTATTGACGCCCGTGGAGACGGTTCGCATGGTCTGCCGATCGATACCCGCTATGTGGGGCCGGACGATGGCTATTTCGGCTTTGCCCTGACCGACTCCGGCAAGGTGTGCTGGGTGTATCAGATGGCCGGTGACCGCGGAACCGAGTACCACGGCAGCGCGATCCCTGATGAATGTGGTCAAATCCACCGGGACCCCGAAAAGGGCGAAACGATTTACGACATCGCCATCCCCTGGAAAATGCTGAATACTCCTGCCGGGTTTTCGGGCGACCTGGGCGTGTGCGTGCAGGTAAACAAAGGAAGCGGTCGGTATCGACAGGTTTTGCGATGGGGCGAGACAAGCAGCGGCAATCCCCAACCGGGCAAGATGCAATACCTGCGCCTGAGTCGGCCCGAAAAAGCGCTCTGCACAGCACTGGTTGCCAAGCACGAGGTTTGGCACCGGGGGGATTTCGGCGAGATTATCATATCCCTCTGGCCCGACCATGGATGCCGCATCCACGCCCGACAGGACAAGCGGGAGCGGGATTTTCAGATGCATAACGGCGGCTCGCCCGAAGTGCCGCGCCACTATTCCGTCCGCGCCACTCCCCCATCACTCAATGGCAACCCCGTGGATTTTGAAGTGCAACTGTTTGACAATCGCGGGGAAATGCGGACCCGGCTGAAAACAGAGCTGTCCTTTCCCGGAGAAGACGTGAACCGCCTGCGTGGGCTTATTTCGCGGCTGGAAAAGGAAGCCGACCACCCCATGGTCCGGGATTCACTCGATTCCCTGCGCCAGGCGGTGGAGCATGAATGGAAACGCTCCGCCGATGAAGTCCAGGAAAAAGGCGTGCCGCTCTGGGGACGGAAAACGCTGAACTGGTGCCGCGAATACCTGAACCACATGAGTCCCGAACTGGCGAATTGGGACGCCTATCTCAAGCGCCGCCAGTCCCTCATTGTGACCTTTCCATCAGAAGACGAAGAACAACTCCGGCTATACAAGGTGCGCCTGCCGCGTGATTACGATCCCGAAAAAACCTATCCCGCCGTTTTTGTCCTCCATGGACGCGGCATCGTCCACATGCTGCAACACACTGCCACCGACATTTCCCCCCTCGAAAAAAACACCTATCTCAGTGAGGAATATCAGGAAGCCGCCGAATTCTTCGAGTTCCGTCTCTTTGTCGGTGAGCTGGGATATCGCGATGCCGGTGAAGACTGCTTCTGGGAGGAAGTTCAGGATATTGAGGAACGCTTTCCTGTCGATCCGGACCGTCGATACCTGATCGGCAGTTCCATGGGCGGGATGGGAACGTGGTCCATCGGACTTCGCACGCCGGATCGCTGGGCGGCCCTGGCGATCAATGCGGCAGGACCGAATTATCTGCAAGGCGACACCGACAAGCCCGATGACGCCACGATAGGCCTGGGACGCAACGCCAGCGGATTGCCCATCAGTATCAGCCATGGGGCGGCTGACCTGCTGGTTCCTCCGGAAAACGCCCAGGCCCTGGCAAACGAAATTCGAAAATGGGGGCAGGAGCCGCGATTGGATATCATGGAAGGATTCGGGCATGGCTTTCCTCCCGGCAAGTTTGACGAACTGCTGACCTGGATGATGCGATACGAAAGAAAACGCCCGCAGCAGTTCCGCTTTGTAGCTGATAGGGACCGCTACTGCCGCTGCTGGGGGATCACCATGCGACGCGATCCAGCCATCAGCACCGCGCCGTCCTTCACCTGCACCATCGAAGAAAAAGAAGTCCATATCGATTCGGAAGGCACGGAAGGACTGGAAGTGGACCTGGAAAAGCTCCGGCTTGACCGAAAAATCACCCTCTATTGGAACGGCCAGAAAGCCTGGCACGGATCTCCGACCAAAAAAGTGAAACTCGGCAAAGGCCCGCAATAAGTCCGCCTGACGATAAACAATCCGCCCAAACCACATCGTGATTTCAATCCGGAAGCACAAAAGCAATAAGACCGATCAACCAAGGCCAAAGAAATGGCGAATCCGCTGGCTCAGGCTTTGCGCGATTTCCTGCTTCTTTTCTTCGCCTTCCGATTCGCTTTCCTGAATTTCGCTGATCATTTTTTCCGTGCGCTTTTCCCGTTCCAGCGCCCGATCGACCAGGATATGGCTGATCGATTCCGCGATCTCGGGATGCGCTTCCAGCAAGTCCTGAAAACTGCCCTTGTCCAGCACCGACAAGTGCACATCATCCGCAGCGATAATCGTCGCCGATGTCTGTTCACCGGTCAGCAGGGTATGCTCACCGAAAAACTCACCCGGCCCCAGCGAGGCGATCTTGCGCGGGCGGCCGGCGCTGGCCTTGATCCGCACGTCCACCGTGCCCGAGTCGATAATATAAAAGCGCGTGTTCCGTTGATCCTGCTCCAGGATCGTTTCACCCGCCGTAAAAACAGTTTCGTACATTTCCCGCGCCAGGCCGTCGCGTTCATCGCGCGAAAGCGGATTCAGAAAGTCGATTCGTCCCAGCTTCCGCACCTTGCCGGCAATGGCCGATTCCGACTTGGGATCGTAGCTCTCGCGCATATAGACATTGCGAATCGGGAAGGGGATCTCAATGTCTTCGCGTTTGAAGTGGTACCAGAGCAGGTGAAACACGTCGTGGCAGATGCGCTTGTGCAGACTGTAGTCCTTGATCCAGAAGCGGATGTTATAATTAATCGAAAAGTCGCTATACTCTGCTAGCCGAATGCGCGGAGCCGGATACTGGGCCACGCCGTCCACCTTGCCCAATATTTCCATGATCACCCGTTCCACCTTGCCCGGCGGCACTTCGTAACTCACGCCGATCTGCATCACGCGCCCCGTCATCGGAGTGGGTTGGCTGTAATTGATGATTTCATTCTTGGCAATGGTGCTATTGGGGATGATCATGTAATCGTCTTCAAAAGTCTTGATCTTGATCGTCCTCCAGGTCATCGCCGCCACCTGGCCCTCCTTGTTACCGGCATAGACCCAGTCGCCCAGCCCAAAAGACCCCTCGAAATGAATCGCCAAGCCGGCAAAGAGATTTGAAAGCGTATCCTGCAGGGCAAAACCAAGGATAAAGGAAAGCACCGCCGAAGTGGCGAAAAGCGGCATGAGCGGAATCTTAAAAGCAATACTGAAAGTATAAGCCAGAATCACCAGATATATTACCCAGCGAATCACGTCCTGCAAAAGCCGTGGAATCCGAATGCTGCGCTTTTCCGGGTAATAATAGTTGAAAACAAAGATATCCAGCGGCGAAATCAGGCAGAAGAAAAAGAGGAAAAGATTGAAAAAATCCAGCGCGTCGCCAAAACGCGATCCAACCAGACTCGCAATCCCCAGAATATGCACCACCAGATTGATGCCCGAGAAAATCAGAAAGAAAGGCCAGGAACTCTTCAGCCGGTTGAAAAACAGACGCAGGCCGCTGCCCTCTTCATGTTTCTTCGCCAGATAGGCAAAAACCGTCCGCGTCATCAATCCGGCCAGAATAAAAACCAGCAGAATCAGAATAATCCGCTCCCAATGAATCCCGCCGGCTCTTCCCGGCTCCTTGACAAAATCCGTCGCGTTTTCCCGCATCCATTCCATCACATAGGTCGCCGCGTTCGTCAGGTTGACGGCATCCGTTGTGCCTGCATCGTCGGCGGCAGGTGCAGGCGTTGGCGAAGGTTCCGGAGTCGGCTCCTGCGCCCACAGATTCAGGCTGAGAAAGGAAAAGATGCAGAGAATGATAAAGGCAAGATAATGTCGCAAAAGAGCGATCCTCGGCTTCATGGCAAAGCAGACGTCCGGCTTATTGATCAAAAAAGTGAAATTCCCGTTCGTCCAGCTTCTCGTCAAAATAGTGCTTGCGGCATATGGGAATATAACTCTCGTTCCCGCCGATCATGATCTGCTCGCCCTGCCGCACGGGTTTGCCGTCCTGGATGCGCAGGTTCATCGTCGCCTTCCGATGGCAAAACCAGCAGACCGTTTTCAACTCTTCGATTTTATCGGCATAGCAGAAAAGCGCCTCGCTACCTTCGAAGAGATTGTTCTGAAAATCCGCTCGCAAGCCATATACAATCACAGGAACGTTCCACTTGTCCACAACTTTGCATAGCTGCAGCACATGCCGCCGCTTCAAAAACTGGCCCTCGTCCACCAGCACACAATCCACCGGCAGATATACCTCCAAGGTCTCCAGGATATCCATCTCGTCATCAATAACCAGGGCCGGACGCGAGAGGCCGATACGCGAACGGATGCGGCCGATGCCGCTTCGGCTGTCCAGCGCGTGCGTAAAAAGTAGGGGCTTCTTGCCCTGTTCCTCGTAATTATGGGCGATTTTGAGAATGTCCGTGGACTTGCCGGCATTCATGGTCGAGTAGCGAAAATAGAGCTGGGCCACACCGGCCTCCTTGCTATTCTAGCGAAAGTCGGGATGATTACGCGGGTCCACCTGGACGATCTTCGGCTTGCGTTTGCGTCGCTTCCCACCACCGCCGCCCAGAAAAGGCCCCGCCTTCAGGTAAATGAACGCCACCAAAATGCCGCCCAGATGCGTCACGTGGCTGATGCCGTCTCCAGAACTGCCTACCGATCCCAGAAAGGCAAAGACGCCCAGGATAATCATGAGGTACTTGATTTTGATGGGAATGGCAAAATATAGCAGGACCGTGTCATTGGGCCAGGTCAGGGCGTAGGCCAGCAGGACGCCATAGATAGCGCCCGACGCGCCCAGCATCCCGATTTGAATGACTTCCTCCTGCCCTCCCCAATAGGTCAGGTAGGAAGCCAGAATATTGATCAATCCTGCACCAATGCCCACGATAAAATAAAAGCGCAGAAACTTCTGCGTCCCCCAGCGATACTCCAGCCGGGGCGCGAAGAACCAGAGGATCAGCATGTTAAAGAGCAGATGCAGCACGTCGGCATGCATGAACATATACGTCACCAACTGCCATAAAAAAAACCGCTCCACCACCAATACCGGCCGCTGGATAAGCAGACCGAAAAAGGCAGTAATCGATTTGCTGAAAGGAGTCAGGAGCACCATCAGGATAAAGACGATCACGTTGGCGAGCAGGATATACCGAACCGCCGGGCTCAGGAACCGCCCCAGAAACAGGTTGATCTCTCTCCAGGCATTTTTCATAAACAAAAACCTTCCCATCGAATGCGGCCGCATCATCTTGATACACCCAAAACCATTTTAGGAGTTTACCTGCCGTCCCGCAAGGCCAAAAAAACACAAGTTTTGCCTGGCGCGCAACTGGGTGGTTGTCTGGGGAGTACGATTCTGACCCGAAAATTTCGGGCCTCTTTATTCGGCCACCGTCAGGCTTGCATACGGAATCAAATGCTGCTACATATTGGTAGGACTATTTCAGGAGGAGAAAGGAAATCCCATGAAACGCATCATTATAGCTGTTCTTATATGCATTATGGCCGGCCTGATTGGCCTCACCGGCTGCCAGCAGGAATCGACGGAAAGCGGCGAAGAAAGCGGCGCGCGCCAATTTGCCACCATTGGTACTGGGGGCCTCACGGGTGTCTATTATCCCACGGGCGGGGCCATCGCCAAGATGGTCAATGACAAAAAAGATTACAACATCAAGTGCTCAGTCGAATCGACGGGGGGCTCGGTCTTCAATATCAACGCCGTGCTTCAGGGCGACCTGGATTTCGGCATCGCCCAGAGCGACCGGCAGTTTCAGGCCTGGAACGGCCTGGCCGAATGGGAAGACGCGGGACCGCAGAAGAAACTGCGCTCCGTCTTTTCCATCCACCCCGAACTCGTCACGCTTATCGCCGCCGATGACGCCGATATCAATTCTCTCATGGACCTCAAGGGCAAGCGAGTCAACATCGGCAACCCCGGATCGGGCCAGCGCCAGAACGCCATCGACGCCCTGGCCAATGCCGGGATCGACTGGGAAAAAGACCTACGGGCCGAAAGCGTCAAGGCTGCGGAAGGCCCCGGACTCCTTCAGGATGACCGCATCGACGCCTTCTTCTACACCGTCGGCCATCCCAACGGGGCGATCAAGGAAGCCACCGCGGGCCGCCGCAAGGTGCACTTTGTCCCGATCACCGGCGTGGAGGCCCTTCTCGAAAAGAACCCTTATTATGCCGTGGCGGAAATCCCCATTGAGTTTTATGAGCAGGCAACCAATGAGCAGGACGTGACCACCTTCGGCGTGAAGGCGACGCTGATCTGCTCGGAAGATACACCGGATGAAGTGGTCTATGCCATCACCAAGGAAGTCTTTGACAATCTGGACAAGTTCAAAACCCTCCACGAAGCCTACAAGGGCCTCACGCGGGAACGTATGCTGGAAGGACTGACGGCTCCGCTGCATCCCGGCGCGATGAAGTACTACCAGGAAGCCGGATTGAAATAAAAAGAACGCCCATGTCCACGCAGCATCTTACGCCTGAAGAAATCGAAGCGGCCCAAGCGGAAGCCGAGAAGTATGCCGATGAGGACCATGTCTGGCGGCATCCGCAAGGGCCGGGGCGATACGTGCTGCCTGTCGTGGCCTTTTGCTGGTCGCTTTTCCAGCTGGCCATATCGAGCAACATCCGATTGCCCCTTGGCGAAAACGACATCGCCCTGGGGCTCACGCTCGACTCCACCTACACGCGCTGCATCCACCTGGCCTTTGCCATGGCGCTCATCTTCCTGGGTCGGCCGCTTTTTCGCAAGGCCCGCTTTGGCATCGCGGCGTTTTCCCGTCGGGACCGTATTCCCATATTCGACTGGGCGCTGGCGATCCTGGGCGCGGCGGCGGCGCTTTATCTCATGGTCGATTACGAAGGGCTGGCCTCGCGTTCCGGCTCTCCCCTGCCCCGCGACATTATCGCCGGGCTGATTCTGCTGGTCATGGTGCTGGAAGCATGCCGACGATCCATCGGTCCCGCCCTTCCAGCCATCGCGCTTCTCTTTTGTATCTACAGTTTCGCTTCCGAAGCCGCCTGGATGCCCGATATCCTGGCGCAGAAAAAGGTCAGCCTCGACCGCTTTGTTGGCCAGATGAGCCTCAGCGTCGAAGGCATATACGGAACGCCCCTCTACGTCAGTGCGCGAATTGTTTTTCTCTTCGTGCTTTTCGGCGCCATGCTCGAACGCGCTGGAGGCGGTCGCTTTTTCACACAACTGGCTCTGAGCATTTTGGGTGGATTTCGCGGAGGCCCCGCGAAGGCCGCCGTCCTCAGCAGCGGGCTTACCGGCATGGTATCCGGCTCCAGCATCGCCAACATCGTCACCACGGGCACCTTTACCATTCCCCTGATGAAAAAGGTCGGCTATCCACCCACCAAGGCCGCCGCCATCGAGGTTGCCGCCAGTACCGACGGCCAACTCGCGCCGCCCATCATGGGAGCCGCCGCCTTTATCATTGCCGAATATGTCAACGTGCCCTATATCGATGTGCTCAAGGCCGCCATCGTGCCCGCCTTTGCGTCCTATGCGGCCCTGCTCTACATCACGCACCTGGAAGCCTGCAAACTGGGCCTCGAACGTATCCCGCGCGCCGAACTGCCCCGCTTCAAAGACGTCATGGCCCGGGGATTTCACTTCCTTATCCCCCTCTTTTTTCTGATCTATATGCTCGTGATCAAGCAGTACCAGCCCGAAACCTGCGCCTTCTACGCCTGTCTGGTCATGGGGGTGATCATGATCATCCAGCGCCCCTTTGTCGCCTGGTATCGCAAGCAGGGCAAGCTCGGCGCGGCCTTTCATGCCGCAGCCATCGACCTCTTCGCGTCCATGGTCGCAGGCGCAAAGAATATGATATCCGTCGCACTGGCCACCGCCGGGGCCGGTATCATCGTCGGCGTCGTCTCCATGGGACTGGGCAATCTGATTACCGAAGTCATCGACACCATCGCCATGGGCAATATTTTTCTCATGTTGCTGCTGACGGCATTGGTCAGCCTGATCATCGGAATGGGACTTCCCACGACGGCCACCTACATCACCATGGCCACCCTTACCGCACCGGTCATCGTTGCCATCGGCCAGAACTACGATATCGTCATTCCCCTGATGGCCGCTCATCTTTTTGTCTTCTACTTCGGCATCCTGGCCGACGACACGCCCCCTGTCGGACTCGCCGCCTATGCGGCCGCGGCCATCGCCAAGTCGCCACCCGTGCGGACGGGCGTGCAGGCCTTTCTCTATGACATCCGCACGGCCATTCTGCCATTCATGTTCATATTCAATGCCGACCTGATCCTGCATAACGTAAACAACTGGCCCCAGGCGGCACTCATCTTTACCATGGCATGCTTCGGGAATTTCGCCTTTGCCGCTCTTACACAAGGATGGTTCATCACGAAAAACAAGTGGTACGAGGTGCCGGGTTTTCTGGCGGTGACGTTCATCATGTTCCGGCCCGACCTCATCTCCAAATGGATCGGCCTTCCCCAATCCCAGCGCTACTACAGCTGGCTCATCGGGCTGGCAATCATTGCCGGGCTGTTTATTTCCCAAAAGCTTCGATCACCCTCAAAAAAGGCCGCCCCTTCTGGCTGATCCAAGTCACATCGGCTGCGCCCTTAGTTCAACCATCAAGCCGTAAACCCATTATTCATAACGCACCAGGTAGTAGCAGGTCTTGCAATGTTTCCCTGCTCCCATTTTCCAGCATTTTCAGGCAAAATGTTTCTAATGAAAATAATATGTCATAATTGCATTATTGGAGAACTACGAGGAATTATAATTCCAATCCATATCATATATATTCAACTTCAGTATGGCATAAAGTGTATTAATTATGATTTTATATCCAATATTTTCAGTGTTATGACATATTTTTCCGGAAAAAATTGTCAAGGGCCTTGACAGACTAACCGATATGATATATATTGAGTACGAAATATATTGACAGAAAGCAAATATCAGAGAAGAGGAAAACATAGATGGCCGAAGTAGCACCCATATTTGACCAGGTTCTGATTGAACTGCGCCGTATGATGCACAGCATGGAAATGCGATCGAAGGCGCTTGAAAAATTGAGTGGTATCACTTTACCCCAGTTGCTTATCCTGCGCCTGCTTCATGCCCATGGCCCACAGCCGATTGGCCGCCTGGCGACGGATTCAAGCCTGAGCCAAGCCACTGCCACCGGAATTATCGACCGATTGGTCAGCCGTGGCCTGGTGGAGCGCAAGGCCTCCGCTCAGGATCGCCGACGTGTCATGGTAGAAATTTCAGAAAACGGTCGTGCATTCATCGCTCGCGCGCCATCGCCTTTTCATGATGATTTTATGCATTCATTCAGCAATATGGAGAGTTGGGAGCAAACTCAGTTTGTATCCAGCCTGCAAAGGATGAACACCATGCTGACTATTTCGGAGGGTCGCTATAAATCGCATGGCCCGGATCCGGAACCTCCGAGCACTCTTGTTGGATGATGTCAGCAGTTGATGTATTTATACTTATCATTATTAAATTGAAGAATAACTGTATTACCGAAAGGATTAACAATGCCTACTAACGCCGAACTTTCAGAGGTCCAGAGCAATTTTGCCCAATCTATTTCCGAACAAAGCGGAAAACCGGATACCTGGCATGATTGGAAATGGCAGTTGCGCCATACCGTGACCGACGCCGCCATGGCCGAGGCCCTGCTGAACGTGCGCCTGCCCGATGAGTATCATGCCCAGGTGGAAGAAACCCTGGAACGCTTCCCCCTTGCCATCACGCCTTATTATTTGAGCCTGGTGGACACGGAGGATATCGAGAATGATCCCATCTGGAAGCAGAGCTTCCCGAGTCCCCATGAATTGGACCGGATGCCTTGTGATATGGCAGACCCCCTGCATGAGGATATGGACAGCCCGGCGCCAGGCGTTACCCACCGCTATCCGGATCGCGTGCTCTTTCATGTGAGCAACAAGTGCGCCATGTATTGCCGCCATTGCACCCGCAAGCGCAAGGTGGGCGACGTGGATCATATCCCTTCGCGCGAACAGTTGGAAAAGGGCATCGAGTATATTCGAAATACACCTCAGGTCCGCGACGTACTGCTTTCCGGTGGCGACCCCTTTCTGCTGTCGAACAAAAAACTGGACTGGCTCCTGAGCCAACTGAGTGATATTCCCCATGTGGAAATCATTCGGATCGGGACGCGGACACCTGTGGTACTGCCCTACCGGATTACGGACGAACTGGTGGACATCTTGAAGAAGTATCATCCGATTTGGATCAATACCCACTTCAACCATCCCCGTGAGTTTACGGAATCTTCGGAACGGGCCCTGGCCAAACTGGCCGACGCGGGCATTCCGCTGGGCAACCAGACGGTGCTGCTGGCTGGAGTCAATGACTGCTCACGCATCATGAAGGCCCTGGTCCATAAACTTGTGAAGAACCGCGTGCGTCCCTATTACCTTTACCAGTGCGACCTGTCGGAAGGCCTGAACCACTTCCGGACGCCTGTTGGCAAGGGTATCGAGATCGTCGAAAACCTGATCGGTCATACGAGCGGTTTTGCCGTGCCGACATACGTGATCGATGCTCCGGGCGGCGGCGGCAAGATTCCGGTGATGCCCAACTACATCATCTCCTGGTCCACGAACCGCGTGGTGCTGCGCAACTATGAGGGCGTGATTACGACCTACAAGGAACCCGATTCCTACGAGGCCTCCTTTTGCGACCGCAAGTGCGCCGACTGCCACCTGACGCTGGACCTGAATAATTCAACGGAAGCCAAGAGTTCCGGAATATCCCGACTGTTGGCGGACAGCAACGATGATATCGCCCTGATTCCCGAAGGCAACACACGCGTTGCCCGCAGGCAGGATGAGGAAGAAGACGACATTGATTCTGAGGACGATGTATAAGGAAGGAATGGAATATGTTAGATAAATCAGCACTGACAGAACACAACCAGGAACTGGATGAGATTGACAAAATCGGTGATTCCTTGGTGCAACATGGAAAGAGCAGCGATCGTGTTTACCTGATGAAGCTGCACCGCAATGACGCGCTGCATATCGCCGACAAACTGAAAGCCCTGGCCGAAGAGAAGGGCTATTCCAAAATCTTCGCCAAAATCCCGGAGATGTACTCCGAACCATTTTTGGCGCATGGCTATGAGATCGAAGCCCACATCCCCCGCTTTTATGATGGTCGGGACAGTGCGCTTTTCGTGGGAAAATTTCTGACCGAGGAACGACGCAGTTGTGAAGGGGAAGATATTGCGGGTCCCATCGAGGCGGCTATCGCCAAGCGGGAAACCCGGGAATACCCCCTGCCCGAGGGCTTTTCCATGCGGCCCATTGAAACGGAAGATGTGGAAGATGCCGCACTGGTTTACCGGGAAGTCTTTCAGACTTATCCTTTTCCGATCCATGACCCCGACTACCTGCTTGAAACCATGGAGTCCCATGTGATTTATTTCGGCGTTTACCAGGATGACCGGCTGGTCGCCCTGGCTTCTGCCGAAACGGATGAGGAACACCAGAATGCCGAAATGACGGATTTTGCGACCTTGCCCGACTATCGCGGACAGGGCCTGGCAGCCAGCCTGCTGCATCACATGCACAAGGTAATGGCGGAGAAGGACTACAAGACGCTCTACACAATCGCCCGGGCGCGTTCCTTTGGCATGAACATTACCTTTGGCCGGCTGGGGTATATCTTTTCGGGAACCCTGAAATGCAACACCCAGATTTCCGGCGACCTGGAAAGCATGAACGTCTGGTATATGCATTTGTGATAATTTGAAAAGGCAAGCAAGAGGCAAGTTATTCTGGAACAGGGCCCTGCTTCAGGCAGTGGCCCTATTCTTTTTTCTTATAGTATTGTGGATATAATTCCTGCATGCATTCGGGACAGATGCCATGGCTGAATGTGGCTTCGCTATGCTTCTGGATGTATTCCTCGAAACGGGTCCAGTAGCCCTCGTCATCGCGAATCTTGTTGCAGTTGCTGCATGTGGGCAGATAGCCGCGGAGCGTCTTGACTTCGGTCAGGGCCTTTTGCAGTTCTCTGATCAGTTCCTCCTTTTCAGCCTCCACTATTTTCCTGCGTTCTATTTCCTGCTGGGCCTGGCTCAGTTCGTAGCGAATTTCCGATACTTCCTTCAGGATAGCAAGCACGGGGCGGTTTTCGATATGACCTCCCGTCACTTTTTTTTGCCAGTGTATGTAGAGGTAGAGCACGGGAAAGGCAAAAATGGTAATGATGAAGCGGCTGATCAAGGTACCTTTCATGATGGCCAGGTATTCCGGAGAGCCGAGAAAAGCTCCAGTGGAAAAGAGAATCACATCGAGCCACATCACCCCCAGTAAGGTCAGAAAGGATCGAATCCACAGGGGCATACGCCAGCGTGACTTACCGAGAAATTCCCAGGCGATGGCCAGAAAGATCAGGTCGGCGATGGTGGTCAGAACGGATGCGACATTGATGCGCAAACTGGGCATGGGCACATAAGAGATATTGCCGGCTCCCGCGAGGCGGCTCTGCAAATGCAAAATCACGGCGATAACCGGGACCATGATGGATACACCGGCGATGGTGGAAATGGCGATACGAGTCGCGCGGGGACCGTCAAATACATACACGACAAAGACACCCAAAAGCAGGGACGTATAGAAAACAGTGGACCCCACCATGAAGGAGATACCCGCGATTTCGACCTTGACGCCCGCATCGGTAATCCATGACATAATGGCCGTAATGCCACCGATGAGCGCATAAAAATGGGCAAGGCCAGCGCGTCGGCGCAGGGCATGGGCGCCGAGAACCAGAAAATATACCGCCAGTGCTTCAATTATCAGAATGATCAGATCGTTGTTCATCTTTGGCAGCCTTTTATCTTTTTTCGCCTAAAAACATCCAAGATGCAATTGAATATTATCATAAAGAGAACGGGATTGGATCAGCTTGCGCCTCCGAGGAAGTCGTAGGATATTTTTTTCTGGACCAGGCCGATTTGGGAAAAGGCCTGCTTGATGGTGGAGGCGTCCAAATGGGAAAGAACCTTCGGGTTGATAAAATTATCAGGCTGTTTTTCGTCGGCAATCAGTTCGGCCTGGTGCTTCAGACGCAATTGCATCAGGAAACTATAGGCTGCCAGCGTGTCGCGGTAATTATCCTGTCGCAATATTTTGTCTGCGCGAAGCCGGTCCAGACGTTCGAAGGTATTCGTTTCTTCCATTTCCTGTTGCAGGGCATAAAGCCTGGCGAAATGGACAAGTGGGATCATGGCGTCCTTGATGCTGAGGGTGCGTGAATCGGAGCCGGACGCGCCGGTCAGTAACTGGCCGAACATGCCGACTGGAGGCTTGTAGGCGAGGGCGTTTCTGGCGAAGTGCATGAAGAATGACTTCTGCCGACTGATGCGGCCACGCACATGATCACGAAGTTGATCGACCATGGCGATATCGCCATAGATACCCCGGAAATCGAAATATATATTGAAGCGGAGCAATTCTTCACTGTCGGGCAAGGCAATCCATTCGGAAAAATACTGCTTCCACTTTTCGAGCGGCTGGTTCCACCTGGGATTCTGGGCCATGGCGTCGCCCTTGCAGAAAGCGTATCCCACCATGTCCAGGCGCTGGCAGACAAACTTGCCCAGGCTCATGAAGTAGTCCCGGGCTTCCGCCGCGAGATCTTTATCCGCAATATCTTCATAGACAATGGCGTTGTCCTGATCGGTCACGAGGGTTTGTTCCTCGCGTCCTTCGCTGCCCAGGGCCAAAAAGGCAAAGCGCACGGGAGGCGGGCCCAGTTTGGCAATTCCCATCTCGACCAGGCGATGGACCACGGCATGGGAGACTCCGGAAATGGCCCGGCAGATATTCCGCGGACGAGCGCCGCTTTCCACCAGCGACATGACGAGCCGCGGCAATCGTTTGCGGGCGTCCATAATGGCTTCCACATCGCTGGCGCGTTGAATTTCGCGCGTAAGGACAGCCGGCGAATAGCGATGAAACTGGAGCAATTCCTTGTTGCGGATAAGGCCGGTCACCTGGTCCTGACGATCCCGCACCAGCAAATGACGCACCCCGTTCTGGCGCATCACCAGCAATGCCTCGAAGACCAGGGCCGTACCGGCGCAGGCATGGACAGGAGAACTCATGATTTCATAGATAGGTCGTTCGGGATCGATTCCCCCGGCCAGGACCCGTTCGCGCAGGTCGTGGTCGGTAACGATGCCAATGGCCTCGCCCTTTTCGGAAATCACGGCAACGGCGCTGCATTTTTTCCGATTCATGGCCTGGGCCGCCGCACGAATGGAATGGTCCATCCTCAGACGCAGGGGTTCCCGCATGTAATGCTTGATGGGATCGTTCAGAAAGAGCAGGGAGGTCTGGAATTCGGCGATCAGTTTTTCCTGTTCCGCCTGCGAACGCTTGCGCTCGGTAATGTCTTCGAGAATGCCGTCGCAGAAGCGAGGCCCACCGCTGTCATCACGCACGAGCACGGCAAAGACCTTGAGGATATGGGTCGAGCCGTCGGTTCTTCGCGCGAGGATGTTGAAGTCCTTCACCTTTTCTTCGGCGTAGAGGATTTTGTAAAAGTGCTCACGTTCCGCCTTGTCGGCAAAAATATCTGTCAGACGCACTTTTGAAAGAGCGGCTTCTTCTTCGATTCCCAGGATATTTCGGGCAGCCTGGTTGATCTCGAGAAAGGTACCGCGGGCTCCCAGGGCCGCGCGAAAAACGCCGAGGCTGATGTTCTGGGTCAGGGTGCGGAATTTGGCGCGACTTTCCCCCAGTTCTTCTTCCATGTGTTTGTGGTGGGTAACGTCACGCACCACGATAATATGGCCCTGAATCCCCTCGAATTCCATGGGCGTGGGGGTGACGATGGCGTCGATCAGGAGACCGTCTTTGCGCTTGACCCGCGCCTCAAACTGGGCAGGGACGTTTTCGCGCCCTTCCAGCAGGGAACGCGCGGCAGCCGATACGCCCGGCACGCCTTCATCGGAGTCCTCTTCGACGGCAATGATATCCTGTAAATCGAGAAGCGTAAGTTCGTCTTCGCCATAGCCCAGCATCTCCAGCATGGTCTGGTTGGCAAAGACGCACCGCTTGTCCAGAGTCATCAAAGTGCCTTCGGTGGAGGCTTCCACGAGGGCGCGGTATTTTTCGTGGGAGTCCTGCAAGTCACGCTCGGCATGACGGCGCTTATTTTCGGTACGCAGGCTCTGCTGCATGATAATGAGCAGGAGCAAGCCGACAATCGCCGTAATGGCAAAGGAAATATCGATCAGGCGACTCATGATGGCGGACACTTCCTTCTGCACGTCCTCCAGGTAAATGCCGGTTCCGATGACCCATCCCCAGGGCTCAAAGCCGCGGACATAAGATTCTTTGGGCTCCACGCGCTCCGGGTCGTCTTTCCATTGCCACACATAGTCCACGTAGCCATGGTCCCTCTTTTTGACCACCTCGACGAACTCCTCAAAAATCTGGTTGCCGCTGGGATCTTCAAAATGGGAGACGTCTTTGCCTTCCAGGTCGGGCCGATAGGGATGCATAACCATGTGGGGCCGCATGTCGGTAATCCAGAAATAGTCCTTTCCATCGCGGCCATAGCGCAGGTAGCGAATACGTTCGATCGCAAGTTCCTTCGCTTCTTCAAGGGTAAGCCTGCCCTGCTTCACTTCGCGTTCATATTCGGCCAGGACACTCCAGGCGGAGTTGGTCAGCTCCCGGATCATCTCGCGCTTCCGTTCGAGAAAACTCTGTTTTAGTGTAGGCAGTATGACAAAAAAGAGGGCTCCCACAAACAGCAGCACCGCCAGAATCGCGGGCAAAAGTACGCGCATCACAAAGGTACCCCAGCTGAATGCCGGCAAGGCCTCTCCATGGACTTCGCGCACATGCTTGGGCCTTTCAGGAGCATCAAAGTCCGGCAGGGCATCGCGAAAATGCTTCCAGTCCTGGGTATCCACATCCATGCCCGGCTGGGCGAGTTCAGAAATATTGGGGCCATGGAAATCACTGCCGCCGACGACGGGCATTCCCAGATTACGGGCGATCCGGCAGATCTCCTTTTGCTGCTGGGAGCTATGGGTGGGATGATAGGCTTCAACGCCGTCGAGTCCCAACTCGCGAAGTTTGCGAAGTTCCTGCCGCACAGTATCGGTATCGGGCCAGACGCTCAGGGGATGGGCCAGGAAGACACGGCCATGAGCCTCGTGAAAGATGTCCAGCACGTCGGCGATGTCGGATTCGTTTTTCAGAACACTGCGAATGTGCGGATGATTCAGGTCAAAACCATATATCAGAAGGTGCAGAGAGACATCATTATAGCGGCTTGTCACTTCCACGCCGGTGACGGATCGCCCGCCTTTTCTGGCAAAAGCGCTATGGAAACGCCCCTGTCCTTCCAGCGTATTATGATCAGTCAGTGCCGCATAGCGCACCCCGGCCAGTGCCATTTTTTCCGCAACTGTCTCCGGGGGAAAATATCCGTCACTGAGGTTGGAATGGCAATGGAAGTCGATGCGGCTGGTGCTCTGCATAAGCGTGGGCCTTGCGCCAGGAAACAACCGGATTACTCGGCTTCATCTTCTTTCTGAACCGACTCATCTTCTTTCTGCACCGACTCTTTAAAACGGGCCAATCGCGTGGAATCCCCCAGAAGGACGAGGGTCTGGAATTTCTCAAGGGACTTTTCCGGGTCGGGAGATACATCGACGTGGGGTTCTTCTTCCTGGGCAGACGCCACCTTGAGTGCAATCACCATGATGCCATACTTTTTTCGAAAGTTGAGTTCGGAGAGGCTTTTTCCGATCAAACTTTCGGGGCAGGGCAGCTCGATAATGCCGACATTATCGCCCAGGGGAATCTGTTCGGCCAAGTCGGACATCATCATGCGGTTTGCCAGGCGTTCAGCCATATCGCGCTCGGGAAAAATCACCTGGCTTGCACCGACGGCTCTGATGGCGGCGGCTTCCTTGTCGGAATCCACGCGCACGAATATTTCCTTGAAGCCTTTCTGGACCAATCCGTAAACGACGAGGACAGTGGTGTCAAAACGCCGGCGTATGGCGACAACAGCGGCGTCCGTGGAATAAGCGCCTATCTGTTCCATGGCGCGGGTATTGGTGGCGTCGGCGCAGACGGACTGGGTCACATCGTCGCGAATTTCATCAACCTCACCTTCGCGAATATCCACCGCGAGAACCTCGGCTCCTTTTCGATACAAGGCGCGGGCCGTCTGCATGCCAAAGGTGCCCAATCCGATAACGAGAAAACTTTTTGCCATTTCAGTTCCTTTCCTTTGACACCGTTTTTTTCAGATACCACTTACGCACACCCGGATGCATGCTGATAAATCCCAGACCATCTGTAATAAAACCGGGCGTGAGAAAAAGAAAAACTCCGATCAAAAAGAGGGTAACATTTTCAGACGCTTTTACTATCGCGGCTTTCGGCAGGTCTTCACTGTTTCGAAGCATCCGCCAGCTTGAGCGGAATTTCGGATATTGAAAACTTTCCAGAAAAAAGCCCAGCATCGTCGAAAGAACTACCAACGCGAAGGTCAGCCCATGGCCCCAGTAGCGCGCCATCAGGATCAAAATTCCCGACTCCACAATAGGCGTCAGCACCAGCAGGGCCACGAAGAGGACGCGTTTATGCTCGCGGCTCAGGCGAAATTTCCAGATGCGGGAGATGCCTGCGGGTATTTTCATCCAACCAGAATCCGCCCTTCCGGATAGCTAAATTCACGGCGTTTGCCGACACCGATAAATGACGCGGCAATAATCACGGGCCCCAGCCTGCCGATAAACATGCAGGCAATCAGAATTATCTGCCCCCAGCCGGACAGTTCCGCCGTGATTCCCGTGGAAAGCCCAACCGTACACAGCGCGCTGACGACTTCAAAAAACCGCGGCAAAAACAAACTGCGCTGAGACACCACGGAAACCTGCCCGGCTTCGGTCCATTCAAGCAGCACCGACGCAATGAGGGCAACCATAAAAAAACCGAAAAGCGTGGTGAGGGCCTTGCTGATGATCTCTGAGGAAATGCTGTTGCCCATGAGTGACGGCTTGGAATCCCCCGCGGCGCGCGCCCGAAAGTGGGCAAAGATGGCCGCCAGGGTGGTGGTTTTCATGCCACCTGCCGTAGAACCGGGCGAGCCTCCGATCAACATAAGCAGAATCACCAGCACCAGGCCGGCATTGCTCATCAAGTTGAAGTCGGTAGTATTGAATCCGGCGGTGCGGGCCGTAACGGAAGTAAAAAATCCGGCGAGCACTTTCAGGTCGAATCTGGCGGGATAGCCCGTATCTTCTTTTTCAAAAAACAAAACCAGCAACGCGCCGGCGACAATCAATATCAGGCTGGTCCACAGAACGACACGGCTATGCAGGGTCAGGCGCGGACGGCGGAAATGCTGAAGCCATTTTTTGCGGAGGAAAATATGAATATCAGCCAGCACCATCATGCCGAATCCACCGGCCATGATCAGGATCATGATGATGAAGTTCAGAAAATAGTCCCCCCGATAGTCCATGAAACTGGTGGTGAAGAGGCTGAATCCGGCATTGCAAAAGGCGCTGACGCTGTGAAAGATGCCCTGCCAGCAGGCTTCAGGAAATCCGAATCCGTAGCCGAAATAAAATCGCGAGGCCAGCAGGACAGCGCCGAGGCTCTCGAAGAGAAAGGTATAGACCAGGATACGCTTGACCATGCCTCCCGGCGTCACGCCCGGAAGAATGCCGTGGGTCTGCTCCACGATTATGCGCTGGCGCAGGCTCAATCGGCCGCGTCCCAATAATATCATAAGGTTTGAAAAGGTCAGAATGCCCAGTCCGCCTGCCTGTATGAGGATCAGGATTATGATTTGGCCGGTGAAGCTGAAATCATGGCCCGTATCGCGCACGATAAGGCCCGTTACGCAGATGGCGCTGGTGGAAGTAAAAAGGGCTTCGAGCGGCGTGATGGATTCATGTCCTTCCGCCTCTACAAAAGGCAGGCACAAGAGCCCGAAGCCGATAAGAATGGCCAGCGCAAAGGCAAGCACCAAGAGGCGCGAAGAGTTTAAAAATTCGCGCAGAACTCGCATTTTTTCTGAAAAATACAGGGAGAAACGATAGGGCAAAAGTGGCATCAGGAAACCGTTGGCGAATCTGCAGGATGGTTTGCTTCTTCGGAATCATCGGGAACGTTGGGATTTTTTTCCGGCAGCACCAGATGAAAGGCGGTGCCCTTGCCCGGTTCGGAATCGACAAGAATACGCCCGCCATGTTCGGAAACAATCTTCCACGTAACGGCCAATCCCAGGCCGGTGCCCTTGGACTTCTTGGTGCTGAAAAAGGGCTGGAAGATATGGTCGAGATTTTCCGGATCGATACCGACGCCATTATCCTCGACGGTAATCTTGACGATTTTTCCGTAGGCCTTGACATCATTTTCCCCGCCCAAAACCGTCTTTGCCTCGGTTTCGCTCAGGGGCAGGCAACGAATCGTGACTTTTCCGGGATGCTCGAAGGCGTCGATGGCGTTTTCCAGCAGGTTCAAAACGCAGCGAAAAATCTGGTCGGAATCGACAGAATGCACCCGGGCATCGGGATCAACTTCCTGGAACAGCTCGATTTCCTGCATCTCGGCCTTGTAATGAACAACCGAGAGGACTTCTTTGGTCAATTTGTCAAGGTCGGTGTTTTTGCGCGAGGGTTGTTTTTCGCGGCTGTAATCGAGCATGTCCATGACCAGCATGGAGATACGCTCGACGTTGCCCTTGATAAAGCCCGTGGCCTTGTTGACGGTTTCCCAATCCTTGCTGCCCTCGGCCAATTCCAGAATGCCCAAACCGCCACGCAGGCCGGTGAGCATGTTTTTGACACAATGTGATATTCCGGCAACGGTCTGGCCGATGGCGGCCATGCGCGCCTGCTGCATATTCTGCTCATAAAGCCGGGCATTGTCGATACAAATGGCGGCCTGGCCTGCCAGAATGGTCAGGATGTTCAGGTCGTCTTCATGGAAAACATCGTCGGAGTCCTGATAGCGGTTCAGGTTGATGACACCGATGATCTTGCCCTTGGCGTGCAAAGGCACACACAGGGCGGATTTGATGGCTGACGTTTCTTCTTCGGTGTCCTGTTCTTCGGGGAAAATATCGGAGCGCTTGTTGACGATGATGGGCTGGTCATTTTCAATGACCCATTCGGCAATGCTGCCCTTGCGATGGAGATGCCCGCGTTTGACCACATTGGGCGGCAGGCCGCGAGAAGCCAGCATCTTGAGATTTTCAGAACCTTCTTCATACAAAAGGATGGAGCCCGAGGCGGCTTTAAGGTTTTCCGCGGAAAGATGCAATATCGTATCCAATACCTCTGGGATCTCCAGAGAAGAGGTCATGGCTCTGCATATTTCAAAGAGAGACTTATTAAGGGAATTATCCGATTGCATTTTCAGGGGGCCTTGGGACATCTGGTATTTCTTTTGAAATACAGCTTCTCCCCTGCCGGATGACCGACGGTCGTCGAGGCAGTCCGGCAGGGGCTATGTCTCGGGTACTAGCTGAAAACCTTGTCCATCTTTTCCTTCATGACTTCCGCGGTGAAGGGTTTGACGATATAATTATTGACGCCAGCCTTGACGGCTTCGATGATGTTTTCCTTGAGGGCTTCGGCCGTAACCATAAGAATAGGAGTGGATTTCAGGCCGTCATCGGCGCGGATGGCCTTTACCAGTTCCAGCCCGCTCATGTTCGGCATGTTCCAGTCGGTAATGACAAAATCGAACTTGCTCGCCTTGAGTTTGGAAAGGGCGCTGCTTCCGTCGTCGGCCTCGTCAATATTATTATAGCCCAGCTGTTTCAGGATATTTTTGATAATCCTGCGCATTGTCGCAAAATCGTCCACAACAAGGATTTTAATATCCGGGGGTGCCGCCATGGCGAATCCTCCTTCAAAAGATGTTAGTACACTGATGGGGTCCAGGGATACCGCGACAAGACCTGGCGAATACCCAATCGAATAAACGCGAGTCGCTCGAACCTCAGGGCGGGAGCTATACTTCTATCACCTTGCTTAATCGTCCGCGTAATCGCAAAATGGCCTTCGTATGGATTTGCGAAACGCGCGATTCGGTGATACCCAGTATCTCTCCTATTTCCTTCATCGTCAGCTCGTCGTGATAGTAAAGCGAAATAACCAATCGCTCTTTTTCCGGAAGCATATCAATGCTTTCCGCGACGATCTGATAGACCTGATCCAGGTTCAAAGCCTCAGCAGGGTCTATATCGTCAGGATCGGCCAGAAACTCCAGTAAATTCCGTTCATTTTCATCTTCGTTGTCGGAATGGAGTTCATCCAGGCTGATCAGGCTGATCCCGCGGGCTTCCTGGATCAGTTGGTGATAGGTGTCGAAATCGACGCCCATGTGTTCCACGACTTCATGATCCGAGGGCATTCGCCCGAGTTTCTGCTCCAGTTCGGCAAAGGCTTTCTCGATCCGGGTCGCTTTCTGGCGTGTCGAACGCGGCACCCAGTCAAGCGCGCGCAGTTCGTCCAGGATCGCGCCCTTGATGCGAAATTCTGCATAGGTCTTGAATTTGATTTTGCGGGTAGGATCAAACTTTTCAACCGCGTCGATCAGGCCGATCACGCCGGAATTGATCAGGTCGTCCAACTCGACATGGGACGGCAAACGACCGGCGATCCGACTGGCGACGAAGCGGACCAGGGGAAGATTCTCCTCGACCATCCGGTTCCGCTCTTCCATGGATATGCTTGGTCGGGTTTCTTTTCCGTAAGGATTGGCGCCTTTGGTGGGCATATTTTTCGCCTCTCCGATGTTTCTCATATTTATTATTATTAAGCGCTTCGAGCCGGCGATTCGCAAAACAACGCTACCAAACTCAAAACATGCTATTTGCAATCTGCATTGTGAAGATATTAAGGCTTCATCGCAAGAAAATTATGCAGATGCAGGCTCAAATATTTTTCTCCAGAATAATCCAAGTTGACTGTCCATCACATCGGCCTTGAGCCGCGTTATGTTCTGGGCGATGGCGCGGTAGTCCTGCGAGGCTTCCGTGTTGGGCCAGGAAACGGTAACCGGGTTTTGTTTTTGTACGGCCTGGCCGATTTTTCGGTCAAATCGGATTTCGCCCAGATACCCAAGCCGCACATCCAAAAAACGGTCGGCCACGGCTGTCAGGTTCCGATATACCTCCAGACCTTCCTGCCGCGATGCCACATTGTTCACCACAATCTCGTAGTTTTTCTGCTGATAATCCCGATAAAGCACCTTGATCAGGGCGTAGGCGTCGGTCAGGGAGGTCGGCTCCGGTGTCACCATCACGATACGCGTCTGCGCCGCCAGGTTGAAGTACATCACATTGGAATTGATGCCGGCCCCCGTGTCGATGAGCAGAATATCGTAAAGTCCGTTGAGCGTGTCCATTTTCTGCAGAAAATCCATCTTCTGGTCGGGACTGAGGTTGGTCATCCATTCCACGCCGCTGGCCGCCGGCAGGATCGATACGCCTTCGGGGCCTTTCGAAATAATCTCGGACAAACTCTTCTCCCCTGTCAGCACATGGGAAAGATTGACACGAGCGGTCAGCCCGATCAGGATATCGATATTGGCCAGTCCCATGTCGGCATCCATGATGAGGACCTTTTTCCCCAGTTGCGCCAGGGAAATGCCGGCGTTCATCACGAGGTTGCTTTTGCCAACGCCGCCTTTGCCACTACTGACCGTGATCACATGGGTCGGCGCGCCTTTGCCGGATCGGGAGCGTAATTTTTCTTTAGCCATTTTGTTTAATGTTGAAGCCTGTTCCATATTTTTTTATTTACCAACATGCACCGGAGTTTCAGAATTATTTAGAGCATCGCCCATGATCGACCGGCAGATCGATTCAACGGTGGCGCTTTCCAAATCTTCGGGCACACGTTGTCCCGTTGTGAAATAAGATACATCAAGGCCGTTCATAATCCAAGAATTAAGAAGGCTTCCCCAACTGCCCGCCTCGTCCAGTTTGGAAAAAATTACCCGCTGGTAGCAGACGGGGCGAAAACTGTCCATAATCCGGCGCATTTCGTCTTCCCGCAAATTGGAGGGAACAACGAGGTGGATGTCCACATCGGAATGCTCGCTCAGGCGGGATGTCAATCGCTGGATGGCCTGGCGGTCGGCGGGGCTGTTGCCCGGAGTGTCGATCAGAATCATATCCATCGACTCAAAACGCCGAAAGGCATCTTCCAGGCTGTTTTCACTGGTTACGATCTCCATGGGAACGCCCAGCAGGCGGGCGTAAGTTTTCAGTTGGTCCGACGCTGCCACGCGGTAGGTATCGAGCGTGACCAGGGCCACCCGCAAGTCTTCCTGCAGGGAATAGTAGGACGCGATCTTGGCGATGGTGGTCGTTTTGCCTACGCCCGTGGGTCCGATCAGGGCGATCTTGCTGGGGCCATAGGGATGTTTTCGAATCTTGCCGGGTGGCGAAACATAGCCCTTGACCACATCGACCAACTGGCCGAAGGATCCGGCTTGCGCTTCCCGCAGACGGGCCGCCTCTTCTCCGCGCCAGGGGGCTGCCTTGCTCCAGGGGCGTGTATCCACGCGGCTGGCGCTGAAGAACATGCTGTTCACGATCCGCTGGCTCAGTGCCTCATCCACGCCCTGCTCGCGCATCACCCGAATGACCGCCTTGGCATGAAGGGGCTGGGAACGGTTCAAATCTTCCCAATCTTCCCGCGCCACTTCGGGAATTTCCTTTGTCTTTTCCGAGGCAAACGAGGCCCAGGCGTTTTTTTTGTCAAACTTCTCCACTTGGGGCGTCACTTTTTTGGGGGCCTTGGCGCTGACACCCTTGGAAGGCCGCGACTCAGCGCCGGGGGACGCGGCTTTGGCTTCCTTCGACATAATCTCTTCGCTCAGCATCCGCAGTTCCTTCAGGATGCTTTGCATGCTTTTGGCCTTGTTTTCGTTGGCCGGAGATTCCTGCTCGTGGGCATCGGTCTTTTGCTTGGCATGACTGGCCCGTTCGATTGTTCCGTTGCCGGGATTGTTCTTGCGCGAATGCAGTTTCATCCGGGGCTTGCCGTCTTTGCGCGCGGCCAGGCGGGCCCGGGTTTTTTCCGTCTCCCAGGGAGGCGGCATTGCCTCAGGTGAGTCTTTTGCCGGAACATTCCCGCTTTCGAGCCTTTGTTCGCGCATTCTGCGCAGTTTTTCCAGATTGCTCAGGGAATGATCCTGGCGCTGGTTCCGCTGTTCGTGCAGGCTTCTCGGCGTTTTGGCGCCTGCCTGGGCCTCCCCCTTCTCGACACCCGCTCCCACAATCATGGGCCGGCGGTTCTGGGACTGCTCCTGGTCCACATAGGCCTCCAGGTAGGCCCGGGCATTGGAGCCGAAAACCTTTTCGCGCAAGGATTTGGCGCGTTTCTGGGCGGCCTGGCGGGACTTGCTGGAAGAAAGGCTCGTCTGGCTTTTTCCCGACTTTTCCGCCGGGAAAAGGCGATGCAAGGGACGATCTTCCACCGGGCGCGACTGAGCCGCCGGTTTTTGGGAAGGCTTCCGGGCTGCGGCGGCAGGGGTTTCCCGCGCCGGCGGGGCCTGCTTCGACGGAGCCGGATTCGTCGGAACTTTTTCCGTTGTGCGACGTTTCGGGGCGACCGGTCGGCTGCTCACGCTTTCGGGCGTTTCCTGGGCCGCCGTTACTTCCACCGTCGCCCGCATCCCGTTGATCATAATCGGCTCGTCGGCGGTGGACAGGTTGCGGGTGGACAGGATCACGGCGTCCGCGCCCAGGGCCTTGCGCACGTCACGCATGGCGGAAGGAAGGTTGACCGCATAGAACTTTTTAATCTGCACGATAATGCCTCCCTTCTTTCGTTCCAATAATCGCCGGAAAATAATCCATTTTCATATTTATCGGCATCCTGTCCTTGTGCCCCAAGCCTCGGGCTTCATCCTTTGGGGTTTATTTACATATTACGCCACGGCATCGCTGAGCCGCACGATCCCGACCGACTCGATCTCCGCCGTGGGCGCAATCTCGTTATGCGACAGCACTACCAGATTCGGGAAAAATTTTTCTGTCAACCGACGCATAGGCAGCCGGATCGGCGGCAAACAGGCCAGGATCGGCTGGGCCTGCATCACCGAAAAGCGCTCGATGCCCAACTGGATCGACTCGATAATCCGCTGCGCCAGATTCGGCTCCAAAGCCAGCAGGGTGCCTTCATCCGTCTGCTGCGAAGCCCGCGCCACCAGATCCTCGATCTCCTGATCCAGCATCATCACGTAGAGTTTATTGTCGCTTGAGACGAATTGTTTCGTGATGCTTCGGGAAAGTGCCTGGCGCACGTATTCGGTCAGCATGTCCGGATGTTGGTTGGGGGTGGCGTGGTCGATCATGGTTTCCAGGATCGTCAGCATGTCACGCATACTCACCCGCTCCCGCAGCAGATTCTGCAAAACCTTCTGCACCGTTCCAAGGCCGATCATGTCGGGAATAACACCTTCGACAATCTTGGGGAATTTCTTCTGCACACCGTCCAGGAGTTTCTGCGTTTCCTGGCGTGTCAGGAGTTCATGGGCATATTGACGCAGGACTTCCGTCAGGTGCGTGGCAATTACCGTTGCCAGGTTGACCACGGTATAACCCATGGCCTGGGCGCGCTCGCGGTCGCGCTCGGGAATCCACACCGCCGGCAGGCCGAATGCCGGTTCCGTGGTGGCGATGCCCCCCAGGGGATTCTCCGTCTGCTCTTCGGCGCTCATGGCAAGGAGGTGATTCGTCATCAACTCGGAGCTGGCCACCTCGCTGCCCTTGATCAATACGGAATAGCCACCGGGTTTCAGTTCCAGATTATCGCGGATATGAATCGGCGGGACGATAAAACCCATGTCCAGGGCAAACTGCCGGCGCAAGGACTTGATGCGGTCCAGCAATTCACCCGACTGCGCCTGATCGACCAGAGGAATCAGACCGTAGCCAACCTCCAGCGAAATCATGTCCGGCGTCAGGATCGATTCGAGAACTTCCGACTCCGGCGTGGCTTCCTGGGCTTCCGCGGCCGCCGCCTGGGCCTCTTCTTCGGCGCGGACCAGTTCCGTCGAACGCATGGATTTGCGCGCGGAATAAGCCACATAGGCAAGCAATCCGGCGAGGAAGATAAAAGGCACTTTGGGCAAACCCGGTATCATGGCAAAAACGACCAGGATCCCTGCTACAATCGTCAAGGCGCGAGGCTGAAGCAAAAACTGCTTCGTTACGGTTTCGCCCAGAGTCGTTTCCGAAGCCGCCCGCGTCACCACCATACCAGCCGCCGTGGAGACGATGAGCGAGGGAATCTGCGAAACCAGGCCGTCACCGATGGTCAGCAAGGTATAGGTTCGCGCGGCATTGCCGACGTCCATGCCATGCTGAAAAACCCCGACGGCCAAACCGCCCAGGATATTGATGGCCGTAATAATCAAACCCGCCACGGCATCGCCTCGGACAAACTTGGAAGCACCGTCCATCGCACCGTAGAAATCGGCCTCCTGCTCGATGGTGGAACGCCGCTCGCGGGCCTGTTGTTCATCGATCAGACCGGCGTTCAAGTCGGCATCGATGGACATCTGCTTGCCGGGCATGGCGTCAAGCGTGAAGCGTGCGCTGACTTCGGCAATACGGCCCGCACCCTTGGTAATGACCACAAAATTGATAATCACGAGGATGAGAAAGATGATGCCCCCGACCAGAAATTGCCCCTGGACGACAAATTCGCCAAAGGTTTCGATGATCTTACCGGCCGCATCAGCCCCCACATTACCCCGTAGCAGAATTTGCCTTGTCGTCGCAATATTCAGACTGAGTCGAAATAATGTCACCAGCAGAAGCAATGAAGGGAAAACGCTGAAGTCCAAGGGTTTCAACATGTAAATGCCCACCAGCAAAATCAGGAGGGCGCCTGAAATACTGAGCGTCAGAAAAAAGTCAATCAACGTGGGCGGAATGGGGATGATCATGATCAGCAAAATACCCACCACCCAGATCGGCATCAGGATGTCGCGATTGGCAAGGAAAAAGGCCACCAGGGGGTTGGTGGTTTCGCCGGTCAGAGTGGGTTGCTGCTGCTTGGCCATATATCTATAACCCGAATAAACAATATAATATCAGTACTTCAGACCAGAACATTTTCTGATCATCACACAAAGGGAATAATGCTTCCGCCTTGATTCTCCGCTATATTTACGGTATCGGCATCTATGGAATACAACATGGGGCATAAGCCGAAAAATGTCAAATCCGATATGTTGCCCATCGATGTAATTCCATCCTGCCGTCATTTTTCAGACACACTTCCCGGACAAAGCCAGAAAATGGACGCTTGAAAAATATAAGAGCAAATAACGGACCATGCCCGGCGGAATATCAGGAAGAAATCCGCTGGGCATGGCGATAAGGGAAGGACGTTATCATAAATCTGACAGAATGAATTATTTCTGCCGGAAATCAGGCGAGGGCTTGGCTTCGGCGGCGTTGGCCGGGGCCACGTCGAAGGGGTCGCCCATCTTCTTCTGCCAATCGCGCATGGCATCCAGAAGGCGATCAATGGTTTCGGTCTTGTCCGCCTGACCGGCCAGGTTTTCCAGTTCGTGAGGATCCTTTTCCATGTCAAAGAGTTGGATATGCTTTTCGCCATTCACGTGATAGGCGATCAATTTCCAGCGCCTGTCGCGGATCATGCGTTGCGTGTCCT
>CAYWYC010000019.1:0-30986 GCA_964462565.1 uncultured Candidatus Sumerlaeota bacterium | reverse complement strand
CTATTATGGAGCGCGCCTGTGGCGCTCAGAAGAGAACCGCGATTCCTTTTGAGGCATTCAGGATACCTGTTTATCAAAAAAGTCCACGAATAGCCCCCATTTTTGTCGTGCTCCCCTACTTCCCGCAAGAAACATTTTCACTTCCTTTCCGCAATAGTTTTAACTATGATTATGTATAGAACTGCTGCAATATATGGATCACGACGGTGACTCATGGAGGGATATGAGAAAATGAAAAATTTCACAGCCGTTATTGAGCAATGTCCGGAAACCGGGCTATTCGTCGGTTACGTGCCGGGATTTCCCGGAGCTCATTCGCAAGGTTCCACCATGGAAGAACTCCTGGATAACCTGAAAGAAGTCATATCCATTTTGTTGGAAGAAGGCGAACCGGCTTACGAAGCCAGATTTATCGGGACCCAAAATATTGAGGTGTCTGCCTGATGGGAAATATTCCTGTGCTAAAACCGGCAGAGATCGTATCTGTTCTGAGAAAGTTTGGTTTCGTGGAAATCCGCCAGAAAGGCTCTCATAAGCAGTTCAAGCATTCCGATGGTCGAATCACAACAGTACCTTTTTTAACGCATCGCCAAGCGGCCTGGCAAGTCAAACCAGAACATCTACGAAAGGCCAATAAATGCACGACACAACCGATTCCGGACACTGGATCACACGGCTGATTACGGCTTTGATTATTGGGGGGCTGGCCTTCGGGGGGCTTTACTTTTGGGAGACCGATAGCATGGGCCTGGGTTTGAAGGCCGGGATTGCCGCGGGGGTGGCGGCGGTGGTTTTTCTGCTTGGTGGAAGCCTCTTATCGTGGCTGAATATTTCGGACTATTTCGACTGATAGAAGCAGGCAAAATTTCTCTTCACCTTTACGGGGTACTTGCGTCCGGGGCCTGCTGGAGCACTTCCGGTTTTTCGATTTTAATGTCTTCACTCAAAGGCAGATAACTTTGCTCCAGGCGGACCATGGCCTTTCCCTGTTGGGCGTCTTCCACTTGCAGGTCCAGTGAGATCTTTATCAATTCCATCGTCTCGGCATCCATCCAGATCGTGGCGTTTTTCGCGGGCCCTTCGGGGCTGAGCATGATTTCCACGTCCCGTGGCGGATTAACCTCACTGGCCGAGAGGACGATATATTTCGCGTCGCTTTCGGGATCACGGCATTGGACAGCTTTGTCAAAGGCGCTAGCATTCAGCAGTTGGATCCACTTGTTGGCGCTCAGAAAACGGTTGGTGGAAAGGCGATCGGTGTCTTTGTCATGCATCCATTCCCCCAGCCGCGACCAACTATCACGGCCAATGGTGATCCACCTGTCATAGGCCTCGCGCCCCATGACCGATGCCTGCTGATTGACATCGTATCGATCGGGAGACACATATAAGAATTGCCAGCGGATAGTAGCGCCCTCGACGGGCTGGCCCTTTTCGATGGTGCGGATTCTCAGGAGGGAGGCATAGGCTTCCGCGCTTCCGGCTTTTCGGGAGGCTCGCATCGCCAGTTCGCGGGACTTGCCGGTTTTTTTTACGGCCTCACATTTTTCCAGATCCAGACGCAGCGCCTGCTCCAGGGCAATGCGGCGTTTGTATTCGGTGGCGGTATCGGGATAATGCGCCTCCACGTTTTCCAGGCGCTTCCTGGCCTCCTTGTATTCACCGCGTTCCATTTGCAGCCAGACAATCTTGAGATCAATCTGGTGGCGTTGCGGTTCCAGGGCCTTCCATTGATCCAGGGCATCGATGGCCTTTGCGAAATTGCCGCGATCTTCCTCCACCTCGGCGATGATTTTGTAAAGAGCGATGGCGTAGGAATTGTCGGCGGCTTTTGGAACGCTGTACAGTTCTTCCAGCACCTTGTCATGATTCACGCCATTTGCCGCAAGCGACCATTCGGCCTGGCCTTTCAGCGTGATATGAGTCATGGCTTCTTCGTCAAGTTCCAGGGCTTCGATCAAGGATTCCGCCGCGCGCGGCTGCTCGACGGAGCCCTCGATTGCCTGCACCAGAAAAAGGTCCAGGTCCTGCCGGGCGCGGATGGTATTATCTTCCCAATCAATGCCGAGTTCGGGAATCAGGCGAATCCATTCCGGTTCCGGCCCGGCCTGGTTCTCGAGCCAGGCATTGAGTTTTTCGCGGCTCAGGTCTTTGCGATCGAGCACTCCGATAACGCGGCGCAAAGGTTCGCCTTCGCCTGTTGCGAAAAAGTCCATCCACAGAAAATCGAGGTCGCCTGCTTGACGGATGGGAATATTTCGGGCCTGAAAATTGCCGGGGAAAGACTCCAGCGTTTTTTCGATGGCGTCGCTTTCTTCGGAATATTTATCTTGCGCGGCGGCCATGGTCAGAAAACCGGCAGGCGCGGAACTTCCGGAAAACCAGAACACGCGCAAAAGGAAAAGACGTTCCGCGTGACCGGCTTCGGCAAAGGTTTCCTGCATATCCGGAATCAGTTCGGGATACTTCCGGGCGAGTTGGCCGAAGAAATAGGCGACCAGGTCCGAGGCATGAGAATTCTCGGGACTGGGCGATTGGATCAGGGGTTGGGCCAGGGCGTCTTTGAGTAGTGCCCGCGCTCGATCAATGTCGGGATTTCGATAAAAAACAGAAATGCGATAGCTCACATTTTCGCTTTGGCTTTCCTGGGCCGGAGAGGATGATATCATGCACGCGAAAAGATAAAGAACGGTAATAGCGAAAAGGATAAATCGACGGGCCATCTTATTCTCCCGGGTTCAATCAGTAGATTTGCATAAACCGTAAGGCACAGCGAATACTACAAAGGCGACACGGCAAAGTCAAGGGAGAGGGGCCGGGTTGGGGGCCGATTATTCGACCGAGGTCCACCATTCCGATTGAGGCGCTTCGATACGGTTGGCAAAGTGGGCGGCGATGACCCGGGTGGACAGATCGGCCGCCGAGCGCAGGCAATAGGGCAGCCAGAAAGTGCGCGGATTGGGTCCGAACCAGCTCTTGCCGGGGCTATGGGTATAGACATAGGCCTGATAAACGTCGTTCATCTCAAGGCTCGAGTGGTAGGCCTTGACTTCGACAACCATGGCGGCATCGCCGAGACCGAAGCCGACGATGTATCGCAGGATTGAAATTCCCGGACGCACTTCGGTGATCGCCGGTTCAATCCGGAAAATCCCCATGTTCCCTTCCGTTTCGTATCGTTCCATGTCAGCCTCGTCCTCGATCAGGATAACTGTGGTGGGCAAAACCTGGAAAATCCATTTCTTCAGCCGCAGATCGAAAACGCGCTGAATATTTTCACGGCTTGTTTCGGAGATGTCGCTTTCGGCAAGCCACTTGATCTTTTGCAGATAGACAAGGTGCGTTTCCAACTTTTGTCTGTTGGGCGGGTCGTAATAGTAGATGGGGCTGTAGGCGCTGTCGCTTTGGAGGACATCATAGTTGGGCAGATAGCCGTGCGATACGGGCGGCGGCGTGGCGCAGGCGCTGAGGAAAAGGAGAAGGACTGATGTCAGCAGGACAAGGTGATATTTTCGCATAAAATATTTTGGTCCTTCCTGGTTTTTTTGGGAATTTCGGCATAAACGCCGAAGGCGTTGCCCAATAATAGCCCCGGATTTTAATCCGGTGGTACTGAACCACCAAACTATCCCACGGGTTAAAACCCGCGGCTATTTTCGGCAAGCCCTCCGGGCTTTTCGCCTGAAACTTTCAGGCAAATCTTGAATAGCATCGCATTCAGACCATCCGATTAAACTTTCCCCAAAAATCACGGAAGGGCCAGTATCTTAAGAAGCAGGTATATTCCGAGATAAAAATCAAGCCAGACCCGTTTTAGGGGCCTGGCCTGAAAATCACGATTTTCTCAAAGTCATCGGGGCTTTACGACAATCGCGGCGCGCCGGTTATAGGCGCGGTTTTCGGGACTGTCGTTTGGCTCACGCGGCTGAAACTGACCAAAGGTCGTCGCGGACAGTTGCGCACCCTTGACGTATTTCTTGCTTTCGAGAAAATGCAGAATCGCCATGGCGCGGGCGCTGCCCAGTTCCCAGTTGCTCTTCCAGGGCGAGTAGGTAATGGGAACATTATCCGTGTGGCCCTCGATGTTGAGAGATTTATTGGGATGGTCTTTTTTGATTGCCTCGGCCACCTTTTTGAGGGTTTCCTGACCCTGTTCCGTGATTTCGGCGGAACCGGGATTGAATAGGATGCGCTCGAGAATGGTATAGACCATACCATCGGGACCATCCTCAACGCTTACCCCCTCCGCGGGGCTATCGAGCGAACGGGTTTTGCCGCTCTTGTATTTCTCGAGTTGAGCGCGGAGATCGTCGCGTTCGCGGTTGGCTTTGTCGAGCATCTCGTTCTTGGCTTCGATTTGCATTTTCAGGTTTTCGTTTTCCGCCGCCAGATCCTTGCGGCTCTTGTGCTCCAGTTGATCGCCAACCAATGCACCCACGACACCACCCGCGGCAGCCCCGACCAGTGCTCCCTGGGGTCCCGTGAGCGTAGTGCTTCCCGAAGCGGCTGCCCAGCCCCCTCCGGTTCCAGCGCCGGCAGCACCGCCAATAAGGGCGCCCTGCTGGGTGCGGCAGCATCCGGCAGTGGTTAAGATAAGTGCGACGAGCAATACTGACATTAAGATTCTCATGCTATATACCTCCTTGGATATATTATGCAACATAAATTTAATTAGACAAATTCAAATAAAGACTTTAACAGACTCTTTGAGAATAATACCACAGACGAGAATCCTGCCAAAGCTATTTATACGAGAGAATAAGTTTCGCGGTATTCACGCAATCCCCTTTAAAGTTCATCGATTTTCGCGGCCAGGATGAAATCGTTTTCCGAAAGACCGTCGATCTTGTGGGTGAAGATTTCGACGGTGACCTTTCCGTAGGACACCTTCATGTCGGGATGATGTTCTTCCTGGTTGGCCAGGTCGGCCACCTGATTGACGAACTTCATGGTCTGATCGTAATCATCAAATTCAAATTCCCGCACCAGGTGATGGCCGTTTACCGCGACCCATTCATTGTCGATTTTTTCCTGATACTGCGCTAAATCCTCGCCCCGCAAGGGAGAAGTATCTCCGCGGCAAGGTTTACATTTTTTTTCTTTCAGTTCTGTAGCCATATCTATAACTCCTTTCCGGTATTCGCCATTAACTTAACTAGGAGCATAACAGAAGCAGCGCAAAGCGCCTATCCGTGAAAGTCCTGAATTTCATAAAATTGGATCAGGGCAATTTCACGGAAATGGATTTGAGCGGCGGCAAAGTATTTATTGCACGAGAATGGGGATGGACCTGCCTACATTGCAAAGAATTTCGTAGGAAATCGTTTCGGCCTGTTCGGCGAGCTCTTCCACGGGCAGGCGGTCCTTGCCGTTTTCGCCGAAGAGCAGGGCCACGTCGCCGACCTTGGACTCGGGGCAATCGGTCAGGTCGATGCAGATGAGGTTCATGGTAACGCGTCCCAGGATAGGCGCGCTTTTTCCGCCTATGATAACGCGAGCCTTGCCTGAAGCGTGACGGGGATAGCCGTGCCCATATCCGATCGGAAGCAGGCCGAGACGCGTGGGACGGCTGGTGGTGAAGGTGCGGCCGTAGCTGATGGGGCTTCCCGGTGGAACGTCGCGAATGTCGATGAGGCGGGCCATGAGGCTCATGGCGGGCTTCAGTTTGAGTCGCGGATTCGGCTGCGGTCCCGGGCAGGCGCCATACATGGCGATTCCGGCACGCACCAGCGAAAAAGCCGCATTGGGAAAATGCACCAGCGCCCCGCTGTTGGCCGCGTGAATCCAGGGAAGATCAAACCCGCGATCCTTGATCATGCGCAGGCAGAAACGAAAGCGCCGGGACTGTTCTTCCGTGTAGGGAGATTCGGGTTCGTCGGCCTCGCTGAAGTGGGTGGCGGCGCCAACAATTTCAATATGCTCCATCTTGCCCAGCACATCGAGGATGGCGTGGAAAGATTCGGCCTTGTCGAGAAAGCCAAAACGTCCCATGCCGGTATCGATCTTGAGATGGACTTTGGCGGTGGTTCCCTGCTTTTTTGCGGCGGCATCGAGCGCGCGGGCTACTTCCAGGTTGCCGACAAAGATATGAGAACCCGTAGCCACCACACTTTCGGCCTGCTGCGGAAATGTGGGGCCGATCATGAGGATGTCCTGCTGAAACCCCTTATTGCGCAATTTTTCGGCTTCCCATACTTCGATCACCGCCAGGAACCGGACGCCTGCATCGGCGGCGGCGCGGGCGGTGCGGATCATGCCATGGCCATAGCCATCAGACTTGATAACGGCGGCCATGGTGGTTTTTGCGGGGAGACGTTCGGCCAGAATTTTCAGGTTATGCCGGATCGCATCGGGCCGAATGACGGCCCATTGGTTGAAGTCGCTGTGAGTGGGAACGGGTTCGGTCATGGTCAGGATATTTCCTTGTAAGAGCAGCTGCGGGAGATGGCTATAGTTCGCTTCCGATAAGGGGTTTCAGGATTTGGATCGTCGATTGTTCGCGCAGGGATCGGGCCATGGATTCTCGCGCTTCGCGGTATCTTTGTGCGTGGAGAATTTCACGGGGATCTGTTTTGCGATAGAGGTAAAGAACATGCAGGCCCCGCGGACTGCGAATGGGTGGACTGGTTTCCCCGACCTGCATTTTCCGCAAAGACTCGACCAGTTCAGCCTGGAGTTCCGAAGCTTCGATGTTGTCGAGAAATCCGGACAATGCGCCCAACCTGGAATACTTGCGGGCAAAGGCATCGCTGCGATCCTTGAAGTCGCGGACGGACTTTGCCTCCTTTGAAATCTTTTCGAGGGCCGCGTGGATCTCGGCCACATCGGCGTCGGGCATGTTCGGCGATAAAGGACAAAAGACGTGATAAAGATGATAGCGTTCGACGGCTTCGCCCTGTTTTTTGCGTTGCTCGATAAAGGCCTCCACATCGGCGTCGGAGACATGAACCTGGCTGTTGACGGCCTGGGTGACGAGCCATTCGTGGCGCAGCCATTTGCGGAGTTCATCACGCAGGTCTTCGCGGGTCTTGCCCATGCTTTGCAGCAGGCGGTCCAGCTTTTCCCCGCCGCCCTCGTTTTCTTCCATATTCAGCAAGGCCTGCTGGATGCGATTCTCAATAAACTCGGAAGGCATCTGCTCGCGGGCCTCTTCCGTGCGGCTGAGGATGAGCAGGTCGTCGATATAAGTTTGAAGGGCCTCCATGAGCCGGGCCTCGGTGACAGGGCCAGGTTCCATCTTGCCACGATTCTGATAATGAAAAAGGGCTTCTTCCGTTTCCGATAGCGTAACGGGGCGGTCATTCACCCAGGCCACGACGCGATCGACCAGTTGGCCGCGCGACGCAGGCAGGGGTTTGTCGTCGGCTGCCATCGGCGCGGGAACCCATTGAGGCTCGCGGCTGTCCTTCTGGCTGCCGCATGCACCGGCAAAGAGGAGCGCAAGCAGGCAAACGATGCCCGCAAAAATGCGAGTGACTTTGGACGAGAGAAATTGATTCTGGATCATCGCATCGGCCGTTTCCGGGATTTCTATCTTAGGGGACAAGTCGACATGCAGCCGCCGTCCCGATAAAAACGAGACTACCCTGTGGCGCGATTCCATGCAAGATCATTTCATTGCCTTATGCCGGCGAATCGTCTATATTGCCATGTCTGAAGCGCGATGCGCGCAATCATAAAAGGGATGCCTGAAAACATGGACGATCTATCCGACAACTCGACGCGCCGTCGTTTCGAGTTCCGAATCCTCCTGATCTTTGTCGCGGTGAACGCGATTTTCCGGCTGATGCTGATCAACCAGAACGGCGGCGAATATACCGACGGCATTCTGCAATTGACACAGTTTGAGCGCCGCGATTCCTTTTGGCCACCCTTATATACGGCGCTGGCCTGGCTTTTGCGCGCTGTGGGAATTGACGCGCTTTTTGCGGGACGGCTGATTTCCTGGGCGGCGGCGGTAGGCGTGGTTTTCCCGATATGGCGCATCGCCCGGCGCTGGGGCGGTCCGGGTACCGCCGTGGGGGCAGTGACGCTTTATACGGTTTCGCCCATGGCGCTACGCTGGTCGGTGCGGGTGATGACGGATATGCCTTTTCTTTTTTTCTTCATGATGTCGGTTGCGGCGATTCTGGAAATGACATGCACTGCCGATGCGGGCCAAAGAAGCAGGCGGCTCATCATGGCGACAGTGTGGGCGGTCCTGGCGGCCTTGACGCGCTACCAGGGCTTGATGCTTGCGCCCGTGCTGGGCCTGGGGGCGGTCTGGTTGCTTGTCAAGGGTCGCGACTGGAAGGCCCTGGCGGCACAGGCGCTCTGGATAGCGATACCGGCCTGGGTGCTCATTGGCGGATTCCGCCATGGCGAACAAGTGGCCGCGCGAACGGGCAGCGAAACCTGGCAGACGCTCCTGAACTACTGGAACGTCTTGGAGATGTTTATCTATATCATTCCCTATGCCATTACGATTCCCGTATTCTGTTTTTTCGCGACGGGGCTGGCAACAGGGCCGAAGCAGGATGACGCAACAAAAGCGGTGCCACTGCGCTGGTTTTTTCTTTATGCAAGCATCTGCATCCTGGTGGCGCAGAGTCTTTTTCAGTCGTTCCAGACGCGCTATCTCCTGCCCTTGATTCCTTTTATTTATATTTGCGGTGGCGCGGGAATGGCGCGGCTTTGGGAAGTTTCGAGAAAGCGTCGCCTGCAGGCATTGGCGGGGGGATTGATCGCGTTGACGCTGCTTTTTTCGACAGCCTTTATGCTCACGTCTTTCTTTCTGCAGCGCGGGGCCTTTGCCGACATTTATAACGCGGGATATTATATCCAGCTTATCAAAGACTTTCCTGAAGATGGCCGCGTCTTTACCAACGAAACCTATAACGCCGACATCAGCGCGGTGAAATTGTCCTTTGCATCCGACCGCGAGGCGGAAAGCATTCCCGACATCGCGGCGCTGACCGGCCTGCAAAATAAACTGGCCACCATTGCGCCGATGCAGCTGCTCCAAATGGACGCAAGCCTGAACCTGCGATTGCGTCGGGATCAACAGGAACGCCTGCAAATGCGCGCGCCTGTCACATTGACCACGCCACAGATTCTGGCCCTCTGGAAGAGCGGCCAACTGCCGGAAGCATCCGGTCCGGCATTGCGCCCGACAGTGATGGTATCGCGGGATCAATTGATGGAAATCTGGAACTCGGGGCAGCTGGACGAAATGCGGGTGCCTGCCATGCCGACGGGATCGATCCTGGCCCTGCACAGCGCTTATGGAGGTTTTGAGAACCTGAATTTTGTCGAGCAATTACTGGCATCGCGCTATTCGCTCAGGCCCCTGCCCGATGCCGTTTTCCGTGCGACCCTCGTGCCCCTGCTGCCGGACATCATGCAGGAACCCGGCACTCATCAAAATCCCATGGCCTGGTTTTTCCGCTATCAACCGCAGCGCTTTGAAACGCGGCTTTATCTGGTTGGTCCGAAGCGCTGAAGCCGCTGACAAGGATACCATATCGATGTATGACGCCAATGCAACCAGGCTTCTCAACCGCCCCGATATCCTTTGTCCATGTCACCTGCAATGGGAGCAAACACTCTTTCAACGTCCCCAGCAAATCATGAGTCGCCTGGGGCGCAAGCATCGCGTGGCATTTGCGGGTAGGATACGCTTCCGATCCTTTATAAAGAGCATGATGCAGGGCCGGAGTGATAAAATCACGGGAAGTATCGACCGGCTGATCTATCGTAATATACCAAATTTTCCCGGAGAAAAATATTTCTCCTCCCTGCGTCGGCTTGCCGAAAGGCGCAATGTGGCCTGGCTGCAAAAGCAGCACCATGCATGGAGTGGCACAACACCGATCTTGTGGATTTATCACCCCAACTACGTTGATTATCTCGATGCTTTCGCGGGAGCGCTGGTGGTTTATGATTGCATGGATCATTTTGCCGGCTTCAGGAGGGCCAACGAAAGAGCCGCGGTCGGTGAGGCGCGATTGCTGGAAAAGGCTGATGTCGTCTTTACGGGCGGACGCAGCCTGCAGGAAGCGAAAGAAAAACTGCGCCCTGACGCACGGTGCTTTCCGAGTGGCGTTGAATTCGAGCACTTTTCCCGAGCCATGAGCGATTCCCTGGAGATTCCCGAGGATCTTGGGAAAATCAGTGGGAAACGCCTGGGCTATTTCGGCGCGGTGGATGAGCGCATTGATTTTGAATTGTTGCAATATATCTGTGAGAAGCGCCCAGACTGGTCGATCATCTTGATCGGGCCGCTGGTAGGGCTGAATGAGTGCCCCATTGACGCGCCGAATTTTTACTATTTGGGTGCAAAGCCCTATGCCCGATTGCCGGGCTACCTGAAGGGCTTTGATGCCTGTATCATGCCCTTTGTCAAATCCGAACTGAATGCGCACATCAGCCCCACCAAGACCCCCGAATATCTGGCGGGCAACAAACCGGTTGTATCCACTTCGGTACCCGATGTAATAAGGGATTATGGCGAGATGGTTTTTATTGCCGAAGACCGGCAGAGTTTTGTTGAAAAAGCGGAGGCGGCTCTTTCCTGCGATATCAATAATTGGTATGATCGCCTGCGTTCGCAAAGCGCCGCACGCAGTTGGGATGAGACCGTAAAAGCAATGATGGCGGTCGTACAAGAAAAATGGGAAGCGTAGTTGGAGCAATCATGAGTAATAATTCTGACAAAGCACCACGAGTTCTGGCTATTGTCGTAAACTGGAACAAGAAAGAATTTGTAGAAAGTCTTCTCGGCCAACTGCAGAATCTTGATCGTCCTCCCGACGAAATCGTGGTGGTGGATAATGCCTCAACCGATGGTTCCCGGGAAATGCTGGAGAGAGATTATTCGCACCTCCACCTGGTCTTCAACGAAGAAAACCTTGGCGGCAGCGGCGGCTTCAATACAGGCCTGCGTTGGGGCTTGGAGCATGGCGGCTATGATTATTTCTGGCTGCTGGATAATGACGTCGTGGTGCATGATGGAGCACTCAAGGCGATGCTCGACCTGGCTGAATCGGACCGGAAAATCGGCATGGTAGGCGGACGGATCGTGGTCCTGGGTCATCCTGAATTGACCCAGGAAATCGGCGCACGTGTGGAGTGGCCCCGTTGTTTTCTTCGGAAAATGGGAGCCGATTGGGAAAACGCGCAAGACCGCCAGAAAGTATATGATGTGGATTATGTGGCGGCGTGCAGCATGATGGTTCGGGTGAAAGCCGTGGAGGAAGTGGGTATATGGGATTCAGGCTATTTTGTTTTCTTTGATGATATTGAATGGGGCATCCGTTTTCGACGTGCGGGCTGGAAGGTGAAAGCAACCCGCGATTCTGTTATCGAGCATGATTCGTTCCATGAGCGTCGCCTGAAGAACAAGCCGGGCCAGGATCATCTTTGTCTCCGCAATGCGCTTTTTTTTATGCACCAGTTTTGTCCGCGACGCATTCGGCCTTTTTTCTTCCTGAGGGTATTCCGCTTCATTGTGCAGGACGCTTTGCAGCAGCGACTTTTGGGCCGGATCAATCGCGCCAGGTCCCAGGAACTCGCCGCCTGGGATTTTTTCCGGTCCCGACGCGGAAAAAGCAATCGAAGTTTTGGGCTTGACACCCTTGCCAAAGAGGTCAGTCGGGATGTTCAACATTTGCAGGAGCAATTGCCTGGCCGAAAAAAACGCCTGCTCTTTTGGACCTATTCTGCGGAAGCGGATATGCTGGATCGATACCACGAGTGCTGCCGGATTTTTCCCGATTACCAGGTCGATATATTTACTCCCGAGGAATGCATGGACACTTTGCATTTTGATGCGGAGCCGATTATTCGGAGGCCCACAAAAAACTGGCGAAACCGGATGAAACTCTCCCGTTGGGTTTTGGCAAATTATGAAGCCATCGTAAGGGAAGACCAGACCAACTGCATGCTCTGGGAGTTTCTTTTGCCGGCGATAATATGGTATTCCAGTGATGGTACCTTTGGGATCATGCGGAAAAAGTGGTCCCGCTTCTTCTGGCAAATTGCCTTGCGCCCGCTGGTCCTGGCATCGGCCTTCGGCCTGACGGTTTTGGAAGAACTGAAGCCACGGGCGAAGATGGATTATTACACCTGGGATTCCTCGACGAAGCATAAATAAAAAATGTGATCGGATAATCATGGTATTGGATGGGGCTTCCAATAAACTTCCTTTCGTCAGTATCGTAGTTCCGGCTTACAACGCGGAAACCCATATCCGTGCGTGCCTGGAATCTCTTTTGGCGCAGGAATATCCGACGGGAAAAATGGAACGCGTCATCGTGGATAATATGTCCACCGATAATACCATCAATATAATTCGACAATATGGAATGGAGCCGCTCCGTTGCGAAAAGAGGGGACCATCCGCCGCGCGTAATTCGGGAATCCAAAAGGCATCGGGAGAAATCGTTGCTTTTCTGGACAGTGATGCTATCGCCGATCCCCAGTGGCTGAAAGAATTAGTTGCCGGATTCGAGGATCCGGCGATATGGGCAATCGGCGGGAAAATTGAACCAGCCCGAATTGAATCGGGCCCGGAATTACACGCGCAATTGACTCGTATGCTGGACCAGGAAAAACATCTGGCAGAAAAGGGAACTTTCATGCTTCCTTTTGTCGCCACAGCAAACGCGGCCTTTCGAAAGAAAGCGCTTATGGCGGTCGGTGGCTTTGATGAGAACTTTCTTGTGGGCGAAGATGCCGACCTCTGCTGGCGCTTGCAGGAAACGGGTGGAAAACTGGCCTACGCCGAACAGGCCCGGGTCCGGCATTATCATCGTTCCCAAAGACCCCAATATTTCAGGCAGATTTTTCAATATGGAAAAGCCACTTCGCATCTATTTGCGAAGCATCAAAAAAAGACAGGCAGAAAAACATGGATCGCCTGGGGACACCATATACGCCTGCTTAAGGCTTGTGCTGTTGCCCCCGTATATCTCTGTAGCCCCCCAAATCCATGGGAGCGGCTTATGCCACTCTATGATATCTGCACCAACCTGGCATGGACCTGGGGACGTATTGTCGGGGCTTTTCGATATGGCGTGATTACATTTTAAGAGAAGGCATTATGCGCATCCTTTTTCTCAACCACAATCTTCGCGAGCAGGGCACCTGGTTTCGGGTTTGTGACGCGGCGCGCTTGATGGCGCGGCGGGGGCATGATTGTGTGCTTTATACGGTTTCGCAAAAGCACTGGTATCGGCCTACGCGGGATATGTGGGAAGGGGTGGAACTGCGTGAGGGGCCGAGCTGGAATCCCTGGCTTCATCCTGATGACGGCTGGAATCCGATCGATATTGGCTGGCGGGGATTTCGGGCCTTGGTGGAAAAGTGCGACGTGGTCTATGCCTTTGCCCATCCGCCGAATGTGTATCTGCCGGCGCGGATCATGTCGCTCTTGCGCCGCAAGCCGGTCTTTGTCGATTGGTGCGATCTTTATCAGGGCGGCATATTTACCATGCGTGAGGCGGACCGGCAGCGTCATGGGGCCAGGGGATTTCGTCCCTGGCTCACGCGCAAGGCCGAGGCCGTCGAGGCGCGCCTGGAAAGGCGTATTCTGAAATGGAGCCGCGGCATCACCGTTATTTCCAGCGCCCTGGAAAAGCAGGCCATCGAATGGGGCGTCGCACCCGAAAAGATCATGCGGCTGCCCTCGTGGGCAAATCTGGAAACCTTTCGGCCCTTCAACAAGACAGAATGCCGGAAGGAATTCGGACTGAAAGCCGATGGAATCTACTTCGTCTATATCGCAAACTACAATCCCGATGAAAAACTGCTACTCGATGCCTTTGCAAAAGTGCTGGAGCAGCATCCCGACGTTCGCCTGCTGGCGCGGTGTCCCCGATTCGAAATAAATCGGCCTGATCGCGAAAAACTGGAAGCCCGCATCCATTACTTCGACCGCATGCCGCTGGACAAAATCGCCCGACTCCTGGGCGCGGGAGACGCCAACCTCCTGCCCATGTCCGACCATCCCCACAATCACTTCCGCTGGCCCCACAAATTCGGCGACTATCTGGCCTCGGGGCGGCCGATCATCAGCACGCACGTGGGCGACACGGCGGCCTTTTTTGATAATAATGATGAAGAAGACCGCATCGGCTTCGCTGCGGAACCAAAGGCCGATGCCTATGCCCGAACTATCCTGGAGTTTCTGGATGAACAGGACCAGTGGGACAGAATGGGGAAAAACGCGCGATCATGCGCCGAAAAAAATCTCTCCGGGGAACAACTGATGGAGTCTTTGGAAGGCTTTATCAAATCCCGTCTCGGAAAACGCCCCTGATTTTTCTTTTGATTTCTTGCATTTCTTTATATTTTTTAGCGACCGTTGCTCAAAAAAAAGGCCGGAACCAGAGTGACCGCCACTTTGCCCCACAACAAGAGACACAAGATATGGCAAGATTCACCGCACACTGCCACTACATATAGTACCAACCAAAGAAATACATAAAAATACACTATAAATGCAAGAAAAACCTTGCATCGTGCCGATAAGGTGTGGGATAAAGTGGCAAGCAGGGGAACAAAGTGGGAGAACGGCCCACTCCCCGAGATTCGCGAGTCCACGTTTAGCACCACTCTTTTTACGGGATCGAATTCATGACGGCCATGCTGGGTTTTATCGGACAGCACGAACTCAAGATCGACGACAAGGGTCGCCTTTCGATTCCGTCGAAATTCAAATCCGTTTTACAGGGTAAATACTCCGACGACGATATGCAAGTGGTAATTAGCCTGGGCCTGGATAATTGTTTGATGGTGGAGCCCCTGTCGGTTTACGAAGACAGCGTGGCCAAGCTGCTCCAGATGAACGATCTCAGCAAATCCGTTCGGCGTCTGAAAAAATTGCGCACCACTTACGCCAGCCAGGAAAAAATGGACGGCAGCGGTCGCATCCGCATTCCCCAGAATTTGCGCGAGACGGTGGGAATATCCAAAGAAGTAATCTGCAACGGTAATTTCAGTTCCTTCGAGATTTGGGACAAGCAGGAATATATGGAAGAGGAAGAAGAGATTATTCCGAATCGCGAAGGACTTTATGACAAGTTGAAGGAAGACTGAAGCACTCATTCTGATTAATGAAAGGGATCGGACGGGAAAAGTGACAGAGCAATTTCACGAACCCGTATTGGTCCGGGAGGTATGCGAACTCTTACAGCCTTGTCCATCGGATACAATCATCGACTGTAATCTGGGGACAGGGGGACATAGTCTGGCCTTGTTTGCCGCGAGCGGAGAAAGAGGTTTCCTGGTAGGTCTGGATTTGGACAGCGCCATGTTATCGTTGGCCCGCAATCGACTTCTCTCCAGTGGAATCTCCTCCAGTTCTTTTCGACTCGTTCACGCGAATCATGCTGATCTAACCGGGTTAATGGGCGACCTGGATTTAGAAGGCGCGGATCGAATCCTGATGGACCTGGGAGCCTCTTCTCTGCATTTCGACAATCCCGAGCGCGGATTTTCCTGCCAGGCCGATGGACCGCTCGATATGCGATACGATCGCGAGACAGGTCCGGTTTCGGCGGCGGATATTGTGAACGACTGGGAAGTCGAAGATCTGGCGCGCTTGTTCAAGGAAAAAGGCGATGAACGCTGGGCAAAAAAGATTGCCCGCGAAATCGTCAAACGCCGCGAAAGCAAGCCTTTCACCCGAACCGCCGAGCTGGCCGAAGCCGTGGCCGCCGCCGTTCCGCGGAAGGCCTGGCCACCCAAGATTCACGTGGCGTCCCGCGTTTTCATGGCTTTACGGGTGGAGGTGAATCAGGAGGATGAATCGCTGCGAAAAGGCCTCGAAGGGGCGACGGAAATTTTGAAGCCCGGCGGAAGGCTGGCCGTCATCACCTTCCAAAGCCACGAGGACCGGACGGTAAAAAGATTTTTCCGGGGGATCTGCCGGGATGTAATTGACGAGACGGATCCCTGGGGTCGGGTGAAGGAAGCGGCACAATTCATCGACCTGACCCGCAAGCCCATCGGGCCGACAGAAGAAGAAGTTGAGAAGAATCCCCGATCACGCAGCGCCAAACTTCGGGGCGTTGAAAAGAAGAAAAACCCGGCAGCAAAGGAGAACTGATCATGGTGGCGAAACTGACAAACTGCATTTCTTTTTCCCCGAGCATCGCCCTGATTCGGCCGCGTCGTTTTATGGCGCTGGTCAGTCTCTTGCTGCTTTTAAGCCTGATGGGACTGGGCCAGGTGTATCTGCGCTTTTTGACGCGCGACATGCAAATTGAAACCCACAAGTTGCAGCAAACGCGCGAAAAACTCCAGAACAGACAAAAGATTCTGGTTTCGGAGTTGGAGCAGCTGAAATGCTACGACGCGATCAAGGAACTGGCGGCCACGGAACTGGGCCTGCAGGAATGCCTGCCCGAACAGAGCCGCCGCGCCATGATCTCCGGAGATGCCCTCGCGCGATGGAGCAATGCCTACGCTCTTATCGCCGAACTGCGCAATCCCCAGACCGAAGCCCCGCAACGGGCAAGCCTGATTGCCGAACTGGGCGACAAGGTGCTGTCCTTTTCGAGCGTATCGATGGCCCTGGATGATCTGGAAGAATAGATTTGCACATGAACGCCCTTTGCCGCCGAATCGGCAAGGGCTAACGATAAGGACGGCCACGTGCCGTCCGGGGATATGACCCCACGGTTCTTTTACATGACGAGTTACGGAGCCCCTTGCTGAAGGTGGCTCCCGGGTTTTGGTCAGGTCGGCGTTTATTTCCACGCTCCTTACTTGCTCCTGTTCCTATTGCTCTATTCCCGTTCCCGCGACCACTCCCTTTCCGGTTCCTGTTGTTTCCCGTTCATTCACGACGCGTACTGACGCGTTCGCTCCCGTGTTCCTCCGTGTTCTCCAGTTGACCCGTTCCAGTTGCCTGTACCCCTGACAATCTGAAGCGACAATTCTCGCAGACCAACCCGCAGATTAATGGCTGAAAACTTTCTCAGGCTGCCCCCTGGCTGAAAGTTTGATCGCCGGCCTGGCCAAAATATGTTCCCGTTCCCGTTATCTAATGTGCAAAAAGCAAAAGAATCCCGCTCTGTCCCGTGGAGTATGAGCCATGTCGTCACCGGTCAATCCTCTCACCAACTCGGAATCCGTGGAGAAACGTCGTTTTCTGCATCGGATCATGATTGCCGCCTTTGGCGTGACCCTCGTCTTCAGCGCCATCGTGGGCAAACTTATCTATCTCCAATATTACAAGCATGATTACTATGTCGAGCGCGCCCAACGTCACCATACGCGCACCGAAAAAATCACACCCATGCGGGGTTCGATCTATACTTCCCGGGGAACGCCGCTGGCAACGAGTTCTTTTCCCCAGACGGCATACCTCGCGCCCTATCACATCCCTTCCGACGAAATCTTGCAAAAGGGCCTGGCCCTGCGCCTTTCCAAACTGCTGGATATTCCCTATGAAAAAGCGCTATCCAAGGTGCAACGCAAGTCCGATGTCGTGCTCAAGCGCCGCATTCCGGAGGAAGTGGTGAATAAACTCAACAGCATCCGTGAAGAGCTCGGCCTGCCGTCGAACGCCATATACACCTTTAAGGAAGGCAATCGCATCTATCCGCAGGGAACCCTGGCGGCGCACCTGGTCGGCTTTACCAAGCCCGACGATTATGGGGACAATATCGGTGTGGCCGGGGCGGAACGGGCCTTTGATGACGAGATTGCCGGACAATATGGCAAGGAAAAAGTCGAGACCACCGTAGGCGGCCTGACCCTGACTCCCCTGGCCGAAGAAGCCTGGCGCAAGGCATCGGGCAATAACGTGTACCTCACTATCGACGACGCCATTCAGGAATACACCGAACAGGCCCTGCGCGAACAGGTTCGGGAAACTGAGGCCCGCGCGGGCGTCTGCATCGTCATGGAAGTGGGCACGGGCGCGGTTCTGGCGATGGCTTCGGAGCCGACTTTCGATCCGGCGAATCCGGGCCTTTATCCGCGCGAAAACCGCACGGACCGCTGCCTGCTGCACGCCATTCCGCCGGGATCGGTCATGAAGACCTTTACGCTGGCCTCGCTCATCGAGCAGAACCTGGTATCGCCCTATGAAGAAATCGATTGTGAAAACGGGATCTATTATTTCCGCAACAGTCGCGGGCGCGCGATTCGTACAATCAAGGACACCCACCGATCGGAGGTGGTTCCCGTACACCAAGCCTTTGCCGAATCAAGCAACGTGGCTTTTACCAAACTCGGTCTGCGCATGAAGCGCGAGGATTTTTACGCCCGGCTTTACAGGTTCGGCTTCGGACGCAAGACAGGCATCGAGATTCCCGGCGAAGGCGCGGGCATCATGCATCCGGCGCACAAATGGAGCATCCAGTCCCAGATATCCGTTTCCATCGGTTACGAAATCATCGTGACGCCGCTCCAGGTGGCCGCGGCCATGGCCGCCATCGCCAATGACGGCATCTATGTAAAGCCGCGCCTGCTGAATGAAATCCGCTCCCCTGCCAACGAAATCATTCATCGGGCGCAGCCGGAAATCATCGGAAGGGTATGTTCGCCGCAAACCTCGCGCATCGTGCTCAACATGCTGGAAGAAGTTGTCCATTCCGAACACGGCACCGGCGAAGCCGCTCGCGTTCCGGGCTACCGCATCGGCGGCAAAACGGGCACCACCCGCAAGCACCACGGATCCGTGGACGACCCGGAAAAGCCGGGATATTATGCCTCCTTTCTGGCTGTGGTTCCGGTGCAGAATCCGCGGGTCGTCATATACACCTGGGTGGATGAGCCCAAGGTAAAATGGGCCAGCGCCTCCGCCGCGCCGATATGTGGACGCGTGGCCCAGCATGTGGTGCGCGTCTTGGGAATTCCCGAAACGGAACCGCGTGAACATGAAGCCCCCCCGGAAATTCCGGCGCCTGCGGCTGAAGTGCTTGTCGCGGAAGAAGACGTGGCAAAACCGGCCCTGCCCGAGGCCTTGCCCGGCGAAAAAATAATGCCCGACCTGCACGGCATGACTATCCGTGAAGTCGCGGAGAAACTCAATACCATGCAAATAGACGCGAAAATGATCGGCAGCGGTGTCGCCGTTCGTCAGCAGCCCCTGCCGCATCATCCCATGAACGGAGCCGAACGGGGCCTCGTTATTTTTGACAGGATAACACAATAATGCCATCTTACGATCTGCCTTACAAAATCCAGCATCCGTCAACGCTTGGCGATCTTTTTGTCGCCGCCGGTCTTGATATCCCCGATGCGGGCAAGGCCACTTGGCCCATTCAGGGCTTCACCGACGACTCGCGCCAGGTAATGGAAGGCGGCGTCTTTATCGCGGTTTCCGGGGAGGCAGTCGATGGGCATGATTACATCGCAAAAGCCCTCGATAAAGGCGCCGCCGCTATCATCTGCGAACGCGAGCTTGCGCAAATTCCGGCGGAAAAATCCATCATCCTTTCCAACACGCGCAAGGCCCTGCCCCGTCTGGCCCATGCCTGGTGGGGAAACCCATCGCGCGGAATTCCCCTCGTGGCCGTCACAGGAACCAACGGCAAGACAACAACCGTATTCCTGACCGAAGCCCTGATGAAACAGGCGGGACATCGCCCTGCTATTTTTACGACGGTGGAGTATCGCTTTGATAAACACCGCGAACTGGCCCCGACAACCACGCCGGGGGCGCTCCACCTGGCGCGGCTGATGGCGGAATTCCGCGCACAGGGTGCTAACGCCTTTGCCATGGAGGCCAGCAGCCATGCGCTGGTCCAGGGACGTCTCGATGCCATCCGCATCAATGTCGGACTCATGACCAACCTGACGCAGGACCATCTGGATTATCACGAAACGATGAGAGAATATGCCGCCGCCAAGCAGTTGCTCTTCACCCGGCTCGCGCCGGACTGGTCAGTCTTTAACCTGGACGACACGACGGCGGCGCGCTTTTTTTCCGAATGCACTGCCGACAAACTCAGCTACTCGATTCACCCCGGAAGCGCCGCCACCATCCGCGCTGAATCGCTGGAGATGAGCGCCGAGGGCATCCGCATGGAAGTCTGCTTCGCGGGCGAAAAGGAGGAGGAATCGCACCTTCTCGAATCACCGCTTCGCGGAGCCTTTAACGCATCGAATCTTCTGGCGGCATGCAGCATCGGTTTCGCGCTGGGAATGAAACCGGATCAGATCGTCCAAGGCCTGCGCGAATCCATCGGCGCGCCGGGACGATTCGAAGCGGTACATGGCGGACAGCCCTTCGGGGTTTATGTGGATTACGCCCACACGCCAGATGCCGTGGAACGCCTGCTGCTGAGCGCGCGACAGATTACGGCGGGACGCTTGATATGCGTGCTGGGTTGCGGCGGAAATCGCGATGCGGCCAAGCGTCCGATCATGGGCGCGGCCCTGGGACGACTTGCCGATTATTCCATCATCACTAACGATAACCCCCGCGACGAAGATCCCGAAATCATCGCGTCGCAAATGGAGGCGGGCATCCGAGAGGAGACGGACAAAGAGCATTATACTATCTGTCTTGACCGCGAAGCAGCGATGCGCAAGGCTGTGGAAATGGCAAAGCCCGGCGATACCGTCATGGTGGCCGGAAAGGGACACGAAGATTACCAGATCGTCGGCAAGGAACGCCGCCACTTTGACGATCGTGAAGAACTTCTGAAAATTTGCCATGAGATTTATGGAGGCGAAACCGAGTAAACCATGAATTGGACTGCCGCACAAATCGCGGAAGCCTGTGCCGGGGAAATCCGCGGCGACGAGAATGCCAGGGCATCGGCTATCTCAACGGATACGCGTGCCCTGAACCCGGGTGACGCCTTTCTGGCTTTGCGCGGAGAAAATTTTGACGGACACGATTACCTCGACCGCGCGGTCGAAGCAGGCGCGTCGATTCTGATTGTCGATACCCCCGGCAAAGCCCCGGAAAATGTGACATCCGTCATCGTGAAGGACACGCTCCGCGCATGGGGCGAGCTGGCGGCCTTTTATCGCGACCGTTTTTCAGCCAGACGCATCGGCATCGTCGGCAGCTCCGGCAAGACCACGGTCAAGGATATGCTGGCCGCCATCCTGCGCGATGCCGCGGGTGAAGATGCGGTGCTGGCGACAGAGGCCAACTATAACAATCTGGTGGGCGTACCGAAAAACATTTTCCGCCTCAACGCAAACCACCAATACGCCGTGCTCGAGATGGGCATGAACGTCCCCGGCGAGCTGGCGCGACTTGCACGGATTGCCGATCCCGAATTGCTTGTCTTTCTGAACGTGGGCACGGCGCACATCGGCATGTTCGATTCGCTGGACGGCCTGCTTGCCGCCAAGGCGGAGGCCGTGGAAAACCTGAGCGAATCCGCCCGCGTCCTCTACGATGCCGACAGCGAGCACACTTGCACGATCATGAGGGACAAGGCCAAGACAGCTCCCGAAAACCGCAAGACCTTTGCGCTCGATAATCCGGCGGACTATCGGGCCATCAACATCCAGGCCTTTCACGACAGCGAAGCGCGACAGGAATGGGGTTATCAATTCGAGATTGATTTTCAGGGCGAGAAACATAAAGCACGGCTTCCCATGTTCGGACGCCATAATGTGCGCAACGCCCTGGCCGCAGCCGCAGCCGTCCACCTGATGGGGATCGATGCAGCCACCGCGACGGAGGCCCTGGCAAAACTACGCCCCTCCCCCATGCGCTCGGAAGTGCGCGCGGCAGGCGACAGCTGCCTCATCGTCGATTGCTACAACGCCAATCCCGACTCCATGCGTTCGGGGATCGAATCGCTGGAAGACTGGAAGGGCAATGTCGGACAGATTCACCTGGTGCTGGGCGAAATGCTGGAACTGGGGCCCACATCGAAAAAAGCCCACGCCGGATTGAAAGCCTCCATCGAAAAAATCCAGCCGCAGACGGTCAGCCTCTATGGCGAAGAAATGGCAGCCCTCTTCGACGTGCTCAAAAAAGAAGGCGACATGGTCGTGCGCCATCACCACAACCACGAAGCCCTGGCCGACGCCTTGCTGAATCATATCGAAGCGGGAGACCTGATCTTCTTCAAGGGCTCGCGCGGCTGCCGCCTTGAAAACATTGTCATGATGGTCCAGGGCAATCTGGACCAACGCAAAAACCGAGAGAAAGCATAATCATGTTTTACGCGCTTATAGAACTTTTTTTCCAGGACAAGAGCGATGCCACGCCCCAAGCCTTTGGCGCGATCACCTTTCGCGCGGCATGTGCCCTGATCTTTGCCTTTATCGCGAGCATGGTTCTCGGTCCGATGGTTATTCGCATGCTTCGGCAATTCAAACTGGGCCAGCAGGTGCGCCAGTTCAAGACGGAAGAGACCAAGCAATTCAATATCCACCAGCACAAGGCCGGAACCCCGACGATGGGCGGCGTCTTAATCGTGGCATCGATTCTGATATCGGTACTGCTCTTCGGCGACCTGAAAAACTCCTATCTCTGGGCGGCGACGCTGGTGCTTTTGGTTACGAGCCTGCTGGGCTTTTGGGATGACTACCAGAAGGTCGCGCGCAAAAATCACAAGGGCGTTTCCGCCAAGACCAAACTGGCCGTGCAACTGCTGGTAGGCATCGGCCTGGGAGCCTTTCTCTACTTCTCCGATTCGCACTCCACCTATTACGTCCTGACGGAAACAGTCAAAGATGTAGAGATGCCGACAAGAGGGGATCAGCATTTGGTCATTCCCTTTTTCAAATCCATTTATCCGAGCCTGGGCGTCTTTTTTATTCTCTGGGTGGCATTCGTGATCACGGCGACTTCCAACGCCGCCAACCTGACCGACGGCCTGGACGGCCTGGCTATCGGTACGACCATAACGGTTACGCTCCCCTATCTGCTCATTACCTATCTGGCCAGCCATATATTTTTCGCCAAGTATCTGCTGATCCCCCACGTGCCCCAGGCCGGAGAATTAAGCGTGATTCTGGGGGCATTGCTCGGGGCGTCTATGGGATTCCTCTGGTTCAACGCGCACCCGGCCGAAGTCTTCATGGGCGACACGGGCTCGCTTTCCATCGGGGCGCTCATCGGAACGGTGGCCGTTCTGGCGAAGCACGAAATAATCCTGGTGCTGATCGGCGGCATTTTCGTGGTGGAAGCGCTTTCGGTCGTGCTGCAAGTGGGCAGTTACAAGTTGCGCGGCAAACGGGTTTTGCTCATGTCGCCCCTGCACAATCATTTTGTCAAGGCGGGTATCGATGAGTCGAAAATCATCGCCCGCTTTCTGATCATATCCATTCTTCTGGCGTTGGCAGGACTGAGCACGCTGAAATTGAGGTAAGCTTATGAACAACAGCTGCGAAATACTGGACAACGACAATTTCATCGTCTTTGGCGCGGCCCTGAGCGGCATGGCGGCGGCCAGACTCTTGCGTTCCATGGGTAAGACCGTTGCTGTTTACGACGAAGCGCCGCCCGAAATGCTCGAATCGCGTCGCGATGAACTGGTCAAGATCGGTGTGCCCCTGCTTACCGAACTGGACTACGAGGCCTTCCCCTATTTCACGCTCGACGACGGCCATGGAGAATCGATCCCTTCCATGTGGGATGTAATGGTCCTGAGCCCCGGTATCCCGACCAACCACGACCTGGTGGCGACGGCGGTGGAGCGTGGATGTGTCGTGCGTTCCGAAATCGAAATCGGCTATCATGCCTGTCCCGTTCCCCTCATCGGCATTACGGGCACCAACGGCAAAACCACCGTGACCCACCTGGTCTCGCACATTCTGCTTACCGCCGGAATCGCCGCACCCATAGCGGGAAACGTGGGCCGGCCTTTGTCGGATGTGGTTAGCGACCCGATCCTGCGCGCGCCGAAAGCCCTGGTGGTCTGCGAAGTCAGCAGCTACCAGCTGGAGACCATCGAGTACTTCAGCCCCAAGGTTGCCTGCGTGACGAACATCACTCCCGACCACCTGGATCGATACGTAACAATGGATAATTATGTCGAGGCCAAACGCTGGATCACAGCGAACCAGAAGGACTACGACTTCCTGGTCCTGAACGGGGATGATGGCCTGTGCCTCTCCTTCGGACCTCGCAGCCGCGCCAAAGTGCGTACTTTTTCCACGCGGCACGAGGTGGAAGCCGGTGCCTGGCTGAGCGACGAATACCTCTACCTGAACATGCCCGACATGGACGAAGCCGTCGGCGTCATGAAGCGCGACGAGATTCCCCTGCCCGGCATACACAACGTGGAAAATGTCCTGGCCGCGATGACCATCTGTGCCTGCCTCGAAGTTGCGCCCGGAAAAATAGCCGAAGCCGTGCGCACTTTTCAGGCCGTACCCCATCGCATCGAAAAAGTCTGCACCATTGACGGCGTCGATTATTTCAACGATTCCAAGGCCACCAACCTGGATTCCATGAGCAAGGCCCTGGTCAGCTTTGACAGGCCCATCGTCCTCATCGCCGGCGGACGCGACAAGGGAAGCCCCTGGACCAAACTCAACGAAGTGGTCAAGGAGCGCGTCAAGGGTCTGGTGATGATAGGCGAAGCCACTCCGATCGGAATGAAAGCCTGGGGCGAAATCGTCCCGAACGCCAAGACCGCCGAAAATATGCAGGAGGCTGTCGAACTGGCAAAGGAAATGGCCGAAACGGGAGATGTGATCCTGCTGTCGCCCGGCTGCGCCAGCTTTGACATGTACAAAAACTTTGAAGAACGCGGCGACGATTTCAAGAAAACAGTCCAATCCATCGCCAAACGGGAAATTGCCTGAGCAGAATTGATTCGAGAAACATAATGCCCTCTGACCGCATATTCAACACGCCCTTTCGTATTCTCATACTGACCTTGCTGCTTTTGAGCATCGGCGTCATCATGGTATATAGCGCAAGCGGCCGCTATTCATCGGACAAGCGACGCCGGGCCATCCTGCGTCACCAGGGCGAAGAGACACTGGCCCAGGATCATGAATACCACGACGCGCGCATGTTGCAGAAGCAGATCTTCTTTATCGCCATCGGTTTGGTGTCCATGTTTGCCGCTTATGTGACGGACTATGCCAAGATAAAAAACTTCAGCCTGATTCTCCTGATTGCCAGTTTCGGATTGCTCTGCCTGGTTTTTGTGCCGGGTATCGGCATCAGCCTGAACGACCATCGACGATGGCTCAATCTGGGCATATCGCACTTTCAACCATCGGAACTGGCCAAACTGGCGCTCATCATTTATATGGCCCACATCCTCACAGACCACCACAAGGACGTGATTGATAATTTCAAGAAGGGCGTCCTGCCGGCATTGATCATCATGGCCATCTTCGACCTGATTATCATTGCCGAACCCGACATCGGCGCGGCCGTGGTTATCACAGCCATCGTCTTCACCATGTGGTTTATCGGCGGCATGCGCCTGCGATACCTGATCGGACTGGTGGCGGCGACGATTCCGGCCTTTGTCTATGTGGTGCTTCGCTTCCCCGATAAGCTGGCGCGCGTCATCGCCTTTGTAAACCCCACACCCGATGCCATGATGGGCAAGCGCTACCAGCTCACGCAGTCGCTTACCGCCGTCGGATCGGGTGGACTGACGGGCGTCGGCCTGGGCAACAGTATGCAGAAGCATTACTTGACAGAACAGTATTCAGAATTTATCTTTGCCATCGCTGCCGAGGAACTGGGCCTGATCGGAGCCGGCCTGATTATCCTGCTCTACTTCCTGCTGATCTGGGAAGGCTGGCGCACGGCTTTTCGCGCGCCCGATTTTTATTCCACCGTCCTCGCCAGCGGCATCACCATTATGCTGGCGATCAGCATCGGGCTCAACATGATGGTCGTGCTCGGACTTGCTCCGACAAAGGGCCTTTCCCTGCCCCTGATGAGCTATGGCGGCAGCAACATGGTCGTCACGCTCACGTCGATCGGTCTCTTGATGAACGTGGGCAAGTACATTGAAAAGGACCAGGCCCTGGTACGGAGTCCGGTGCGCAAAAAGCAGCCTCGAAAAAAGGCGCGCAAAAAGAAAAAGGCCTACCAGAGCCGATTTGCCTGATACAAGGAAGAACACCTATTGAACGCTGCAGCCGCAAAAAACAATCCATCTCGCAAAAAGCCCCTGCGCATTGCCATTGCCGCCGGAGGTACGGGTGGTCACATCATGCCGGCGATTGCCCTGGGCCAGACCTTCGCGGACATTGGTGAACCGGTGGAGCTTGATTTTTTCTGCGGAAATCGTCCCGTGGAAAAACGCATTTACGAAAAAAACGGAATCCATCCGCGAATCGTGCCGGTGGGTTCCATTCAGGCCGGTTCAAAAGTCACGCGCCTGCTGCAATACATGAAACTGGTTTTCAGTTTTCTCCGGTGCTTTTTCCTGATGGGCCGCTATGACGCCGTGGTCTGCATGGGCGGCTATGTGGCCGCACCGGTGGTCATGGCGGGATGGCTGCGCAGGCGTCCGATTGTCCTCCACGATTCCAACACGGTTCTGGGCCGTGTAAACCGCATGATGGCCAAACGCGCCAAGGCCATCGCCTGCGGCATGCCACTGGTCAATTATCCCGAAAATATCCACGCCGCCAAGTTCATCGAAATAGGCACGCCGGTCCGCCTTTTTATCGATAAGGGCGATCGCGTCGAGGCGGCGGAGTCGATGTATTTCCAACCAGGCATGTTCACGCTGTTCATCTACGGCGGCAGCCTGGGCGCTCGCGCGTTGAACAAGCTGATGGCCGAAACGCTGGGCCAGTTGGCCGGAATATGGCCTCCCGGCAAAGGGCTTCAGGTGATATGGGCCACGGGCAAGGAAAACCTGGAGGAAGTGCGAAACGCCCTGCGTGACAAGCCGATCCGCGGCCAACTCTGGCTGGCTCCCGAGATCGAACGCATGGACCTGGCTTATGCCGCGTCTGACCTGATCATTGCCCGAAGTGGTGGCAGCTTTCTGGCGGAGATCATGGCTTGCGGCAAACCGGCGATTCTTTTTCCGCTGCCCAGCTCCGCCGAAAACCACCAGTACCACAACGCACAGGTTCTCGCACGGCACGGAGCCGCCCTCGTTCGTGACCAAAACGAAACCAGCCCGTCCAACCTGGCAAAGGAAATTGCCAAATTGGCCGCGCGAACGGATAAATTGCAGCAAATGTCCGAAAAAAGCCTCCAGATGGCCTGTCCCGACGCCGCCAGGGATTTGGCGCGGCTGGTCATCGAATCGACGAAGAAATCGAAATGATATGGCCCTTCAAAAAACGCAAACGCGCCAAACGCAAGAAACCATCGTCGCGCCCCCGATTCGCCCGAAGGCTGCTGAATGCTTTCCTTGCGCTTCTGCTTCTGTGCGTCGTCTTCGCGGGCGGGGTCGCCTTGGGTCTCGCATGCTTTCGTTTTTATGAATTTATTTACGACTCGGAGTTTTTTGCACTCAGGGAAGTGATCATAACGTTCGATAAAGAAAAGGAGACAGGTGATGAATTACGCGTTGAAAGCGAGATCAAGCGCCTGCTCCGCGGCAAGAGAATCCCGCAATCAAACTTGCTTCGGATCAATACCGAAAAAGTCGCCGACCTGGTTGAAAGCCACCCCAGGGTGTATTCCGCGAATGTCCAAAAGCATTTTCCCGATTATCTCATGGTGGAAGTCCGACAGCGCAAACCGGCGGCCCTGGTCCTGGGTGATGACATCTACACCATCGATCTGGACGGCGCCGTCCTGGAGCGCCTCAGCCTGCAATCAGAGCGCGCCCACGAGTTCCCCTATATCACCGGCCTCGACCAGATTCGCTACGAGCCGGGTGATCAAATTAGAAGTCGGAACTTGACAAAGATAATGGGCCTGTTATTATGCTTGAAGGAACGTGAAGCCGGGCTTTATGGGAAAATAAGTGAAGCCCATCTGGACAAGGAAGAAAATCTGATTCTTATCTTGCAAGGAGGAACAGAAATTCGCTTTGGGACCGGAGATCCTATCGCCAAAATGCCCGCGCTCGATACCTTTATCGAAAAAATGGGCAAGCCGGAAGAGTATGTCTATATCGACCTGAGGTTTGACGACCAGATCCCCGCACTGCCCAAGCCCATGCCAGACACAGATCCCGTTGACTGAGAATAAATCGAACAAGTGAACGTTGACGCGCCGCAATCCAAGGGATGGAAGCAATCCAGTCGGCGCTTTCCCGTACTTCCTGCAGAGGATCCCTATTATGTTCTTTGGAAAAGGCAAACACAGCCGCATCATCACAGGCCTTGATATTGGCACGACAAAAGTCTGCGCCATTATCGGTCAGGCCGACGCCGAAGGCAAACTCTCGATTCTGGGGATGGGCTCCTGCCCCTCCAAGGGTTTACGCAGCGGCGAAATCATAGAAATTCAACCGACAATCGACGCCATCGACCGCGCCACACAGCGCGCCATGGAAGTGGCCGACGTGCCCATTGGCGAGGTTTATGTCGGAATCGCGGGCGAGCATATCGAAAGTCTGAACCACCAGGCCACTGTCGGCATCCGGCGTCCCACCCGCGGCATCGACGAAAAAGACCGCGACCGCGCCATCCAGGAAGCCACCAAAATCGCCCTGCCCAAGCAGAAGGCCCTCGTCCAGTATGTGGTGCAGGAATATCGCATCAACGACGGGAAGCGCACCCCGAATCCTGTCGGACTCGCAGGATCGACCCTGAAAGTGGCCACCCATCTGGTTACGGCCAATGTCGATTCCGTCCAGAATATTATCAAGTGCGTCCGGCGCGCCGGCTTTGCCCAGCCCAATATCGTGCTGCAATCCCTGGCTTCGTCCATGAGTGTGATCAGCCCCCACGAGATGGAACTGGGAGCCGTGCTCGTGGACATCGGCGGCGGAACCACGGATATCGCCCTGAGCTTCGACGGATCAATTCGCTACACTCGCGAAATTTCCATCGGCGGCGACTACATCACACGCGACATTGCCGAAGTCCTGCGCTGCCGCATGATCGACGCGGAAAATATCAAGAAGCGCATCGGCTGCGCTTTGCCCGACATGGTGGAACGGGGCCGTACTTTCGAGCTGCCCTCCGTGGGTGATATGCGCCAGATCGAAAACCACGACGAACACACGCTGGCCGAAATAATTGAATGCCGACTTGAAGAAATTTTCCAGCATGTGCAATACTGTATAGAACAAAGCGGATTCCGCGACCATATCCATGCCGGCGTGGTTCTCACCGGAGGCACGGCCCTCCTTCCCGGCATTACCGATGTGGCCGAACGGATTCTGGAAATGCGATGCCGCTGCGGTACGCCCGAGGGCCTTCAGGGATGCGGCCATGTGGTCAGCAGTCCCATTTATGCCACGGGCGTCGGCCTGATTCTCTACGGTATGCACGGCGAGCAATATCTCACTCGACGCCGCGGAACGATTCGGCGTATTATGGATTATCTGGAAGGCGCCTTTGCCTGATATAATGCAGAGCCCATCCCAACGAGCCTCGGGCTCATCCTTTAAGGAGCATGACTATGACTGATTTTGAATTTGTGGAAAACGATGAACTCAAACCGACCCGCATCAAGGTAGTGGGCGTCGGCGGCGGCGGTTCCAATGCCGTGGACAGCATGATCGACATGGGTCTGAAAGGGGTTGAGTTCTGCAATATCAATACAGACCTCCAGGCGCTGAAACTATCCCAGTGCCAGACCAAACTCCATATCGGCGATGAAGTCACGGCCGACATGGGCTGCGGCGGCGATCCGGCCCTCGGAGAAAAAGCCGCACTCGCCTGCAAAGAACGCGTTGCCGAGGTTCTCGACAATTGCGACATGGTCTTTATCGCGGCCGGTCTCGGCGGCGGTACCGGCACAGGCGCCGCGCCGGTGATTGCCGAAATCGCGAAAGGTCTCGGCCTGCTTACCGTAGCCATCGTGACCAAGCCCTTCTCCTTCGAAGGCCCCCAGCGTATGAAGCGCGCCGAAATGGGATTGACCAAACTGTCGGAATTCGTCGATACCAAGATCGTCATTCTGAATGACAAACTGATCGACATCGTCGGACCGAAGACGCCGATTACCGAAGCCTTTGAGCACGTGAACCGTGTGCTGGCCCAGGGTGTGCAGGCGATCAGCGAACTCATCAGCGTACCCGGCGAAATCAATGTGGACTTCATGGACATCCGCACCATCATGGGCGAAACGGGTGGAGCCGTTATGGGCGTGGGAATCGGCAAGGGCGAAAACCGCGCCAGCGAAGCCGTCAAGAAGGCCTGCGCCAGTCCGCTCCAGGAAAAGATCGTCATCGAAGGCGCGCGCGGAGTGCTTATCTCCATCGCCGCCAGCCAGGACGTGTCCCTCCAGGAAGTCAACCTGGCCACGTCCATGGTTTATGAAATGGCCGATCCTGATGCCAACATTATATTCGGCTTGGTGATCGACAACGAAATGAAAGACGAGATGCGCGTAACCATTATCGCCACGGGTTTTCCCGATGACGAAAAACGCGTACCCGGAACGCGGCAGCAGCGCGAATCGCTCAGCTCGCCCAAATCGGGACTCGATCTGGAGACGAAGATCAAGTCCATGATGAGCGAGCCGGAAACCAAGGGTGAAGAAAGCCAGCCCAGGGAAGCGCCGCGCAAGTCTGTTCCCCAACCCCAAGCCCAGCAGCGACCAGCCCAACAGCGCCCCGCCGCTCAGCCCCAGCAGGAGCCACCACGCAAACCGGCTCCCCAGCAGCGCCCACCCCAGCGTCCGCCCCAACCCGAAGCCCGACAGGAGGAGGAAGACGACTCGGTCCAGTTTGAAAGTGAACTGCCCGACATAGACCTCTGGGAACCGCCCGAGGAATCGCAAGGCGAAGAAACGCAGGAGAATGATTCCTTCTTCGACAAACCGGCGCCGAGCCCCGAAAAGAAAGATCCCGACAAACCGGATCTGGAAACTCCGGCCTATCTGCGCAGGCGCAAGACCCTCTTCGAATAGGTCGTTGAAAAATAAAACCCAATTCATCCCGGAAAGATTCGTCCTTCCGGGATGTTTTTTTATCCATTATTGTATCGCCGGCATCTTGCCGGCACAT
>CAYWYC010000018.1:0-31090 GCA_964462565.1 uncultured Candidatus Sumerlaeota bacterium | reverse complement strand
CCCATGCCTGCAAGCATTATCTGTATATTTATGCTGGCATATAGCATTGCAAATAAACAATATACAAAGAGTACCCAAAAGGTTTCCTTGTTTTTGTGAAAGAAGCCAAAGACTAGGGGGCTGACTACGAACAGGCATTTCCTTGGATTTTAATAATAGCCGAAGCGAAAGCTGATGCCGCTCATGGCGGCTTCGAGTTTTTGAAAGGCGTCGGCGCCTTTTTTATGAGCCGGGGCGACAATGGTTTTCAGGGTCGCCATTTCCGTCAGAAATTGCAGATCCTTTTCGTAATCGAAGTCCATGCGGTTATAGTTGCCGCCGAAGCAAAGGGTGTGGAGTTTGGGCAGGTCCTCGATGATTTTGAGATCGGCGGGTTGGAGTTTCTTGTCATCCTGGGGCCGGATGCGAATGTCTTCGATGGACGTGTTCGTCGCGACGATTTTGCGCAGGTCGTCGGCGGTGATGTTGGTGCGGTGGAGTTCGAGACGGTTGAGTTTGGGGCAATCGAGAATATAGGGGACCACGGAGGATTCGCAGAGGGCGTTGTCGAGCATGAGGTATTCCATTTTATCGGAGCCCTTGAGTTGGTCCACGGGCAGTTCGCTCAAACGGAAGTTATGCTTGTAATCGAACCGGCGCAGATTGGGCAGTTGGTTGGCGAGGAGGATGCAGTCGGGATCTTTTTCGATGCCGGCTTCGGTGAGTTCCTTGCTGTCCACGGTATGAAGGCCGAGATATTCGAGTTGCCGCATTTGGGCGCAGAGTTGATAGCCTTCGCCGCTGACCATCTGGCCCTGGAATTTCAGGTAAATCAGATCGGGCAGTTTCAGCAGGAGGGGCATGTCGGCGTCGGTGATTTGGGGCGCGTCTTTGGAGCCTTCGATTTCCTTGACCAGCTGGCCAAGCCATTGGGCGTCTTCCTTGTAGGCGTTTTTGTGGCTGAGAAAAAGGCCGGTGACCTTTCCCTTGCCGTCATGGCCGATCTGGGCAAAGCCGCACTTGGCGGCGAGTTGTTCGGCGATTTCCATTTGCGACTGGGCAAACACATTGCTTGCCAGAAGCAGAAGGATAGTCAGGGATATGGTAATTATTTTTTGTTTCATTTTGAGTGCTCCTTGTGTTGATTTGAAACGGCTCTATTTGGCTTCGGGCATTTCGACGCCGAGTTCTTCGGCCAGTTTTTCCAGGTTGCTGATGACGTCGGGATGGGGGCAGAGGCCTTCACTTTGGGCCTGGGCCAGTTTCTTCCATTCGGCCTGGCCGGGAAAGCGCGGACCGCTCATGCCTTTGGCGGGCTTGGATGACAGCATGTATTCGGCAAAGCGCTGCCATTCTTTTTTATAGGCTTCCACATCGCCCAGGGCATCGGCATGGATGGCGAGGAGATGAAAGTTCTGTCCGCCCTTGCCACCGCCCGACGCGATTCCTCCCGCAGCGGCGGTCATGGCTTCGCCCCAGATGGAAAAGGCCGTGCCGCGAAAACCGGACGACGCACCGCCCAGGGGCAGCATGGCCTTGTGGTCGCAGAACACCTGGGGATCATCGCTCAGTTCGCCTTCGGCATTATAGAAGAGGGGTTCGGGGGCCTTCACGCCTTCGCTGCGCCAGCGATACACCTTGCCCGATGCCACAGCCGAGGTGGAAAAGTCGGCCACCACGGGATCGGGATCGTTGGGCATGACGATGGCCAGGGGACTGGTGGATACGCGCCCTTCGCGGCCGCCAAAGGGTACGACGCAGGGATAGCCGCTCATCTGCGCCCACATGCGGCACAAAAACCCCTTACGCGCCAGTTCGGCCAGATGATAGCCCAGCACACCCACCCATCCGGCATGAAGCACGCTGACCAGGCCCACCCCATGTTCACGGGCGCGTTTTTCCGCTTCTTCGCGCGCGGCCAAAACGGCCTCCACGCCCATGACTTTGCCGCCATCGAGAACCGCCGTGCCTCCGAACTCGCGAATGATGTCGGCCTTGGCATCGGGATCGGGATTGCCTCCCTTGGCGATGTTCACATAAGCCGCCGCCACGGTGAGGCCGTGGGTGGTCACGCCGAATCCTTCCACTTCCGTCTGCACCCGGGCAATGCGCCGGGCGCGTTCTTCGGGCAGCCCCGCCTTCATCAGAAGCTGGGTCATGAGTTCTACAATCGCGTCAAAGTCATAGGTCGCTGTCATTTTCGTTTCCTGTCTAATATCGGCCGCAATCAGCTGCCCGTGCTCTGCTGGAAATAGACTTCTTCCTTGGGCTGAATCACGACAAAGCCGTCGCCCTGAAAATACATCTGGATCGATTCACCGCTGCCGCGTCCGAGAAAGGTCTTGAATGAGATGTCGGTCTTGAAGTCAGGCGTCAGGCTTCCGGACCAGGCCACGGTGGCGTTGGGGTCGGTGCTGACGGGATTATCAGGCGTCACGCGCAGGGTCAGGGGGTCGTAGTGGGTGGTGATGGCGATCATGCCTTTGCCTTCCAGGCGAAAGTTGAAAAGGCCCCCAGCCATCATGCCGGCCACCTTGCGCATCAATTTGATGTCCCAGTTGATCGACGGATCGAAAGCCAGAATATCGTTGCCGTTCACGAAAATGGTATCGTTCTGCAGCTTGAGGATGGTGATTTTCTTGCCTTCTTCGGCCAGATAGAGCCGTCCCTGTCCGGTGGCCTTGGTCAGGCGTGCGCCTTCACCGGTGAACGCGCGTTTGAGCATCTTGCCGATGCCATGTTCCAGAACGCCTTCGCGCTCAAATTTGATGTTGCCGCGATAGGCCACCATGGATCCCGTCTTGGTCCAGACGGTTCCGTCGAGATTTACTTCGAGCAAGCGGTCGCTTTCGAGTTCATAGGTGCCTTCGCCCTTGTCTTCCTGGGCGGTTTTTTTCAGAAATTCTTCAATCGTGTAGCGTGCCATAAGTTTCTCCTCAGTTTAGGATGTTCCTTATGCTGCGGAATATTCTTTTATCACAAATATACGCCGAGCAAAATATTTAACAACAATCCGGGCAAATTGTTCCACAAGATGGTAAAGCCCTTAAGTGAGCATCGTGAGAATATTATGAAACAAAAAGGTTGTTCGTCCAGGCGCGGGTACCGTCGGCGTTTTCGATTTCCAGGTAAACATAGGGCCAGTCCTGTGGCACTTCGAAGTCGAATTCGGTCAGGGGTTCCGTGTCGAATCCACCCAGGCGGCGGCCCAGTGTACCCGGGCCCACCAGCCGCGCGAACTGCACGGACGAGCAGGTGGCATGGAGGCGCTGGCCTGTCAATTCGAGGGTGTGAATTTCCGGTCCGGTGGAAGAATAGTAGCGGCCCTTCCAGATGGCGTCCATGATGGCCTCGCGCGTGCATGCTTCCGCCGCCACGCAAATCCATCCGCCATTCCAGCCGGGATGTTCGGGGCGGATGTGCGCGTCGTCCACCGCCAGCGCGAGCATACCGGGATTCCGCTCGAGCATCATCTCCCAGTAGGCTCCGCTTTCGGCCTTGCCGTTGAGCCACTGGCAGACGTGGTTGTATTTTTCCACGGCATGAAAGGGGTGGCGAATCGCGTCGGCCTCGCTGTTGCCCATCCAATAGGGATGCGCCAGGATGATAAAGCCGTTCTGGGCGTGGATGGATTCGAGCGCGCGTTCCAGCCCCATTTCCTGATCAATGCCATCAAAGCGTCCCAGGCAGACAATGTGAAAGTCCGATCCGGCGGTGTCGATGCCGTGGATTTCTACGCCGTCCAGAAAGAGGAGAGGATAGTCCGCGTCGTCGTTGGCCGCGTCGGAACAGACCCAGTGGTCCGTGTGGCAAAGAAAATCATATCCCGCGTCGGCATACATGCGCGCCAGCTCGGCCACTGTCTTGCCACCGTCGGAACGCGTACTATGGATGTGGGTGTTTCCCTTGAGCCATTTCGTAGAATTTTTATATCGAAATTCTTGCATAAATTTTCCTTGTTATTTTCTTCTACAGGGCTGCCTGGATCCAGATCCAGATCAACGACAGGATTCCGGCCATGATGAACTTGCCATCGACGATGCTTTCAAAGACAAGGCCGTGGATAATGGCGCGCTTGTGATAGAGGTACAAATAGCCCCAGGTGTAGAGGACGGGCAGAATCATCAGGTAACCTGCCGGAGTCAGGATGCCGGCTGCTGTTGCGGCTATCAGGCTGACAAAGAGAAGCCCCGTGATCACGGCGAGCATGATGCGGGTGGGCGCCTTGCCCAGGACGATGGGCAGTGTCTCCCGTCCGACGATCTGGTCGGCCTGGATGTCGCGCAGGTCGAATACGATTGACCGGATGGCGACGAGGGCGAAGACGTAGAAAAAGCAGACCGTTGTCGCCAGCCAGAAATTATCGCCCTGCTGAATTTGCAGAAAGCCGCCCTGATTTGGTCGTGACAAAAGGGGAATGAGCACAAGCACCGCGGCCCAGGCCAAGCCCATAAAAATGTCCTTGGATCCGGGAATATCAACGAGTCGCCGGTAGCGCAAAAAGGGCATCAGGCCCAGTGGCAGCGACGACACGCAATAGACAATGCCCGTGATGCTGGCGAGCAGCATAAGCAGAAAGGTCCAGATGCCGAGATAGATTGCCAGGCCCAGCGCCAGAATATTCGCCACAACGCCGCATGTTATCAGTACGGGCCGCCAGCGATGGTGAAAATGCCAGCGCAGGGGATCGCTGAAACGTTCGGCCCGGCTTTCGGCGGGAATCGTAAAGGTGTACATGGCGAAGATATACAGCGCCGCCGCCATGATCGAGAGCAAGGGAAATACTTCCGCCCGCATGGGATGCATGGCCACGCAGGCCATGCCCAGGCAGACCGCGCTGAACGCCAGAAAAAGATGCGTGTCCAGAAGAAACTTGAAAAAGCCGACCGCCGTCCGGATGAAAAAAGGCTGATCCTTGCGCGCCTCTTCCTTGATTCGCTCCGTGACTTCCACAATCATCCAGTTGGGCGTGGATGCACCTGCGGTAATGCCGACGGTTTTCATTTTGCGGATTTCCGAAAAGTCAATCTCATCGGAAGTTTCCACATGCTGGGTGGGGGTTCCCGTTTCCGTGGCCAGTTGGGCCAGGCGCACCGTGTTGGCGCTGTTGCGTCCGCCGACCACGATCATGGCATCCACCTTTTTCGCGATTTCGACGGTCTCCTTCTGGCGGCGGTCGGTGGAGCCGCAGATGGTGCGGTGGACGGTGCAGTCGGGCCAGCGCTTCTGGATGGCCTGAAGCAAGGTGTCGAAATGTTCGTAGCTCTGGGTGGTCTGGCTGACGACGCAGACGCGATCCAGTTCAGGCAGCTTTTCCACGTCATCGATCGTCTCGACCACATACCCCTGGTCGCCGGCATAGCCCATGAGTCCGGTCACCTCGGCATGGCCCTTGTCGCCGATAATGATGATCGCCTCGCCCTGGGCGATGTGTTTGCGGATGAGTTTCTGGATGCGGATCACGTGGGGGCAGGTACCGTTGACGAGCCGATATCCGCAGGCCTCGAGGTCTTCCGTCTGACTTGGCGGCACACCATGGGCGCGGATAATGACAGTGCCCTTGCCCGTGAGGGGTGCTTGCTTGTCCAGGATTCCCACACCGCGGCCCTTGAGCATTTCGATGACTTGGGGATTATGGATAAGCGGTCCCAGTGTCTGGATTTCTTCCGCATCATCGCGCGCCTCGCTGAGGGCGGTTTGCATCGCCCGGCGCACTCCCATGCAAAATCCGGCGTGTGTTCCAATAATGATTTTCATTTTTTATCTTCTGCAAATAGCGCGTTTATGATTCGAAAAGCGCTTCCACGTAGTTACGGGGATTAAAATCGCGCAGGTCGTCTTCGCCTTCGCCAATGCCGATTTTCAGGATCGGGATATCAAACTGGTCGCGGATGGCAATCAGCACGCCCCCCTTGGCCGTTCCGTCGAGTTTGGTCATGATGATACCGGTGAGTTTCACCATTTCATCAAAGGTCCGCGCCTGGTTCACGGCGTTCTGGCCCGTGGTCGCGTCCAGCACCAGCAGGATTTCGTGGGGCGCCTCGGGCATGACCTTCTGGATCACGCGTTGCACCTTCTTGAGTTCTTCCATCAGGTTGCTGCGGGTGTGGAGGCGGCCTGCCGTATCAATCAGGATCACGTCCTGCTCGGCGGCTTCGGGTGAGGAAAGCGCCTCATAGCAGACGGCTCCGGGATCGGTTCCCATTTCCTTTTGCACAATGGTGGCCTTGCATCGGTCAGCCCAGATGTTCAACTGTTCGATGGCCGCCGCGCGAAAGGTATCGCCCGCCACCAGCATGACCTTCTTGCCGGCTTCGGTATATTCTTTCGCCAGTTTGCCGATGGTCGTCGTTTTGCCTGTCCCGTTCACCCCCACCACCAGGATCACCGTCGGCGGCGTCGGTCGAAGTTCGATCAGGCGTTCATCGTGACTGACGATTTCGAAAAGGGATTCCTTGAAAAGTCCGATCAACTCGTCGGGGCTTTCAGCCTTGCGGGCTTCGCTTTTTCTCTTGATCGAATCGACGATTTTCATCGTCGTCTCCACGCCCACGTCGGCCTGGATGAGCACGGCCTCGATATCTTCCAGCATGTCCTCATCCACCTTGCCATGGAGGCTGATGACATCCTTCACTTTTTCGACAAGGTTGGTCTTGGTCTTTGTCAATCTGCTTTTAAGCCGGGAAAAGAAGCCCTTTTTCTCTTTTTTCTGTGTTTCTTCCGCCATTTGCAATCTCCTGTTTATTTTCAGCTCCGCGGCGGGAGCTTTTCCTGGATCGTTCCATATATTTCCGTGGCGGGCCAAAAGCCGCACCCAGCCAGATTAGGCCAATGGGTCAAAATCCGCAAGCACAAAGGGACGCAATGCGCCCGCCCAATATACGCAGTCAAAGTTTTTCCTCCAAATAAAAGGCTTGAAGCTTTGCCGCCTTTTCGACAAGATGCTATGATCCCGGCGGATAGTCCATTCATATGGATGCGCGCCGAACCCAAAGAAATGCTATTTTTGTCGCTGAGGAAACGCCCATGTGCCCTGAACTGAGCAAACATTATGACCCCAAAGCCCTGGAAAGCCAGTGGTATCAATTCTGGGAGGAGCGTGGATATTTCCACGATGAACCCGACGAGCGCGAGCATTACAGCATCGTCATACCGCCGCCCAACATCACGGGCCGCCTGCACATGGGCCATGCCCTGAATAATTCGCTCCAGGACGTGTTGACCCGGTGGAAGCGCATGTGCGGCTATAACGCCCTGTGGCTGCCCGGGACGGACCATGCCGGCATCGCCACGCAAAACCGCGTGGAAAAAGAACTCCGCGCCGAAGGCATCGACCGTCGCGAGATGGGACGCGACGCCTTTGTCGATCGCGTGTGGGAATGGCGTGACGAATATGGCAACCTGATCATTGAACAGCTGCGCAAAATGGGCTGCTCCTGCGACTGGCAGCGCACCCGCTTCACCCTGGACAAGGGACTTTCGCGCGCCGTGCATACCGTCTTCAAGCGTCTCTACGACGAAGGCCTGATCTATCGAGGCTCCTACATGGTCAACTGGTGCCCCCAGGACCAGACCGCCCTTTCCGACGATGAAGTCGAATACCGCGAGGTGCAAGGTCATCTCTGGCATATCCGCTACCCCATGGATGAGGGCCTGACCATCAAGATCAAGGTCAAGGAAAAGGACGCCGACGGCAGAGAACGCGAGGTGGAAAAAGAGGTGGACTATATTACTGTCGCCACCACCCGTCCCGAAACCATGCTGGGCGATACGGCCGTGGCCTTTAATCCCGATGATGAACGCTACCAGGCGCTCAAGGGCAAGCACTGCATCCTGCCGCTGATGGATCGCAAGATTCCCTTTATCGCCGACGATCACGTGGACAAGTCATTCGGTACGGGCCTGGTGAAGGTGACGCCGGCCCATGACCCGAACGACTATGAAATGGGCAAACGCCACGAACTGGAAATGATCAATATCCTCAGCCCCGACGGCTGCATCAATCAGAATGGCGGCCACTACAAGGGTATGGACCGCTTTGTGGCGCGCAAGAAAATCGTGGCCGACCTGGAAAATGAAGGCCTTCTCGAACGCGTGGAAAAGCACACGCACCAGGTGGGGCATTCCTATCGCAGCGACGCCATCGTGGAGCCCTACATCAGCGAGCAGTGGTTTGTGAGGATGAAGCCCCTCGTCGGCCCGGCCATCGAGGCCGTGGAAAAGGGCGACGTCCGTTTCGTGCCCAAGTCCTGGGAAAACACCTATTTCCACTGGGTGCGTAATGTGCGCGACTGGTGTATCTCGCGGCAACTCTGGTGGGGCCATCAGATTCCCGTTTGGTATTGCGAGGACTGCGACCACGTGAACGTGAGCGATGCCGACGGCGTGACGGAATGCGAGAAGTGCGGCTCGAAAAATCTGCGCCAGGACGAGGATGTGCTGGACACCTGGTTTTCCAGCGCCCTGTGGCCTTTTTCAACCATGGGATGGCCCGACGAAACGAAAGACCTGAAATTCTACTATCCCACCAACGCCCTGCTCACGGCCCACGAGATTATCTTCTTCTGGGTGGCCCGCATGATCGTGATGGGCCTCAAGTTCATGGGCGACGTTCCCTTTCGCGATGTCTATATCCATCCCATGGTCTTTGATGAAAAGACGCGCAAGAAAATGTCGAAGTCCCTGGGCAACATCATCGATCCCCTCGAAATGATCGACAAGTACGGCTCCGACGCCATGCGCATGACCGTCTGCGCCTATGCCGTCAAGGGCGCGAACCTCTATCTGAGCGAAGAGCGCTTCGAGGGCTACCGCAACTTTATGAACAAGTTCTGGAATTCGGCGCGATTCGTGATGATGAACCTGGAAGACCTGGCTCCCGAAGAAATGGCCAAGGGCGTGAAGCCGGAAGACCTCGAAATCGAGGATCGCTGGATTCTGGGAGCGCTGGCCGATACGATTGACAAGGTCGATTCCTCGCTGGCCAATTATGAATTCGACCAGTATGTCCATCACCTCTATCATTTTATCTGGGGGGAATATTGCGACTGGTATCTGGAACTGGTGAAGTCACGCCTGTACGAAAAGACGGGCGAGACTGATCCCGCAAAGGCCGCCGCCAGCAAGCGTTCGGCCCAGATCGTGCTGGTGTCCGTGCTGGAAACGATGGCGCGCCTCATGCAACCCGTGGCGCCTTTTATTTCGGAAGAGGTCTGGCAGAACCTGCGCGAGCGTTTCGGCGGGGCCATGGCCGGTTCCGACAATGCCGCGACTCTGGGCCTGACCGAGTCCTTCCAGAAGGAATCGATCATGATCGCTCCCTGGCCTGGGACGAACGTGCTGCCGCAGCAGGAAAAGGCGGAGACCGCGAAGATGACGCTGCTTATGGACGCTATCTCGGCCATCCGCAAAATCCGCAGCGAAATGGGCGTGCAGCCCGCGCAGGCCGTGGACGTGGCGATTACGGGCAACGAAGCCGATCGCGCTTTCCTGCAGGAGCAGGCGGCCCATCTGGAAGCCCTGGCCAAGACGGGCAAGATGAACTTTGGCGAGGCTCTCGACGAAAAGGCGTCGTCCCTGGCCTCCACCGCCGTGGCCGGATCGGCAACGATCAGCGTGGCCCTGCCGGCGGAACTTATCGAAGCCGAAAAGGCGCGACTGGCCAAAGAACTGGAAAAACTGGAAAAGGGTCTGACCGGCGCACGCAAGAAATTGGACAATCCCAGCTTCGTGGAAAAAGCGCCCGAGGCTGTGGTGCAAAAAGAACGCGAACGTCTGGAACAGATGGAGCAGCAATGCGAGGTATTGCGCAATAAGCTAAAAGAATTAGCTTGATCTTGATTTTGGCGCCCATTTTGTCGATAATATAGTTAGAGACGTTTTGGCAGCAGGAGAATGCAAATATGGAGCAGGAAAACGCAATACCCCAGGACTGGTCGCCCAATTCCTGGAAGAACAAACCCATCCGGCAGGTGCCCGACTATCCGGACAAGGATGAGTTGGAAGCGGTGGTCTTGCGCCTGCATTCCATGCCGCCCCTGGTGAATTCCTGGGAGATCAACCGTCTGCGCCGCCTGCTTAATGATGCCTACGAGGGCAGACGCTTTATCCTGCAAGGGGGCGATTGTGCCGAAAGTTTTGCCCAGTGTACGCCCGAATACATCGCGGCCAAGTTGAAAATTCTGCTGCAGATGTCGCTTGTGCTGATCGATGGCCTCAAAATGCCTGTGATCCGTATCGGGCGCATTGCCGGGCAGTTCATGAAACCCCGCAGCAAGCCCACGGAAACCATCGACGGCGTGGAACTGCCGTCTTATTTCGGCGATTCCGTCAACAGCATGGAATTCACGCCCGAAGCGCGCGAGCCCAAGCCCGAACGCCTGATGGAAGCCTTTTATCATTCGGCCATGTCGTTGAACTTTATCCGTTCGCTCGTGGCTTCCGGTTTTGCCGATTTTCATCATCCCGAATACTGGAACCTGCATTTCCTGGACAAGGCAGGCCTGCGCGATGAACAGCGCGAAAGCTATCAGCGCCGCATCATGGCCCTGGCCAACGCCATCGAAGTCATGGAAAGCATCACCGAACGCAAAATCGACCAGCTGGGAATGGTGGAACTGTTCACCAGCCACGAAGGCCTGAGCCTGCCCTACGAAAGCGCCCTGACCCGTCAGGTACCGCGGCGTCGCGGATATTACGATCTCAGCTGCCACCTGCCCTGGATCGGCGAACGCACCCGCTCGCCCGAAGAAGCCCATGTGGAATTTTTCCGCGGGATCAAAAATCCCGTCGGCATGAAGGTCGGCCCCACGGCGGAGCCCGATGCAATATGCGAAGTGCTTGACATTCTCGATCCGGATCGCGAAGCCGGGCGCTTGATTCTGGTGGGGCGTTTCGGTCGGGAACACGTGGAAGAGCGCCTGCCCCCCATGCTCCAGGCCGTGCAGAAAAGCGGGCACAAGGCAGTCTGGTTGTCCGATCCCATGCATGGAAACACCATTACGTCGGCATCGGGCATCAAGACACGCCGTTTTGGCGACATCCTTCACGAAATCATGATGTCCATCGATATCCACGAATCCTGCGGCTCGCACCTGGGCGGGATTCATGTGGAACTGACGGCGGAAAACGTGACGGAATGTCTGGGTGGCGCGAGCGGCGTGGAAGAAGCGGACCTGGACACGGCTTACGAAAGCCTTTGCGATCCACGCCTGAATTACGAGCAGGCCATGGAACTCTCCTTCGCCATTGCCAACCGCCTGGAAAACCGACGCTTCTCCAACGGCTTTTTTCCGAAATAACCCGTACCGCCGGCATCTTGCCGGCAAAATGGCTTCGGACAAGATTACCCATACTATCATGCCATATATTTGTTCCACCTTTGGCACTACCTTGCCACCAGGATGGTGGCGATACGTACCGGCACTGTCTGATTACTGCATTTCGCTATCCAGCAATTCCAAGGCATTCTGATTCAACGGGTTGAGCGGTTCCAGACGATAGGCACGTTCGAAGCAATCCTCCGCCTTGCCTGTCTGCCCCTTTTCCAGCCAGATCACTCCCAACACGCGCCAGGCATCGGCCAGGTCATGTTGCAGGGCAACGGCTTCCTGCAGGCGGTCGAGCGCTTCATCCTTGCGTCCGGCGGCGTAGAGCAAAATGCCCTCGCGCATGCGGCCTTCCGGATGATCCCACAGCTCGTAGGCCCGCAGGTTCAGCGTCAGATCGTTGCGCCAATGCAGGGTCCGCGCCATGGTGATTCCGCCCAGCACCAACAGCGCCAGCAGCACAAAGACACGACCCTTGACATTACCCCGAAGCCAGCGAAAGTGTGGATTGGCCACGCGCTGTTGCGGAATCAACTGGACGAAATTCTGGCCGATTTTCAGCAAGGCCACGGCCAGCGCCAGAGAAATGCCCGCATGGGCCGGATACACATACCGCTCCGCCACCAGCTCGGGTGTGGGGATAACCTGGCAGATCGGCGCCACACAGAGAAAGGCCCACATCGCCCCCAGGCCGGCGGGTTCCGCGCGATAATAATATCGCAGACTCAAAATCAGCAACAGCACGAAAAGCGCCAGGCTGAACCATAGATCCAGATCGCCATAATGATCCACCGGTGGATAAAAATGATTGATGGACAGGTCCATAGGATATATCCAGAGCCGCATATAGAGCAGGAGGGTATGGGTAAAATTCAGGAATCGCAGGCCGGGTCCGTAATCCTGGGGCCATTCGCGCAGGGCGTCCTCGGCCATGAAATTAAAGCGATGGGCTTGCGCGGTATATGCGGCATAATCGAAACCTTCCACCGTGCGAAACTGCACATACAGAAAGAGCCATGCCCCAAAAAGAAGCACGAAAGTCGCCACGATGGGCCAACCGAAACGCAGTTGCCGACCGATCCAGCGTTGCCAGCGTTCGGCCAGTCCGTAGGAGGCGTCGGCACGATCCTGGTCGCGCTCCTGCCGTTTTTCACCGGTCATCAAGCCGCGATGCCGGGCATATTCGGGATCCTTGGCAATCAGGCGACGCCGATACACAAGCACCAGCGGCGCGAGCGCTATGGCCATGAATGCCGGCTCCTTGGCCAGCAAGGCCAGCAGCCAGACCAATGCCGCCGCGAAGCCGTAACCGCGATTCCGCCGCACCCAGCATTCCCAGATCAGCCGCACCGTCCACACCGTCAGCAACATGCTCAGAAGGTCTTTGCGAAAACCCACGCACAAAACCGTTTCGCTGGCGATGGGATGAATCAGGAAGATCAGCGCCGCCGCAAAGGGCAAAGTATGGCGACGCAAAATCGCCTTCCACAGGCTGAACAGCGAAAGGCCGACCAGCACATGCAGCACAAGATTGAAAAGCCGCGAGAAGAAGACGGACTTTTGAAAGACCAGACTGTCGATAAAAAAGGTGAGTGGCGCAAGCGGCCGGAAATTAAGGTCTCCTGAAAGGCGCCCGAAATCATTCGAAAAAACCTTGCCCAGGTCGGCCCATTTTTCAATGCGCGAATCCGGCCCCAGAACGATCACGCCGTCATAGCAATACTCCTCCCCAAAGGGTCCGTAGCCGTACACCAGGACCGCCGCAAGAACCAGCAGGAGATGCAGACGAAGGGCGCGCCATTTCATGATCTGCCTGCTTTATAGCACCAAGCGCCCCCCATGTCCACAAAGCCGGGATGAGAATTTGGTTTCACCTGAAGATAAATATGGGCCTTCCTGGTTTTTTGGGGATTTACACCAGAACGCCGAAGGCGTTTCCCAATAATAGCCCCGGGTTTTAACCTGGTGGTACGGATAGATCAAACAAGATAATAACCCTGAAAGGGTTGCCCTGTTCTAAAACAAAGGCCCCATGTAGTATAAAGGCCACTCCTTCAGGGTTGTACCACGTTGCCGCGCTATCCCACGGGTTAAAACCCGTGGCTAGGCCCTGCCTGATCCTGGCAGAAGCCCATTGTCGCTGATCTTCAAAGCCTGCATATTGCCATCCTTTTCTTTGCTCGTCGAATATTCCAAATGTTGGAATTTGGCTGTCTGAAACTCTCGGTGTCGCCTTTGGCTTCCTGCTTGCTTTTCTGGAAGTTTTCATTCCAAAAAGATTTGTCTTCCATGTCTTTTGTCCTGACTAATACTACTGATAATAATCTGAAGCAGACTTTCCTGGGAATAAAAAGTAATGTTTATTGTTCGCGGAATCCGGTGTTCTTATAAACCGTCAATTACAGTATCATTCATATAGCTTTTATTTGCAATGCTTTTCGGCATTAATTCAAATCTCCAGAAGGATTAGAGAGCATAATTAGACAGATGAGTATGTGGTGTGTTTATATCGGTCAAAGGGTAATTTTTCTTCCCTTTGGCGCCCTTTGGTATCGGGTTTAATCGGCAGATCGTTATTGGCCCTTTGGACTGGTCGCTGGAGTCTTTTTTCAGGTCGAATAAAACTTCGGGATGATCCGGGAATAGTAGAAACTGTCTTGCTTTGGGTTTTGGGGAGATTGTCAGGTAACAGATGGGGGCTTGTGGGGCGTTTGCTGACTGATGCCGGAATTTGCAGGGGGGCACGGTTTTGCTTTTTTTCAGAAAGTATTTGTGTTAGGATCATATATGTGCATAGGGTGTGCAAAGCGTTCTTACCTGAAAAATATGATGTTCAGGCAACTCATCCGTTTTTGGTGGATGTTTGTTATCTCCCTGTATAACTGCATATAAAAAGGCAAAATTTTCCAAAGGAGGGCATGGGGCTTTGGCTATCGAATTAAAAAGGGATGGTGGTCGAATCTGTATGGGACAGAGGCTTTTCGTTTGTATTTTGATTTTTATGGCGGCTTTTTCGCTTTCGGCACTGGGTGCGGACTGGGATGCGCCGGGGATTTATGAGGTGACGACGGAGGTGGTGAATGATAATCCCGGGGCCTGGACGGCGACGATGGGCGAGGGGCCGGTGAATAACTGGATCAACGCGCCCTATGAGCCGATCGCGATCCAGCGCAAGTGGTCGGCCCGGGAGGCGTCTTCGAATACGGTGGTGCTGTACCAGGGCGACCTGAACGGCGGCGATGTGACGCGAGAAGGCTATCTGGATGGCGCGACGGTACGGGTCTATCGGATCATCGACGGCGTTTTTACGAAGGTGCGCGAGGATACGGTGACGAGCGGCGGCCATCGCCAGAGTGGTTGGCGGCGTCGGCATTCGGGCCAACTGGTTTCACCTTCTTCTACGCAATATCAATACTCGATTGCCAGCTATTCCAACCTGAACGGGACCTACCATTTCTGTGTGCGCGCGGTGAATAACGACGGCGTGGAATCCATGGATTCGAACACGGTGGCGGTGGTTCCGGGCGGTTCGGGCGGTTCGCCTTCTAATACCATGGTGAGTTTCACCTATCCCGACGACCCGACAGGCGCGACGCCTTCGGCTCCGGCGAACCTGACATATTCGGTGGACGCGGAAGGCCTGATCACGCTGAGCTGGGACGCCGTGTCCGATCCGGATCTGGCGGGATATCAGGTTTATATTTCGGACTATCCTCCGGCGAGTCACCGCGGCTATGGCCTGGACCTGGAAGGCAGCGCGACTGGTTCTTTGGACTCGATCCAGCCGCAGGACCTGGTTTTTATATCCCACCGCTTGTACACCTGGCTGCGCCTCGGCTGGACGGCGAACCGGGTTTACAGCGCGAATGTGCAACCGTCTCCGGTACCGTCGATGATGCCGGGTGCGCCCGACGAGGATCCTGGCATGACGTGGGAACTGGTTCCCCATCCGACGCCGATTCCGGCGGAATTTGTCGACCATGGACAGACCTGTCTGAAACTGGTCATGACGGATACGGACGAATATTCCTGCAAGTCCTATGAGTATTCCGGCACGGGTCAATCCTGGTATGGCGTTTTGCAGCCGGGTACGACCTATGTGGTGGAAATGTGGATGCGTCAGGAGGGCCTGAGCAATCCGGTGACTTTTCAACTGACGGGGCCCCATCGCAACGACGTAACTCCCATGGATTTCAACCCGACGGGAGACTGGCAGAAATTTACGGGAACCTTTGAGGTTCCGTCGATCTATACCGGATCGCAGGCGGGACAGATGGGCTTCTGGGTGACGGGGCCGGGTACGCTTTATATTGACAACTTTCGCGTGTACGAACAGCAGGCGCCTTTTATGGACTTTCCGCAAGGCGACTATGACGCACTGGCCGAATCGGGCCTGCAGTTCATCCGGACGCATTCGACGATCAAGAGCGGCTACGGCTATACGATGAATTCGTTTCTGGATTATCCGGGTGTGGCCGAATATCGCGGCGGCAAGCTGAGTTCGAATCATACGCTTTATTCGCTGCTGAATATCATGAACAAGGCGAAGACGAATCCCTGGCTGCAGATGGAGATGTATATGAGCGAGGATGAGTGGCTGGCCTTTGTGGAATACCTGGCTGCTCCCTATGATCCGGACACGGACAGCCCGGCGGCCAAGCCCTGGGCGTATCGCCGTTATCAGCAGGGCCATCCGGCTCCCTGGACCGATGACTTTGACAAGATCATGTTTGAGATCAGCAACGAAACGTGGAACGGGCTTTTCTGGCCCTGGACCTTTATGGGTGTCGAGATGATCGACTCGGTGACGGGCGAGAGTTACAGAAGTGGTGAACTGTATGGTCTTTTTCAGGAGCATGTGCGGGATATCCTCCGCAGCAGTCCCTATTGGGCTTCGCAGAATCTGGACGCCAAGTTTGAGTTTGTGATCGGCGGTTGGGCCACGCAGCGTTCGGAAAACGGCTACGGCCAGGAAGCGGCGCAGTACAGCCCGAACTCGAAGCATATGACCGTAGCCGGATACAACGGCGGCTGGGACGAAGGCGAACCGCCGGCTACGGCCACGGACTCGAGTTTTTTCAAGGCCATGGCATTTACGCCCCAGGCCAGTGAGCCGCGCGTGATTGACCAGCGGCAGACGCTGGAAGCGCTCCGCGACCAGGGCAAGGCGGACTATGTGCTGGGAACCTATGAGGCCGGTCCGGGTTACAACCTGAACGGATTGAACGGCGTTTCCATGACGCCGGATCAGGTGGAGGCGGAATCGCAGGTGATGAAGTCGCTGGCCGGTGGTGTGGCAACGCTGGATGCCTTTCTGAATCGTGCCTACTACGGCTATGACCTGCAGAACTTTTTTACCTTCAGCCGCAACCGGCACTACTGGGTCAGCCACGCGCCCTATACGGCAGGCGGTCAGGCTTATCCGTGCTGGTCGGCGCTGACGCTTTACAACCTGCATGCCACGGGCGATCATCTTTTGATTAACCGGATTTCAAGTCCGACCTATGACCTGCCGGAAACGCTCAAGCGCGATGCCCTGCCCAACGCGCCGATGACGGCGGTTTATGGGACGCGCCTGAATGATCGATATGGGGTCTTTGTGTTGTCGAGAAAGATGAACGAATATCCCTATACCGGCGATGACGGTTACTCCTCAGTAACTTTGCGCCTGCCTTTTACACTTGATACGGACAGCACGATCACGCTGTACCGGATGGTTGGCGATCCGCGGACAAATAACCTGGACGCCGAAAATATCGTGATCGAGGAAATGGACATTCCGACGTCGGCATTCAGTCAGGAATTTGTGCTGGATGTGGCGCGGGGTGCGGAGGCCAGTGGCGTCGGACCCGGTTCGATCTATCTCTATGTCTTCGAGGGAACGGTGACGGACCCGAAACCGGCGAATCCACAGGTGACGATCGAGCAGGCCTACGACCAACAGGACCCGCACAATGGGACACTGCGCAATGCCGTGAAATTTCTGGCGGCCTTCGACCGGCCTGTGACGGGCTTTGGCGATCCGGGAGATGTGGTGTTCAGCGGAAGCGCCATGCCCCAGAACCTGACCATCGAAGAAGTCTATGGCAGCAATGGCATGCAGTATATCGTGACGATCAGCGACATGATCAGCCCCGGGAATGTGACGGTATCGGTCCCGTCGAACGCGGCCCAGGCGGTGGACGGCGACGCGCCGAACGATCCCTCCGATTCGGTGGATAACGAAGTGACCGTGGAATATCCAAGCGGTATGCCGCTGCTGGAATGGAGTTTTATCAACGACACCGTCAGCTTTGCCCAGGTTCCCGACAGCACCTATAATCACCTGTATGTGAAGCCCGCGCGGTTGAGCACGGGCGCCGGCTTATCCACGGGTACAAACCGCTATTACAATGGCGATGGCTACGGCGTGACCCATGCCCATTCCACGGAATTCGATCCGACCGATTATATCAACTGGTTCGTGGTTCCCGAGGCGGACTGCCGGATCAGCCTGGATTCGATCATGCTGGGAGCCTTTGACCAGGTGGGCGGCGATGAGTTCGATGTGGCGCTCAAGTGGAGTACCGATGATTTTGCCACTTCCCACGGAGTGACGCTTTCGCCGGAAAATCCGCTTGTGGGCCAGGGACTTGGCAGCACGGCGGGAACGGTGGTGACAGGCGACCTGTCCACCTTCAGCGCCTTGCAGAACACGAGCGCCACCATTGAGTTCCGTTTCTATATCTGGAATGTGGTGGGACAGTATAACGGTGTGGGTATCGGCAAGTTGGGCGATGGCGATGTGGACCTGCTGGTGATGGGTACGGCGGCGCAGGCGGGACCTCCCCAGGCGGCGACAAATCCCTTCCCGGCCGATGGCGCCACGGATGTTCCGGTAATAACGGCCCTGCAATGGACGTCGGGAGTCGGGGCTTCCTCCCATGATCTTTACCTGGGAACGAACCCGAGTCCGGCGGCTTATGAGTTCATCGGCAATCAGTCGGCGACCAGCTATACGCCCGAAAACGGCCTGGAATATGGGACCCTCTATTACTGGCGGGCAGACGCGCGAAATGCAGATGGCCTTGCCACGGGCGATGTCTGGCAATTTCGCACGGAATCCGCCCCGCCCACGGGAACGCCGCATTGGGAACTGTTTGAATAGGCATTTCGCTTGAGATAATCGCGGATAGCGATGCTTCTCGTTTCGTGAAATATGCAATGAATGAGCCTGGCTGGGAAAATCGGCCGGGCTTTATTTTTTTTCTGCGAGCTGGTCTTCCACGGCCTGGATGGCCTGGCGGATTTGGTTGCGCGTGGTGTTTTCGAAGTTGATATTGCGCCAGGCGTCGGAACGCAGCAGGCAGTGGAGGCGCGAGAGAAACTGGAGGTGTGTTTCTATGGTTGGGCTGATGGGCAGGATGAGAATCTGCACGCCCTGGCCGTCGATGGAATGCCAGTGCTGGCGGGTTCGCAGAAAGGCGATGGACATGTGGGTGCTTTGGATTTCAGCGATGGGCGAGCGCGTATGGGGGATGGCTACGCTGTCGCCGACACTGGTGGAACTGATGTGTTCGCGTTCGATGAGTTCTTCCAGGAGTCTTTCGCGGGATACTTCTTGAGGCAGACGAAGCAGGGACACAAATTCTTCGAGGGCGTCTTCGGGGGTACGTCCGTCGATATTGAAATAGATGCCTCCGCGGTCAAGGGCCTGGAGGATGTTGAGGAATTGCCGGCTTTCGGGAGCATCGCCGAGCGTTTTCTGACCGCGCGTGGCCGCCCAGTCCTGCAAGTCGCTCTTGCGAAAGCGGTATTGCGATCCCACGCGGGAATGGGGGATGCTTCCCTCCTTGAGCCACCGGTAGATGGTGCGAGGCGAAACATCGAGAAAATCGGCAGTTTCCTTAACGGAGAGTTCCAAGAATCTTTATCCCTTCCCCTGTCGTCCGTCCATTCAGCCAGTTCTTAAAATAGCAGACCTGCTGGCTCCGTCCACCATAAAAAGCACGGCGGCCACCTGCGGGTTTCCGACATAAATGCGGGGGTTTTTATTTGTGGAATTTTTGACAAATGACAATCCTGAATTGCTCAAGTCAATATCGAAATTCTCACCCGAAAATACGTTGGGGCAGGAATCATGGAGTGCGTCGGCTTGCCGAGGCCTTTTTTTACGCGGAATACATCCAACGTCCCAAAGCCCCGCAACAAAATCTTGTGCAAGATGATGGATCGGGCCGTCAGCCTCCCGCTTCCTCATACGTCGGGGAGCCTGGTTGATTTCGCCGGCTTTAGTCAAAGCGACCTAGTGGCGCTTCTCACCACCCTTATGTCTTAAATTAAGTCAGAATATCATATATTGTCAAATGTTTTGTCAATATTCTTGCAGGCGTGTCATTATTGGATAGACTTGGTGGGGATTCTCGCTGAATGACAGTTGAAGAATAGAGTGCCTTTCGCTATATATGGCTATCTGTATTCGCGTCCGGGCTTTATGATTGAGCAAAGGGGCCGGGTCGCCCTCATTTTATCCCTGCTTAAAGGAGAGGCATCATGCTGGATATCAAACTGTTTCGCGACGAACTGGATCGGGTCAAAAAAGGAATCGAGGCCAAGAAGGGCGATGTATCCCTGGCTGACAAGGTTGTGGAACTGGACTCGCGGCGGCGGGAACTGACCTACGAAACGGAGCAGATCAAAAAGGAACGCAATGATACCTCCAAGCAGATCGGCCAGGTGATCAAGGACGGCGGCGACGCGGAACCGATGAAGGCGCGCGTTCGCGAGATCGGCGAGGAGATGAAGAAACTGGACGCCGAACTGGCTGACATCCAGACCGAGTTGAGCGATCTCCTGCTACGCATTCCGAACCTGCCCCATGAATCCGCCCCGGTGGGCTTTGACGAGGAGGCGAACGTTTTTGTTGAAGACTGGGGCGAAAAGCCGACTTATGACTTTGATCCGAAGGCCCATTGGGACATCGCCGACAACCTGGACATCCTGGACCTGGAGCGTGGGACCAAGGTTTCGGGCAGCGGATTTTTTATTTTGAAGGGCATGGGCGCGCGGCTTCAGCGCAGCCTGATCAGCTACATGCTGGACCTGCATACGGAAAAAAACGGCTACCGCGAAACCCGCCAGCCCTATCTGGTGAATCGCGAGACCATGACCGGCACGGGCCAGCTGCCCAAGATGGAAGAGGACATGTATCGCATCGAGTCGGATGATCTTTTCCTGATCCCCACGGCGGAGGTTCCCGTGACGAACATGCATGGCGGCGAAATCCTGAACGCGGCGGACATGCCGATTACCTACGCCACCTATACCCCCTGCTTTCGGCGCGAAGCCGGGGCGGCAGGCAAGGAAAATCGCGGCATGTCACGGGTCCATCAGTTTGACAAGGTGGAACTGGTGCGCACGGTTTTGCCGGAAGAGTCTTACAATGAGTTGGAAATCCTGAAGGGCCATGCCGAGATGGTGCTGCAATCGCTGGGGCTGCACTACCGGATTCTGGAACTGTGTTCCTCGGACATGAGCTTTTCGGCGGCCAAGTGCTACGACCTGGAAGTCTATGCCGCGGGGATGGACCGGTATCTGGAGGTGAGTTCCTGCTCGAATTTTGAAGACTATCAGGCGCGCCGCGCGAACATCCGCTTCCGCCGGGAAAAAGGCGCGAAGCCGGAATTTGCGCATACCCTGAACGCGTCGGGCGTGGCTCTGCCGCGATTGATGATCGCCATCATCGAAAATTACCAGCAGGCCGACGGAACCATCGTGGTCCCCGAGCCGCTGCGTCCCTACATGGGTTGCGACAAGATTCAGTAGATTTTCAGGCCCCGGGAGCCGCCGTGCTTTCACGGATAACCAGTTCGGGTTCGATTTTTTCGCGGTAGTTGCGGAAACTATTCCACGTTTCGTTGTCGCCGGCCATTTCGATAATAATGCGGATGGCTTCCTGGCCGATTGCTTCGAGCATGTGGCTCACGACCGTCATGGGCGGCCAGGCCAGCGGTGCAAAAATATCATCGAAGCCGACGATTGAAATATCTTCGGGTATGGATTTGCCCAGGCTTTGCATGGCGGCGTAAGCGGCCAGCGCTGTTGCCTCGTTGTAGCAGAGGATGGCCGTTGCGTTTCTTTCGGCGTTCTCCATGTCATCCAAAAGCACCCGGCGGACTGTCGCGATGAAGTCGCCAATACTGACCCGGGAGAAATCCGGATCGTTGTAGAGAATTTCATGGGATTCTATTTGCCGCTCGCGGACGCTGGAATGAAAGGCGTCATGGCGCAGGGCGGCAGGTCCCACATCGTTCGGCCGCGGTCCCACATAGGTAATGCATTGGTGGCCGAGTTCCGCCAGATGATCCATTGCCTTGCGGATACCACCGGCATGGTCGATGCCGATGACGGGCAGTTTGGTCTCTTTTTCGTAATTGATCAGCGCAATGGGATATTCCCAGTTTTCGAGATTTTCGATGCTGCCGGAAGGGCTTTCGTCCAGCACCGATCCCACCACAACCAGCCCGTCCACGCGGCCTTCGCGCAGATATTTGAGGGCGTTGGAAATCTGGTCGGATTCGGAACCCGGATTGATGGCGATAAAATGGTATCCGCTGCGTACGGCTCCGGCGTCCACACCCATGAGCACTCCGGGGTTGAAAGGGGTGTGCATTTGGTTTTGGCCAAGAGGCGCCATGACCATCCCGATTGCCTGGCTGCGACCGGCCTTGAGGGCGATGGCGTGGTAGTTGGGCTTATAGCCGAGGGCGCGGGATGCTTCCTGAACACGCTTGACACAGTCCTCGGTATAGAGATCCCAGCCCTTGGCCTGGTTGATGATCTTGCTAGCGGTGCATATACTGACGTTGGCCATTCGGGCCACATCTTTGAGTCGTGCCATAATCTTGTCCAAATTCCCTTGGGTGGGTCAGTTTTCCTTCATGGCTTTTTGCAAAACCGCCTTCAGGTTCTGCATACGATACGGCTTCTGGATAAAACCGGCAAGATTTTTCCCGCTGAACTGGTTTAATATTTCCTGCTCGTTGTAGCCGCTGGATATGACGACCTGCACATCGGGCCGAATCCGGCGCAGTTCCCGAAAGGTCTCCACGCCGTCCATGTGGGGCATGGTCATGTCGAGCAGGACCAACGCGATTCGATCCTGATATTCCTTGAAGATTTCGATGGCTTCTTTTCCGTCCATCGCCAGGATCACCTCCATACCGATCCGGTTGAGCATACGCTTGCCCACGCTCTGGACAGAAGGCTCATCGTCAACGAGCAAGACCAGTTCCGAACTTTTCCAGTCTGTTTCATTGTGGGCCTCTTCGAGGGATTGGATTTTGGTATCTTTACTGGCGGGCAGGAGCATTTTGAAGGAGGTGCCCTTTCCCGGTTCGCTGTACACCTTGAGAGCGCCGTTGTGCCCGCGCACGATTCCCATCACAGCAGCCAGGCCCAGTCCCCGGCCCGTGAACTTGGTCGTGAAAAAGGGATCGAAAATCTTCTCCTGCGTTTCCCGGTCCATGCCGACACCTGTGTCCGATACTTCAAGAAAAACATAATCTCCCGGCTGCAGGTCTTCATCGAAAAAGGTATGCTCCAGATATTCCGCGTCACAATTCAGGTAACCCGTGCTGATCGTAATCAATCCACTTTTGTCACCAATGGCATCGGATGAATTGGTAATCAGGTTCATGATCACCTGCCGGATCTGGGTGGCATCGCCCTGGACGGGAGGCAATTCGGGTTGGAGTTTGTACCGCATGATGGCTTTTTTATTGATGGAAACTTCGAGCAGGTGCGTCATTTCCTCGACGATTTCATTCAGGTCGAGGTTGGTGATGATGAACTTGCCATGGCCCGAATATGCAAGCATCTGTTTGCAGAGATCGGCGGCGCGACGGCTTGCGCTTTCGATCTCGATCAGGTTTTGCCGGGCGGGAGAGACGGGAGACAGTTCGAGCAGGGCCAGATCGGCGTTGCCCAGGATGGACATGAGAAGGTTGTTGAAATCATGAGCGATGCCGCCGGCCAGGACTCCCAGGCTTTCCAGTTTCTGCGCGTGCTGCACCTTGCGCTCCAGGCTGCGACGTTCTTCTTTGGCGCAAATTTCGTCCGTGATATCGCGCGATATCCCCAGCACCATATTGGAATAGGCGCTTTCGGTAATCGGAATAAGCGTGGTCAGAAAGACACGGTGCTCTCCCTGGGCGGATTCCGTGGTGTCCTCTACTTCCAAAGGCTTGCCCGACGTAATGACTTTACGCACAATTTTTATATGCTTACGCGCGATGTCGGGGGAAAAAAGGTCGAATTCGGAAAGCCCTGGAATTTTTTCGGGGGCAATATTGTTTATTCTGATTCCGGCCGCGTTCATGTAATGAAAAATGCCCTCCGAATCCACCACATAGATTACCTCAGGGATGGAATTCGTCACGGCTTCATAGCGTTCGCGGCTCTCCTTCAGCTGTTGTTCGGTGCGTTTTCGTTGGGTAATATCCTGGAGCGTTCCGATCAGCTTGGCTACCTCGCCTTTTTCATCGAGCACGGGCCTGGCCGTAATGCTTAAATACTTGCCCTCGTATTCTCCTTGCGGAGCGAAGTCAAATTGGTAGGGCTTTTTTTCCTCAAGAGCCTGTTGGATACAACGCTCCATTTCCGCGCGTTCTTTATCATCCAGAATCTGCATCATGGACTCATAATCAGGAGGGGATTGAGCGGGATCGAGGCCATAGATTTCATAGACCATGTCGGACCAGAAATGCTCCCCGGTACGAAAATCATAAATCCAGTCACCAACCCTGGCAATCCGTTGCGCTGTTTTCAGGCGCTCCTCGTTTTCGCGCAAAGCCAGTTCCACTTTTTTGCGTTCGGTGATGTCGCGGGAAATGCATATCTGCTCGCCCGGGTCCCCCGATGCGTCCCGGATGATGCGGGCTGTGGTTTCCAGCCATACGATATGGCCCATCTTGTGAACGTAGCGGGCTTCGATAATCGATTCACCGCCGACTTCGACCAGGTTTTCAAAAAACTTCTGCACCCGCTGCTGGTCCTCGGCATGAACGACGATGAGACCATGCTTGCCTTCCAATTCCGACCGCTCATAACCCAGGATCAGTTCGAGCGCGGGGGACGCGTAGAGGCAGTTTCCCTTGTTATCGAATCGCGTGATGATATCGGAGGCATTTTCGGCCAACATGCGATATTCGCTTTCGCTCTTTTTCAGGCTCGCTTCCGCTTTTTTGCGTTCGGTGGTTACTTGAAAGAAAACGGAGATGCCCCCGTCTGAGGGATAGACACGGACGTCGTACCAATTGGTATAGGGATCTTCGCCGAAAAAGGTCTCGAAGAAAATGGGCTTTCTTCTTTCCAGCGCCCACTTATAATTTTTTTCAAAGATGGACCCCCTTGCCGGGGGAAAAGCGTCAAAAAGATTCTGGCCGAGGACATCTTCACGCTGTTTCCGGAGCAGGCGTTCGGCGGCGCGATTGAAGAAAAGGACCACCATGTCGGTGTCGAGATGAAAGAAGGCCTCACTGATACTGTCCAGTACCTGGGCAAGCCGGCTTTCTGATCCATCTTCCAGAAAACGCAGCCGTTCTTTCAGGCCCCGGACTTCCTCCTCCAACTCCGATATTCGGTCTTTCTCTTCTTGTTCCATGGCGGACTTTCCAGAGCATTTATTTCGAGTGTGGTGTGTGGATATATGCTTTCCCGATAGCTTGCATAGAAGTTATCACAAGATTTCTGTTTTGATCAAGTTGAAACAGCGGCACTGAAAATGGCGGGTTGACAGTATCCCACAAAAACCATAGGATATGCGGAAAATGGACGGTCGAGACAGGCCGAAACCGAATGCGTGGTAAGAATCTTTCAGGCGAACCTGGAAAGGGCATTATATCATGAGCAAACCCAGCCTTTTGGTACTGGCGGCAGGAATGGGCAGCCGATTCGGCGGACTCAAGCAGATCGAACCTGTTGGTCCGAGCGGTGAGACCATTATCGATTATTCGGTGTACGACGCGATTCGTTCCGATTTCGGCAAGCTGGTCTTCGTGATTCGACGGGACATCGAGGATGCCTTCAAGGATAGTATCGGGCGTCGCTTCGAGGAACATATTGCCGTGGAATATGCCTTTCAGGAACTGGACCACCTGCCCGAGGGATATTCGGTTCCCGACAATCGTAAGAAGCCCTGGGGCACGGGCCATGCCGTGCTCGTGGCTCGCGAGCAGATCGACGAACCCTTTGCCGTGATCAACGGGGACGACTATTACGGCGCGGCATCCTTCAATGTTCTGGCCGACTATCTGCGGGAAATCAGCGCGAAGCCCGCCGATGCCAAGCCGGAAGAATATGCCATGGTGGGGTTTCAGCTGCGGCAGACATTGTCCGAGTTCGGCCACGTTTCGCGCGGCGTATGTACACTGGGGCCGCAGGACTACCTTGAAAACATCGAAGAAGTCACCCAGATCCAGCCCGACGGTCAGGGCGGCGCCGAATACCCCGATGCCGACGGTAGTATGCAGAAACTCACGGGTGATGAAGTCGTCTCGATGAACCTTTGGGGCTTTCCGCCTTCCATCTTCGATCATCTCGATAAGGGCTTCCAGTCCTTCATGGCCGACCACGGCACGGAAGAGAAGTCCGAATTCTACCTGCCCGCGGCGGTGAATCATCTCGTCGATCTCGGCCAGGCCCGTGTGAAAGTGCTCAAAACCCCCGACTCCTGGTTCGGCGTCACCTATCGCGAAGACAAAGAATTCGTTGATAAAAACATCCGCCAGCGCATCGACTCCGGCCTTTATCCCGAGAAACTCTGGTAGGCATCGCTATAAGTTTTTTGGGCAGTACCGAGATTTTTGGGAATTCTGTAGCGAATCTCGAAAGTATTTCTGCCATATAAAAGCCGCGAGATACTGCCAAAAAGTTAAAAGCACCATTTCCCTGGCTTCAGGGCCGCCCATCCAAAAAGTATAATCGGAAAACTTTTGAGAAGGGCTCTATTTTCAATATCAGCGCGCTCATTCCCCAAATTTATTTTCCCAAAAATCGCGTAAGGGCCTTTATTATTTCGCCATCATCGGGAAAAGCCCAGAAATAAAAAGCGATATGCCTCTTGGTCCGCGCCCTTATTCCTTTGATATGAAATGACTTGTCACGATACTTGCTTCATCTTATAGTGGGCGTGACGATAAGGTCCAATTGCTCGAAGGAGAGACCAGATGCCGGGATCGATTCTGATAGTAGATGATGAAGCCAAAATGACCAAGGCACTCAAGCATATCTTTGAAAAACAAGGATATAGCGTGCAGATGGCTAATGATCCCCAGGAAGGTCTGCGCTTTCTGGAGCAGGATTCCTTCGACGTTATGCTCTGCGATCTGAAGATGCCCGGCATGAGCGGACTGGACGTTTTGGAACAGTCCAAGACCCTTCAGCCGGACCTAAACGTCATCATGATGACCGCCTACGCCTCCGCCGAGACGGCCGTGGAGGCGATGAAAAAAGGCGCATTTGACTATATTATCAAGCCCTTTGCCACGGATGAACTCAAAATTCTGGTCCAGCGCTGCCTCAGCACCCGTGCTCTGGAGCAGGAAAACGCCGTCCTCAAGGACCAGCTTCAGACCAGCCTGCTCTCGGCGGACCTGGTTTTTACCAGCAAAATCATGCATAATGTCATGAAACGCGCCAAAAAGGTGGCCGAATCCAACGCCACGATCCTGATCACCGGCGAAAGCGGCACGGGCAAGGAAGTCCTGGCCAAGGCTATCCACAATGCCAGCCCCCGGGCATCGAAACCTTTCCTGACTGTCAACTGCGGGGCCGTGTCGGAAACCCTGCTCGAAAGTGAACTCTTCGGGCATAAGCGCGGGGCCTTTACCGGGGCGGAACAAAGCCGCATCGGCCTTTTCGAAGCGGCCAATAACGGAACCATATTCCTGGATGAAATCGGGGAAGTCAGCCCCGCCATGCAGGTCAAGCTCCTCCGGGTGCTCCAGTCGGGCGAATTCCAGCGCGTGGGTGATCCCTCGCCGCTCAAGGTGGATGTGCGCGTGGTGGCGGCTACCAATCGCGACCTGGAAAAAATGGTGGAGGAAGGTTCTTTCAGAACGGACCTGTACTATCGCCTGAACGTGGTACCCATTTTCATCCCGCCACTGCGGGAACGCTGGGAAGATATTCCGGCGCTGATCGAGCATTTTCTGAAGAAATTCGGCAATAATTCCGACTATCAATTCTCCACGGAAGCCCTGGCCCTGCTGGAATCTTATAACTGGCCGGGAAATGTGCGTGAGTTGGAAAACGCGGTGGAGCATTCGATTGTGCTGGCGGAAGATAACAGCCTGACCCCGGATTTGCTGCCCATGTCGATCCGCAGCTATGGCGACAAGGATGCGGGTCGCGGCAGTGCCTGGTGGATGGAAAAGATGACGCTGGAAGAAGTGGAAAAGCGCATGCTCGAAGCCGCCATGGAACGCACCAAGGACAACATGACCCGCGCCGCCCGCCAGCTGGGTATTACGCGGCGCACGCTGGGATATCGCCTGCGCAAGTACGGCCTTTACAAAAAAGGCATCGACGACGGCGACGAGGGTGATTTTGACGAAGACGAAAACGAGGTGGAAAATGATGAATAGAAACGCCAATTGGATATTGCGGCTTGCCTTTCTGGCGCTCCTGGTTCTTGGAATCATCGGAGCCGAAGAAACAATCCGAGCCAAAGATTCTGCCAATAAAAGCAAAGACAATAAAAACACCGAAGCCCCCAAGCAGGATAATAACGCGAAGAATCAGCCGGCAAAGGATCAACCAAAGCCGCCGCCAGAAGAAAATCCAAAAGCAAACCAGAAGACGCAAATTCTTTTCAAGTATTTCCCGAAACTCCCCAGGGAGGATCCCCAGCATGTCGATCTGCTCTATGAGTACATGCAGCGCTTTTTGGAATTGCGCAGCCAGCAGGAAAAAACGAACCGCCTGCGGGCCCGCCAGAATCGGCTGAATCGCGAAATCCGCCAGGCTTCCAGTCCCAGTTCGGACAATAAAAGGCTGAGCAGAGATCAGCTGCGCCAGAAGGTGATGGAACTGCATTCTCTCCAAAAGGATACGGACAAGGAACGCAACACGCTGAACCAGATGGCGGACAATTTCAGCCAGTATTCCGTAAAAAAACTGCCCGAACTCAAAAAGATTGAAAACAAATGGATGCAGGAGGCGGGGATTGATAAAAACAATGAAGAGGACTGGAAAAAGGCGCCGCCTTTCCTGATAAATCTGGCCAGCCTGATCGATCTGATCGAAGAAGTCAAGTCCACACCTGCCAACGCGAATGAGTTAATGCTTAGGGAAACACGGCAGATGCTCTTTACCCGCAGCAATAACTTACGAGGGAGTTTTATATATCGCGCCTTTGAAGAGCGCATCAACAATCTGGAACGGGACCAGAAAATTCTGGAACACCGTCTGGATTCGAACCGCCGCGAGATTGACAGCCTGAAACGCCAGCTCGAGCGAATGGGACGCTTCCGTGGGATGAGCTGGAAAAGACCCGGCCTGGAGAATGAAGAGGGACCGGAAGAGCCATCTTCGGAAAAACCGCCACCTCCTGCCGGCCGTGGTGACCAGCATCCCCCCAAACATGGCGGCCCCAGATAACACGCGGAAAAGAGTACCATGGTAGAAGCACCCGGTCGTAAATGGCTATATATTAACATTCCCCTCATGTCTTATTCGGAAGCCTGGCAATTGCAAAAAAGAATTGCCGAGGCCCGCGCCCATGGCCGCCTGCAACAGGATGCTCTTCTTCTGCTTGAGCACCCGTCCGTCTTTACGCTGGGGCGTCGCGGTGGCGAGGACAATCTGCAGGTTCCGCGATCCATGCTGGAGCAGTCGGGTGTGGAAATTCATGAAATCGAACGCGGCGGCAACATCACTTATCACGGGCCGGGACAGCTGGTGGCTTATCCCATCGTTCACCTGCGCGAGAACCGGATGAAGGTGGTGGATTTTGTCAATGCCCTGGAAGAGATCATGCTTCGAACAGCGGCCGACTGGGACGTTCGTGCCGTGCGCGATGAGCGCAACCGCGGCATCTGGATCGGCGATAACAAGTTGGGCGCGCTCGGGATTGCGGTGCGGCGCAGCGTTTCTTATCACGGCTTCGCGCTCAATGTGAACTTGTCGCTGGAGCATTTCAAGTGGATCAACCCCTGCGGCCTGCAGGGCGTCGGCGTTACGACCATGGCCCGGGAGTTGGGCCGCGAAGTCCCCATGAATGAAGTGCGCGAAGCCGCGCGCAGGCACTTCGAGGACGTCTGCCGGATTAAAACCGAAGCAGGCGATCTCGATTCCCTCGAAAAACTTCTGTAATCGGGCAGTCTTTCAATCCGCGCTTACATCGTAGCAGACCATTTTGGTTTCATCGCGGGCGAAAAGTTTTCCGTTCGACACCACCGGCATGGTCCAGCAGCGCCGGCGGCTCAGGGGAGTCTGGAATTCCGAGACCACTTGCAGCGAATTGACATTCGGCTTTACGAGCGCCAGGTTGCCCCTTTCGCCCAGCACATAAAACATGCCCCCGGCCATGACCAGCGTACCCTTGCGATAGGCTCCAGTCTCCCACTTTTTCTGCCCCGTCATGAATTCCACGCAGACCAGGTCGTATTCGTCAAAGCCGTAGAGATGAGCCTCGTAAAGAATGGGCGTACCCATCTGGCTGCGGATCACCCGGCTGCGCCAGACTTCACTGGTTTTCTGGGGACCGTCGCCCGATATCTCCATGAGCACACAACCCACGTTGTAGCCGGAAGTAATGAATACATGATCGTCTTTGGTGATGGGGTTTGCCGAATGGACATCGAAAGACGTCTTCCAGGGAAAATGCCAGAGCTGCTTGCCGTCGGCGGCGCGAATGCCCGTAGCGCCCGTGCCCAGAAAAAAGACATACTGCCGCACTCCCGAAAGCGTCCGGATCACGGGGGAAGAATATCCCGCCATGTCGTCAAGGCCGTCCTGGCTTTCCCATTCAGTGGCTCGCCAGATCAGCTCGCCGTTCATTTTGTTCACCGCGACAATCGAGTTGCCCCCCGATTCCCCCGGATTCAGGAGCAACTTGTCGCCGTCGATCAATGGCGACATGGCTCCGGCCCAGCCCAGGTCGTCGGCCTGGTATTTTTTCAGGATGTTGTAATTCCAGATAACATCGCCCGTAGCCGCTTCCACGCAATAGAGGTTGGCCTGGGCGTCAATGATATAGGCGCGGTCGCCGTCGATCGTCGGGGTCGCCCGGGGTCCGGGATATTTCTTGTACTCGTCGCCGGTTCTAAACTTCCACACAGGATCGCCCGTGGCCGTATCGATGCAGATGGCCCATTGCGCGCCTTCGCGCTGATACTGGGTCCAGGCCCGGTCGCCCACGACGGCAAAGGTCGAATACCCCTCACCCAGCGGCTTTTCCCAGAGCAACTCCGGCCCACCCTGGGGCCATTTTTCCAGAAGGCCATCCTCCCGGCTCATGCCCCGACGATCCGGCCCAAACCACTGCGGCCAATCATCCGCCCGAGTGGGCAAGGTCCAAGTCAGAATCAATATCAGAACGCAAAGCAAGCCCCTTAAATTTCTCATCGTAACAAATCCTTTTCCCCTGCCCCAAAGAAACACAACCGAGTCCAATTGTCCAAAATCCCACTACCCCATGTCAAGCCCCGAATGAACGCCCCCGAGGCTTGGCGTGGTACAATCCCTATAGGAGAGGGGAAATGATCTCTCAAGGATATAGGTATCCGGATCCTCTATTGAAG
>CAYWYC010000017.1:0-31092 GCA_964462565.1 uncultured Candidatus Sumerlaeota bacterium | reverse complement strand
GAAGCCCTTGTGCCGGCAAGATGCCGGCGGTACGGGATCATCCTTTTTATCTTTATCTTGAAGATAATCCGCCGAGGGGCTAATCTGTAGGCGCCTTTGAAGCATCGGCGCGGGATGGGTAATCCTGGATCTTACAAAAAAAGGAAGGCAAGACATGACAGCATCGCTTATTGACGGTAAGGCCATGCGGGACGCTATTATCGAGGAATGCCAAAAGGAAGCGCAGGAACTCCACGAAAAAACCGGCATCATGCCCGGCCTGGTGGTTATCCTGGTGGGAGAAGATCCCGCTTCCCAGTATTACGTCAACAGCAAAAAGAAAACCTGCCTGAAAATGGGATGGTATTCGGAAGTGATCGAGATGCCCGATACTTCGACCCTGGAAGAAGTGGCCGAGCAGATCAAGAAACTCAACGCCGATGACCGTGTCCATGGCATCCTGCTCCAGTTGCCCCTGCCCAAGGATCTTGACGAGCAATATCTGCTGGAACTGATCGATCCCGAGAAGGACGTGGACGGCTTTCATCCGCGCAATTTCGGGCGGCTCGGTCTGGGCCTGCCTTCTTTTATCCCCTGCACCCCCAAGGGTGTGATCGAAATGCTGAAACGCGAAAACATCCAGACCCGCGGCAAGCGTGTCGTCATCGCCGGGCGCAGCAATATCGTGGGCAAGCCCCTGACTTTCCTGCTTACGCGCAAGGGCGAATTTGCCGATGCAACGGTAACGGTGGTCCACTCGCGGACGCAGAACATGGCGGAAGTCTGCAAGGAAGCCGATGTTCTGATCAGCGCCATGGGCCAGCCGGAGATGATCAATGCCGATTATGTCAAGCCCGGCGCCGTGGTCATTGACGTGGGAATCAATCGCGTGGAAGACGCATCCAGGCCCCGGGGCTATCGCCTCTGCGGCGACGTGGATTTCGATTCGGTCAAGGAAGTGGCATCGGCCATTACCCCCGTGCCCGGCGGCGTGGGCCCTATGACCATCGCCATGCTCATGACGAACACGCTGGAATCGGCAAAGAAAAAAGCCGGTGTTGAGATTTAATACAAAAAACACGAGATTCGGTGAACTTAATCGCTGCTCGCGTGTCAAAGAGAATGGAGAGTTTTATATGCCCCGCAGCATCTTGTTGGGCCTTATGGCGCCGGTTCTGGCGACAGGAACCATGCTCCTGAGCGCGGCAGGTTCGTCCTCGCCTGAAATGTCCCCTTCTGAAATGAGTCCTTCGGAAGCGCTGTTTCGCTTGAAAAGGGGGAATGAGCGTTTTTGGGTGAATAAGGTAAAAAGCCCGCATCAGGATGCCGGACGGCGATTCGAGGTCAGTGTGGGCGGGCAGCATCCCTTTGCCACGGTCATTACCTGCTCGGACAGCCGGGTGCCTGTGGAGATTCTCTTCGACCAGGGAATCGGTGACATTTTCGTCATTCGCGTGGCGGGTAATGTCTGCGGGACCGATGAAATCGGTTCCATCGAGTATGGCGTGGATCATCTGGCTACGCCGGTTCTGGTTGTATTGGGACATTCCCAGTGCGGCGCGGTGACCGACGTGGCCAAGGGGGAAAAGGTGGAAGGGAATCTTCCCGCTCTGACAGAAAAAATCATCCCCGCCGTCAATCGCGCGCGGCAGATGCATCCGAACCTGGAAGGCGAGGCCTTCATTACCGAAGCCATCCGCGAAAACGTGTGGAAAGGAATCGAAGACCTGCTGTCCCATAGCGATGTCACGCGTAAACGCGTGCGTGGCGGCAAGTTGAAAATAATCGGAGCCTTTTACGACATCCAGTCGGGCCAGGTGGAATGGCTGGGCGAGCATCCCCGGCAAGCCGCACTGATGCGGGAACCCCTCATGCGAGCCTGAGGTTCGGGGACCAAGTATCAACCAGCCTGAAACTCTTCTTTGCACAACCAATGGTCATGAAGGTCATTGTTGATATTTCAAAAAGGAGAAGCAACCATGATGCGCGGAAAATGGTGGATCATCGGCACTTGCCTTGGCCTGCTCCTGTGCATGGCATGTGATTCGGGTGAATCCAATTCCGCCAATGATGAGCAGGCCGCACCAATGCCTGCTCAAGAAGAAACCGAGACGGAGTTCGCGTCTTTTTCACTGGATGGCTTGCCCGATGACGCTGTTGTATTCAAACTCAACTATCTGGGATTGAACGGCAGCCAGGACAGGTATAAGTACAATTCATCCTATGGCTTTGGAAGCGGCTTTAACCCCAAAAGCGAAAATTTCGTCAAAAACATCGAAACGAAATTCGACAATATCGAGGCCACGGGATTTCCCGAAAGACTTCTGAGCGCCGTCGCCGTGCAAAAGGACGAAGATGGCAATATCACCAGCCTTTTTGTGGACCTGAATGGGGATGGTAAACTTCAGGATAAGGAAAAAATCGAGCCCCTGCACAACGAAAATCCCAGCGGTCGGAACCCCCTCGAATTCGTGACGCCCGACTTCATAAGCACCAACCGCAAGGGCCGGAAAGTCAAGGCCCGCCTGCTTTACATGGTTCATCCGGGCAGAGATTACGGCATGTGGCGCACCAGTTGCGTATGGGAAGGCACGGCAGAGCACAAAGACCAGGAATGGCAGATGGTGCTCTTTGACAGTGGAATGGATTTTTCCTTCAGCGATTTTGGCGAGGACTATATGTCCATCGACAAGGCCGGTAAGTCGGTCCAGCGCGCCGGATCGGATTATCTGAGCGAAATTATCGGCTGGAACGGTTCTTTTTGGAACGTGGAACTGCTCGGAGGCCCCATGCATCCTGACGGTTTTTTTGCCGTCCTCACGCCAAACCATTCTCCCAAGGGCAACCTGGCTTTTCAACTCAAGAACGGCGACCAGACCCAGGAACTGAAAATCGGCTACGCCATGGTGCGCCAGGAGTCGAGCACCAACTCCCGCTATCGTCGATCCGGTGGCCGCATCAAGACCTGGAAATTGCCCGCCGGAAAATACGTCGCCAATCTTATCTATCTCTACCTGCCGAAAGATGAGGAAGGCCACGGGGATTCCATCAAAATCAGCAATAACATGGGTTCCATCGATATCAAGGCCGACCGGGACAATGTTCATACGCTGGGCACGCCCAAAATGCATATAACCATTGTTGACAGCAATGATCGCTATAGCGGCGACCGAAAAGAGGCGAGTGAATTCTCCGATGATACGACCATCTACATGGAACCAACTATTTCGGACGAGTTCGGTTTTGAATATGGCCAATGGCGAGGCAAGGGCGAGCAGCCCAAGCCCCACATCACCATTACCGATTCCGAAGGCAAGCAGGTGGTGTCGGCCGACATGGAGTATGGCTGAGGCGGGACCTGCGGGTTTTCGTGGAAAGCCCAGGAAACAAAGCCGGGGAAATACATTGTCGAAATGTCTGTCGATCTCGGCCCCTTTGGTGGTAAAATAACGGGAAAAGAAGAATTGATTGTTACCGAATAGATTTTTTCTCTTAAGTCTTTCGTGGTAAGGACTCGGATATGTTGCCCTTCATCCGCAGATTGCGCAGATGATAAAGCGCCAAAGGCGCGACCCATTATAGCCTGGGGTTTTAACCCCAGGTAGGACAAGGAAAAAGAAGAGAGGGCTGAAGGCCCGATCCATGCTTAAAAATTTTGGAAAGACTTTTGAGAACAACAATAATTTCATTCGGTTTTGATCAATCCCATAGAGATGAACGGCGTGGGTCAAGGTATGACAATTAAAAGTTATTACAATCCCGATGAGGATTTGTTCATCCATAAGGCAAAGGGCGATCTGGGTGTCGAAGAGATTCTCCAGGCGCTTGAAAACTTTTATCTTTCTCAGGAAAAGTGTAATCGCGTACTGTGGGACGGACGGGAAGCCACCATCCGGTCCGTCTCACAGACTGATCTTCAGCGTATCGCCATTTACCCCGGGAAGTTCAACCAGTCTGATCGCAAGGCTACCGGGAAACGGGCGGTGGTGGTTGCGAGCGATCTCGATTTCGGCCTCGGCCGCATTATCGAAATCCTCAAGAGCCAGTTCAGCCAACATTTCCAACACGAGGTCAAAGTCTTTCGAAACTATGACCAGGCCATCGAATGGCTCCGCTCTGATTCATAATCCCACCACGCCGCCAGGCGGAATATCAGCGTTCATCACATAATTTCCACGACCTTGTCCATCAGATTGCCGACAAAAAGGCCGAGCAGCGACAAGCCAAAGAGCATCAGAATAAAGATCAAAAGATTTATGATGGCTTGCAGGCGTTCTTCCTTGGGTCGGCTGCGGAAGAGATAATAGAGCAACGCCACAAAAAGCAGGAGAACTATGGATATCTTCAATAAGAGGCTGGGTCGATAGGCCCGCTGAAAGGCATCAAAGCGAAACCAGACATAGGTCGCAATGGTGATGAAAAAAGAAAAAACAAGATCAAAAAAAGACAGGCGTCCCGGTTCCTCGCGATGCAACTCGGGAAAGGCGCTATAAGCCACGACGGCTATGCAAATCGCCATGAGGCACCGCGTCTTCATCGCCTGCGCGAAGGCATGGCTCGATGTGACTTCGGGAACTTTGTTTTCCTGTGGGTCCTGGTCATTCATAAATAGGGCTTTGCTTTTTTTTGAAAGTCGGCCAGATCTTCGTCGGCCTGGGCGATAAGGGGATTTTCTTCGAGCGCTCCCAGAACGGCCTGCATTTCGGCGTCATTGGAAAAGCTCATTGTGCGAAAGGGATTGGCGTAATCTTTTTGTCGGCTGGCGCGAATGTCGGCCACTATTTTGGCAAGCGTGTCAAGCGCCGCACGAAGGTCCTCGGCCCATTCTGTCTCGCGCGATGATATTTCGGGATAATCACGCTTGAGCCGATCCAAGGCAAACCGCGCGTGGGCCGCCCAGCTTTTGTTTTTATCCGCGTGGAGCCCGTCGAGATTCTGGTGCAGTGCGTCCCAGGTTCCGATTCCGCCGCCGCGAATCGCATCCAGCGTTTTTTCCAGATCACTATGGGCCATGATCTGCCCGCCAAGGACGCGCCAATTCGTTTCCTGCGTTTCTGGCAAAGCCGCCTCCAAAGATTCAGCTGAGTCGATTTGACTCTCCGCCATGAATTCGCAGAGGCGTCGAACCGCATAGTAGTGAATCATGCGGCCATAGGCCTGCCAGGAGCGTGCGGCTTTCAGCACGCGAACCCCGCGCCGGGAATTTTCATAAGCATCGGCTCGAAGATCCAGACGGTCCACGCGGTCGGGATTTTCGCGAAGTAAGCTGCGTCCCGACTCGCGCAAGGCGCCATCGTCCGGCGCGGCTTCCTTGCCATGTTCCTCACGCCACGCGGCGAGCCCGACAAGGCGTTCCAACTCGGACATGCCGACGAAAATTTCTTCCACCGTATCGGGAGCCAGGTATTCAAAGTCAAGGTTCTGGGCCTTGTGCAGGCGTTTGTCCCGGGCGGCAAACTTCCAACTGTTCCGCACCAGGGCATACATGTTGTACATGAACCAGTATCCCGGAATCAGGAGCAGTGTGTTCGTCGCGTCGTCGTTCGAGATCAGCGTGAAGGGCAGGGGGATGTTGAGCTCAGCCGGATAGTTGCCCTTGGCGATCAGCGAAAAAGAAGCGAAGCGGCAGTCGTGCTTGAAGTTCGTGCAGAGTCCCGGCCAGAATCCGCGACCCGCCAGAATCTCGCCGTCGTTGGCGCGCGAGTTATGGTTGGATCCGATAGTGGCCCCGGCGGCGATATTGCTCTGGCCCTGGAGGCAGGAGGCGATGAGAAAGGAATTATTGTGGTGCTGCTCGTGGTTCGGAAAGATGAGGGCGTTGAGCACTTCGCAGCAGGCAATGGTCGAGTTGTCGCCCAGGAAAGAGTCGAAAAAACGCGCGCCGCTTTCGAGCTTCGCCCGCGCGCCCAGGATGAATCGTCCCGCGCGAACGCGTCCTTGCACGTGGCAGCCTGGGCCGATCAACCCGTCGAAAACTTCCACACCGCTGCCGATATGGGTCGGTTCGTCGGCGTCGGATCGGATGGTCAGGTTTTCGAGCCGGTCAGCGCCGTCAATCCGGGCGGCTTCGCCGATGATGGTGTCGCGAATGGTCCGCGTATGAAAAATCCGTGCGCCCTTTCCGACTTTTCCGCGTGATCGAAGACGCGTGGAATTGGCGGCTTCGGTCATTTTGGCAAAGGCATCCATCAGCGCCTGATCGCCGCGATATTTTGCCCATAAAAAGGCGTCCGCCGGAATCATGCTCTCAAAAATCCGCACCGCCCGCCCGCCGATTTCGTTCCAGACTTCCACCTCCACGCCCAGGCCAAAACGCGCGTCCCGTCGCGCCGTCAGTTCGCCAACATCGAGCATGCAGACATCGCTGGCAAGCGTGACATTCGACATCCATCGCACATGGTGCAGCGCCGCGCGATCGCCGATTTCGCAATCATCGATCCGGCAGTGGTAAAGCCCATAAGGCAGGTAACCGACTTCACATTCGACCCGGCCCTTTTCCAGTTTGCCAATGCATACGGATCCGCTGAAATAGCATCCCCCTACGAGCGACGGATCAAAACGGTCTGAAACCCGAACGCGGCTCCAGTCTTCCGCCCCATTGCCGCCTGCTTCGAGCCGATGGATTTCATCTGGTCTGAGCGCGCGAAAATTTCGATCGCCATCATCCCGTGCCGGATTTTCGCGCATCGCTTTGTCTGTCGGAGAATCGGTCATGAAGGATTTCCAGTAAGGAATATCTGGTCCGCGTATCAGAGTTGGCGGTCCGTGGCAAACTCGACAAAATATGCCTCACGCACGTTTTTATGATCCAGGATTTCGTTGGCCGCCTTGACAATATCTTCCTGCAACTGCAATTTGGCCTTCGTCGTGCGGGCCTCACCCATAGTCATGCGGCCCACCCGTTTTTCGATATAGGTTTTGATCTTTTCCTTCTTTTCTTCGATCTCGAGTTTTGTGTCTTCATCCGTTGCTTCCAGGGCCACGTTGATGCGCACGGCCGGCCGGCTTTGATCCTGCAGGGTGATCACCTGTTGCTCAAGCACCACCACATAATCGGCCACATGCTTGGGATCGAGCAGAAGGCGGGGGTTGAACTCCACCTTGCCATCGTCGGGAGTGGGCGTCGGGCTGGGTCCGGGGCTTGCTTGGGCCGTTTCGCCGTTTGCGTCAGCGCCATGGTCGTCGGCTTCCTTGCCATTACCGTGCCCATCGCCGCCGTCCTCGGCCTTGCGGCAGGCCGGAGCCGCCAGAAGCATCAGGATCAGAAGGAGATAAAAAAAACGCCGAACCATAGCGTCCATCCTTTGGATAAACTCACTGGTTGCATTCTAATGCCGTCACGGTGCGCTGTCAAAGCAAGATTAGTCGCCCGCCTGAATGCGCTTGATCAAACGCTCCATGGCTTCGAGCGCCTGCTTCAGTTCATCCATGCTGACGGCATAGGAGCAGCGCAGAAACTTCTCGCCGCCATTGCTCGTAAAGGCCGAGCCGGGAACGACGGCGACCTTTTCTTCCTTGAGGAGGCGCGTACAGAATTCGCGGGCCGTAATACCGAATTTTTCAATCGAGGGAAAGGCGTAAAAGGCGCCTTCGGGAAGATGGCAGTCGATGCCGATGTCGCGCAGGCCCTGGACAAAATAGTTCCGCCGCTGATGGTAAGATTCTATCATGCCGGGCACATTGCGCTTGCGGCTTTTCAGGGCCTCGACCGCGGCGTACTGCGACATGATCGGCGCGCTCAGCATGGAATACTGGAAAATCTTGGTCATCGCGGCGATCAGGTCCGGCGGTCCCGCGGCAAAGCCCATGCGCCAGCCCGTCATGGCAAAGGCCTTGGAAAAGCCGTTGAGCACAATCGTCCGGTCCCGCGCGCCGGGCATGTTCGCCATGCAGAAATGCTCCTGGTCATAGGTCAGCTCGGCATAAATCTCATCGGTAATCATGATCAGGTCATGCTTCTCGGCGATCTCGGCAATGCGGCGGCATTCTTCCTCGCGAAAGGTGCTGCCCGTGGGGTTGCAGGGATAGTTCAGCAGCATGGCCTTGGTGCGCGGCGTAATCAGCGATTCCAGTTCGTCGGCATCCAGTCGAAAGGTATTTTCATATTTCAGCTGCAAAATTTTCGGCACGCCACCGGCCAGTCTCACCATCGGCGTATAGGCCACATAGCAGGGCTCCGTGACGATCACCTCGTCGCCGGGATTCAGGATCGCCCGCATGGACAGGTCCAGCCCCTGGCTCGCGCCCACGGTCACCAGCACTTCATCTTCCGGCGAATAGGCCTGATCAAAACGCTCTTCCATATATTTGGCAATCTCGCGGCGTAGTTCTAAAAGGCCCTTATTCGACGTATAAGTCGTATAGCCCTTTTCCATCGTGAATATTGCCTGCTCGCGCACGTTCCAGGGAGTAACGAAGTCCGGCTCGCCCACGCCCAGGGAGATAAGATCGTCCATGCCGATAACGAGGTCGAAAAACTCCCGAATGCCCGATGGCGGCAAGGCAACGACCGCTTCGTTCACGCGGGACTTGGTGGTGGAGGAAGGTGGGTTCATGATTCGGGTGCTCCTTGTGCCGATTTTGCGGGGCTTCATCCAACCGCTTGCGGCTGGGTTAAGCCAACGATTCAACTACATTTTGCGCCCAAAAACAAGGGTAAAGGGCGTGGCCATGTTTTTGTCGCCCGGTTTCTCGTCGCGGATGTAACGCTCGATACGTTCGATTCCCGCCTCAAAGGCCGCCGGGGTAATCATGTCGAGTGTCGATATGGGCTTGCTCCGCATCCATTCCACGTATTCCGCGTCCAGGCGGATGTGGCGGTCGATGATGGATTCCGCGCCAGTTTCACGAAAGCCTTTGCTTTTCATCAGGGCCTCAAGCCACTCGATGGCCGGAAAGCGGGCCAGGTCGATTTCAAGCACCTCGGGAAAGAAGCGCCCCAGAATGCAATCGCGCACCTGCTCGTGAGATCGAGTGACCATGGAAAACCAACCGCTATCGAGCACGCGCCAGGCTTCGGCAAAAAAGTCCGGCAGCGAAGCGAGTGGAATATGATGGATGAAAAAAGACCCCTCCAGGCAGTCGAAAGAGGCATCGGCAAAGGGCATTTTCACCAGATCGCCCCGCACGAAAGTTGAGTCCGGCAATTTTTCTTTCGCCCGCCCCAACATACCGCCTGCCATGTCGATCCCGGTGTATATGGCCGGGCAGATTTTTTGCAGGGCAATGATCAGGTTGCCCGTACCGCAGGCCATGTCCAGCACGCGGTGATAGGGCCGCATGCCGGAAATCTTCACAATCCGGCGCGGAACTGGCGGCCGCCACCAGCGAAGGCGGTCGTACTTCCGCGCTTCGTTGGAATCATAGTGCTGGACAACGGAAAAATCGCTCATATCGCCCTTCCTTTTCCAGAAAGGTTACGGGCTTACGGCCAGGCGCTCCACCTTTTCGCCCTCCTGCATAATCACGCCAAAGTCCTTGTATTTTTTCAGGATGAAATGCGTCACCGTGCCACTCACGTTTTCGATGGTCGAGAGGCGCTCCGACACGAAGGCCGCCACCTCGCGCAGGCTCAGGCCTTCCACGATCACATGCAGGTCATAGGTGCCCGACATGAGGTAGCAGGTCTTGACCTCGGGAAAATTATAAATACGGCGCGCAATGGCGTCAAAGCCCGTATCGCGCTGCGGCGTCAGGCGCACCTCGATAATCGCCATGATCAGCTCGTCTTCCGTCAGTTCGGGATTCAGGATCGGCTGATAGCCCAGGATCACCTTCTTTTCTTCCAGTTCCTTGATCTGGGCCTTCACGGTCTCCACATCCCGGTTCAACCGCTTGGCGATTTCTTCGGCGTTGGTTCGCGCGTCTTCTTTCAATATCTGTAAAACTTTTTCCATGTTTCTATCCTTTCCGTCGGCGTGGTCACGGTCCGGCAAAGGCCGTCGCATGACCCAAATCCTTTGAATGCATACATACACAAGCCACCCGCGAATAGCAATGCTTATCGCATTTTGCCAAACCATTCTCATCGTAAATGGGCGTTTTCCTTATGCGGGCTGAAGCAATGAAAAATGCTTATGTCATGAATTGTATTACTCGCCCTGATCACGAGCCCTTTACAGGCGAATCGTTTTGGAAGGGGCTTTGACTTTGGGAATGTTTCCGGTTAAAATATCTGGCTCCTGGCTTATGGCCGGGACGATCTCCGCCCTTGCGGTTCGTGGTATTTTTTTGTGGAAAGCAAGTTCGTTCCCATGTTTCGTTGGATTCCTTTTTCTATACTGCTCTTGGGCCTGACAGCCGGATGCGCCTACTATGAAAAACCGGACAGCCCAACCCGGTCTGAACCCGTCTCAGTGGATTTCGGCGTGGCCGGTTCTGCCAAGACCATTGCCGATGATGCCCAAAGCACCCGCAGCCTGGCCACCCGGTCTGATGATCGCGTTGACACAGATACGCTCCAGACTAAAAATCCGGAAACGCCGGTCTCGATCGAAGTCGCAGAGAAGCCGACCACCAGCAGCATTCAATCTGCTGAAACATCGACCAGCCACACGATTTCCGTGCCCCTAAGCACGCCACAACCGGAAGACCGGCCTTCGACCATCGCCCTGGACATTCCGGAACAATGGCCGGGGGATTCGGAACGCATCGGCAGTTTGATTCCCGCCGACAAGGATATGAAAGTACAGATTGGCTTTCGTCGCCTGGCGGCCCCGTGGGACCAATGGCAGGCCGATTCTTCACCATCAGTCCTGGCCCTGCAAAAACGCATCGACGCCATTATTGCCGATCCCCGCCTGGCCGACGCGCACTGGGGCCTGCTCGTGAAGTCGCTCGATAACGGCCGCATCATCTACAGTCACCAGCCCCGCAAAGGCTTCATGCCCGCGTCCAATCTCAAAATTTTTACTTCCGCCGCCGGGCTGGTTCTCCTGGGAGAAAAATTTCGATACCGCACCATCCTCTATTCCACCGATCCCGACATATCGGACGGCATTATCCAGGGCGATCTGTATGTGCTCGGTTCGGGGGATCCCAGTTTTGCCGCGCGTTTTCACAATGGCGACGCCCTGGCTCCCCTGAAAAAATGGGCCGACCAGCTGAGCGAAATGGGTATCGAAAAAATCACGGGCCGCATTATCGGCGATGACAATATCTTTGACGATCAGTCCCTGGCGGACGGCTGGTCCTGGGACTACCTCAGCGCCTGGTACGCCGCGCCGGTGTCGGGGCTTTCGCTCAACGACAACTGCCTCGACGTCCTGCTTGCGCCGGGCGAAAAGGTGGGCGATCCCGTTCGCGCCTGGACGCGGGGGCCTTCGGATTATGGCGTTTTCCGCAACCAAAGCAAAACCATTCACGGTCGGGGCATCGGTGAGATCGACGTCAGCCGCCTGCCCGATGGCGAAGTTTTTGAAGTGCGCGGCCGGCTTTCAAAATCCGCCCGTCGCACAATCCAATATGTCAGTGTGGAAAATCCGACGCGCTTTTTTGTGCACCAACTGAAGCGCCTGCTCGAAGACAAGGGGATCGACGTTGCAGGCGAAGCGGTCGATATCGATGCCATCAGCATGACTACGCTTCCCGAACTTGAAAAGATGATACCCCTCGTCGATGTCTGGTCGCCCCCACTCTGGAAAATCGTCGAAGCTATCAACCGCAACAGTATGAACCTCTACGCCGAAATGCTCCTGAAGAGCATCGGACGCCGCGCCCGGGGCATTGGCAGCTTTCAGGCCGGGGCCGATGCCATCGGCGACTTTCTCGAAAACCAGGGCATCGATTCCGCGGGCTTTGAAATCGCGGATGGGTCGGGCCTGTCTCGCCTGAATCTGGTCCAGCCTTATCAGATGGTGGCCCAGCTGGAAATGATCCGGCATCATGAAGCCTTTGCCTCTTTCGAGCGCAGCCTGCCCGTGGCCGGCGTGAACGGCACCATCGCCCACCGCATGAAAGGCGGCGCCGCCCGCGGCAATCTCCGCGCCAAAACGGGCTTTATCAAACGCGTCCACGCGCTGTCGGGCTATCTGCAAACCGTGGACGGCGAAGCACTCGCCTTCTGCATCTTTGTCAATCAGTACAGCGCCGATAAACGCGTTGCTTCCCGCGCCCTCGACCGCATCTGCAACGAACTGGCCGCCTTCAGCCGGAAAGGGGATAAGGCGTTGGGCCTGGAGGAAGGTCGCTGAAGCGCGATAGAATTTACGTATCGCCACCATCCTGGTGGCTATGGCGCGCATCCTGATGATCAAAAATATCGCTCGATTTTATTGGTAATACTGCCTGAAACTATTTTGCCGGCAAGATGCCGGCGGTACGTGTTTTTTGAGTCCCGATAGCGATTAAGGGCTAATCGGCCCGGATGTGGAAGGACCAATTGCCGACATTATAATGGAAGGCCAGATAAAGGCCGCTCAAGGCGACGATAGCACTGGTCTCAACGATAAACTCCGTACTTTGAACAATCCAGCAACTCACAGTAGTGCTTCGCGACAGCCCTTCTTCCAGGCTCATCTCTGTGAAATCTTCGCCCGAGCCGATCATGTTAATTGTAGGAAACCTCCCCCAGCTTATCCAATAGTTCGGCTCCTGGCCCGTGTCGGCGTAGAAAAACAAAGGCCAGAGACGTAACATTTTTTGACTACCGAACCTTCGAAATTTGTATATAGGCCAGAAAGCCTGCGCCTCGTAAACCCGACCGTCCGGAGTTCGCGTTGATCGATAAAGCGGCCACAGATCGATGCCCTCCATGGACGCCCCCGAAGGGCCCGGCAGCGCGCGCCCCGATGCGCACCCAGCCAGTACACCAAACAAGCCAATCAGCAGCAAACCGCCTGAGCAAAGGCGAAAAAATGAAGCAATCATGACAGAATACACCCCCGCGAATAACATCCTGTGTTTTCTTTTTCTATTGTGCTCCTGTACGTATTTCTTTTCCACAAAAAATGTAGAAAAATGGAGTTATGCACAAGCCCTGTGGATAAAATTTGCCAAGACGCAAAGCCGCAATTCCGGCGTATTTCCTGCCAAATGGCGCGCCTGTCGAAAGAAAATCGGGCGGCATATTGCAAACCATCGTAAGTCATATAATATCAGCGCTATAAATCTTCAAAAATATCCCGGAAAAACCGAATTACCCCTTGACTATTCTGCCCGGAAAAATTAGGATAATATTTGATTTGGAGGGTGCTTTTGCAGGACCCTTCTCCAAGCGTGTCAAGCCGTTTATCCGGACCTACTCTACCCCATGTCCGCCCCGAGGCTGCATACGCCTGTTCAGGCCTGCCGCGACCTTGATTTTGTGTCGCTTACGGCCGTTTATCATATCTCTGAGGAGGCCTTGAATGGCTAAAAAACAAATTGCCGCTTATACCGAAGCAAATATCCAGGTTCTCGAAGGACGCGAAGCCGTCCGTACGCGGCCTGCCATGTATATTTCAAATACCGACGATATCGGCCTGCACCACCTGGTAAATGAAGTCATGGACAACTCGGTGGACGAGGCCATGGGCGGCAACTGCGATCGCATCGAAGTGGTGATCCATTTCGACAACTCCATTACCATTCAGGACAACGGACGCGGTATTCCCGTGAAGGAGCACCCCCAGCAAAAGGGCAAATCCACCCTGGAAGTGGTGCACACCATCCTCCACGCGGGCGGCAAGTTCAACCGAGACGCCTACGAGTATTCCGGCGGTCTGCACGGCGTCGGTGTGTCGGTCGTGAATTTCCTGAGCGACTGGATGGAAGTGGAAGTCATGCGGGAAGGTACGGCCTGGCGCATGCGTTTTGAGAGCGGCATCGTAGTGGGCGGCTTGGAAAAGATCGGTCCCGCCAAAAAGACCGGCACCAAGACCCGCTTTCATCCCGATCCCGAGATCTTCAGCACCACCGACTTCAACTATGACACCCTGGCCACGCGCTGCCGTGTATTGGCTTTCCTGAATGCCGGCCTCCATACGTCCATCCGCGACGAGCGGACCGACAAGTCGGCCAGTTTCTGCTTTCGCGGTGGCATTACGGAGTTTATCAAGGTGCTCAACCAGGGCAAGCAGGCGGTGACCCCGCAGCCCATCTATTTCAAGCGCGAACGCAGCTACCAGGACGCCAAGTCCGGCCAGGCCCAGAAAGTGCACTTTGAGGTGGCTCTGCAGTACAACTCCAGCTTCAGCGAAAACGTAATGCCTTGTGCCAATAATATTTTCAACCGAGATGGGGGTACACACCTTTCAGGCTTTCGTTCGGCCCTGACGCGGACCTTTAATACCTATGCCAAGAAAAACGACCTCTTGAAGAAACTCAAGGGTGCGGACAGCCTTTCGGGCGATGACGTGCGCGAAGGCCTGACGGCTATCCTGAGCCTGCGCGTTCCGGAACCCCAGTTCGAAGGCCAGAACAAGCGCCGCCTGCTGAACACGGAAATCGAAGGTCTGGCCCAGTCCGTGATCGCCGAGGCGCTCATGGAGCATCTGGAAGAGAATCCTTCCTCGGCCAAAAAGATCATCGAAAAAGTAATCAGCGCCGCCCAGGCCCGTATCGCCGCCCGCAAGGCCCGGGACATTGTCCGCAAGTCTTCCATGGAAGGCGGCGCCCTGCCCGGCAAGCTGGCCGACTGCTCCGACCGCGACCCTGCCAACTGTGAACTTTATGTTGTCGAGGGTGACTCGGCCGGTGGTTCGGCCAAGCAGGGCCGCGACCGCCATTTTCAGGCCATCCTGCCCCTGCGCGGTAAGATCATCAACGTCGAAAAGGCGCGCCTCGACCGTGTTCTGGCCAATACGGAAATCCGCGCCATGATCACGGCCCTGGGCACCGGCATCGGCACCGAAAACTTTGACATCAGCAAACTGCGCTACGACAAACTCATCATCATGACCGACGCCGACGTGGACGGCGCGCATATCCGCACCCTGCTGCTGACCTTCTTCTATCGCCAGATGCGCGAGCTGATCGAAGACGGCCATGTCTATATCGCCCAACCGCCCCTCTACAAGGTCAAGAAGGGCCGCCAAGAGCAATATCTCAGCAAGGAAGCCGATCTGGACTCCTACCTGCTGAGCATGGGCATCGACAATATTGAATTTGAAATCCTCAATGGCGGTGGCTCGGCCAAGCCCAAGCAGCTCAAGCGCGAGCAACTAAAGGACTTCACCGATAAAATCCTCGAACTCTACCAGCTTGAAAAGGTCCTGATCCGCAAGGGTATGGACCTGCAGAGCTACCTGGACCTGCGCAGCAACGAGAAAGACAGCCAGGGTCGCCTGCCGCGCTATCAGATTCGCCATCCCAAGTCCGGAGAATTCATCTATTGCTACCGCGAGGAAGAATACACCAAAAAAATCGCCGAGCTCGACGAAATCTGGCTCGAACTTCATGCCGAAGAAAACGGCAAGGATGATAAATCGGGCGAACAACTCGACCTGGTGGATGAAGTGGCCCAGGACGGTGAAGAAGAAAAACCCCAGCACGATGTGGTGGAATTTCCCGAAGCGCGGCAGATCCGCAAAATCATCGAAAGCCTCGAACGGATGGGCTTCGATTTCCGCTACTTCGTCACGTCGCCCCTGAATGAATCGGGACACCCCGACACGGAATACACCATCCGCTCCACGCGCAACGGCGATGTAAAGGCCTTCACCGTGGAAGAAGCGGTGGACGCCGTACGCAAGGTCGGCTCCCAGGGCGTCAATATCCAGCGCTACAAGGGTCTGGGTGAAATGAACGCCGAACAACTCTGGGAAACCACGATGAATCCCGCTACGCGCAACCTGCTCCAGGTGACGCTCGAAGACGCCGTGGCCGCCGAGGACATGTTCACCACCCTCATGGGCGACGACGTGCTCCAGCGGCGCAGTTTCATCCAGCGCCACGCGCCTGAGGTGCGCAACCTGGACTTCTAAGGCCGGCGGAAAGAAAGCGACTGCAAACATGGCACTTTTCGACGTGGAATACGCCAAGTCCCTGCCCAGGGATACCCCGCGGGCGGTGATGGAAGTCTTTCGGAATTTTGCCGACTTCAACGAGGCCCATCTCAAGGCTGAGTCGTCGGACCGGGACAAGCTGATCCAGCAGCGCAAATACTCGACGGAGGTGTATGAGGACTACATTCGGGCTTATACCTTCTTGCAGAGTTTTACCCGCAGGCATGAGCTCGATATCAACATATCGCAGGCGCCCGTGGGGCGTTCGGACCTGATGGACCAGGAAGCCTTTGTGGACCGCGTGCGTGACGCCTATGCCTCGCTGGAGGCGATGTACTACGAATGCGTGGCCAAGGTCACGCGCGAGCAGTTTGACAAGTCCGTTGCCGAAGAAGATAAAGAAAGAGCAAAAAAAGGCAATGGCGAAGCAGAAGATAATAAAGAAGATACGAAGCCGGAATAGAGATTCCGGATTTTCGATTGCGATTTTTAAGACGCAGGCCGGAGAGACAGGTCTGCAATTATCCAAGGAGAAATAAATGCAGGAACTGAACCGACAACAGATTATGCCCGCGGCTATCGAAGACGAGATGAAAACCTCGTTTATCGATTATGCCATGAGCGTCATCAAGGGCCGCGCCCTCCCCGATGTGCGCGACGGCCTCAAGCCCGTGCATCGGCGTATCATTTACGCCATGCGCGAGCTCAACCTCTACCACAACCGGCCCTACCTGAAGAGTGCCCGTATCGTGGGTGAGACCATGGGTAAGTTCCACCCCCATGGCGACTCGGCCATCTACGACACCCTCGTGCGTATGGCCCAGGATTTTTCCATGCGCGCCATGCTGGTCGATGGACAGGGCAACTTCGGCTCGGTGGACGGCGACTCGGCGGCGGCCATGCGATATACGGAAGCGCGCATGTCTCCCATTGCCGAGCTGCTCCTGACGGACATCGAAAAGGAAACCATCGACTTCGAGCCCAACTACGACGACAAGGAGATGGAACCCAGCGTTCTGCCGTCGGCCTTTCCGAACCTCCTCGTCAACGGTTCCCAGGGCATCGCCGTCGGTATGGCCACGAACATCCCGCCCCACAACCTGGGCGAAACCATTGCCGGCCTGCAAGTGCTCCTGAAAAATCCTGAAGCCACCCTCGAGGATATCATGGAGGCCCTGCCCGGTCCCGACTTCCCCACAGGCGGATATATCTATGGCAAGCAGGGCATTCTCGATGCCTATCGCACGGGTCGCGGCAAATTGACCCTCCGCGCCAAGGTTGCCACTGAGCAGATGAAGGGCGGTCGTGAAGCCATTGTCGTTACCGAGTTGCCCTATCAGGTCAACAAGGCCCGTCTCATTGAAGACATTGCCCACCAGATCAAGGACAAGAAGCTGACGGGCATTTCTGAAATCCGCGACGAATCGGACCGTGACGGCATGCGGATCGTGATGGAACTGAAGCGCGGCGAAAATGCCGAGGTCATCATCAACCAGCTGATCAAACAGACCCAGATGCAGACCACCTTCGGCGTCATCCTGCTCGCCCTTGTCGAAAACCGGCCCCGCTACATGTCGCTGCGCCAGGTGATGCAGCACTTTCTGGAGCATCGCCGTCAGGTGGTGATCCGCCGGACCCGCTTCGACCTGGCCAAGGCGGAAGCCCGCCTGCATATCGTGGAAGGTCTGCGCATTGCCGTCCTGAATATCGACGATGTGATCCAGATCATCCGCGAGGCCGAAAACGATGAAAAAGCGCGGCACAAATTGATGGAAATTTTCGAGCTTTCGGAACTTCAGGCCAACGCCATCCTGGATATGCGCCTGCGGCGCCTGACCGGCCTCCAGCGCGAAAATCTCGAGGCCGAATATGCCGAACTCCAGACCACCATCAAGGATCTGCGTTTTATCCTGGATACCCCCAGCCGCGTCCTCGAAATTATTGACGAGGAACTGGAGGAAATCAAAAACAAGTACTCCGATCCGCGACGCACCCAGATTCTCGAATCATCCGCCGACCTGACGATTGAAGACCTGATCGCCGAAGAACGGATGGTCGTCACCATTACCCATGGCGGCTACATCAAGCGCACACCCACCAGCCAGTACCGCAGCCAACGTCGCGGCGGTCGTGGCGTGGTCGGCGCGGATATGAAGGACGAGGACTGGGTCGAGCATCTTTTCGTGGGGACCACCCATGACTACATGATGTTCTTCACCGACCAGGGCAAGGCGCACTGGCTCAAGGTGTACGAACTGCCCCAGGGCGGTCGCGCCACACGGGGCCGGCCCATCGTGAACCTGCTCCAGTTGGAAAAGGGCGAGACCATCCAGGCCATGGTGCCGGTGCGCGAGTTTGTGGAGGATCGCTATCTGTTTTTTGTCACGCGCCAGGGCCAGGTTATCCGGAACCAACTATCGCTCTACAGCAATCCGCGCAAAATTGGTATTAAAGCGGTTAAACTGGCTGACGATGATTGCATCAAAACCGTTCTGCTGACCGACGGGCAGAGTGAAATCTTTATCGGCACCAGAAACGGTATGGCGATCAAGTTTCATGAGGACGATGTCCGCTCCATGGGCCGCGACGTGGCCGGCGTCAAGGGTATCAACCTCCGTGACAAGGATGAAGTCATCGGAGCCACCCTGGCAAGACCGGGGCACACCGTCCTGACTGTCTGCGAAAAGGGCTACGGCAAGCGTTCCGAAATAGACGAATACCGTATGACCAAGCGCGGCGGGGTGGGTGTGATCAACATCAAGACCACCGCCCGCAACGGAGACGTGATCGGCATTCTGGACGTGCTCGACCAGGACGAACTGATGATGATCACTCATAGCGGCATGGCCGTGCGCGTCTCGCTGGCCGATGTCCGCGTGATCGGTCGCGCCACTCAGGGGGTCCGCCTGATCAACCTGAAGGAAAGTGACGTGCTAACCAGTGTGGTCCGAATCGAAGAAGAAAAAGAACCCGAAAACGCCGAAACCCCAGTGGGGGACGACAAATAGTCGGACCAGTCGGAACCGGTCAGCCCCTGATCATAGTTGCGATCCCCGGTGTGCCAAGCGTCGGGGATCACTTTTTTTGCGGCCTTTTGCACAAAGTTATGCACAGGCTTTTCCACCAGGCTTTGCACCGCTCTATGTACAGATAAAACAAGGGCGGAGGCCTGCCTGTTTCCGGGCCTTGAGATTGGTGTTCTTCGAGGCTTATTTTGCGCATTTGGAACACCGGAATCTATCTCATGTAGAATCAGTTATATACGAGCATAACCTTAAGCGCTGTTTTTGTGATTGTTCTCACATAAATATTTCGGGGTTTTCATAAATATCAAAAAGAGAAGTTTGCACATGTTTATCCACAGCTTTGCCGGGATCATGCACAGACTTATGCACAGGCTTTCTCACAGTAAAATGTTTGGCCAGGATTAGCCCATTGGAATGCTTGTGTTTAGCCTGAAAGTGCTTGCAGGGGCTGGCCAAAGGGCTTTTGGCTCGTCCGCTTCGAATTTCCCGCTTCGACTGACTTTGAACGCAAAATCTGACACCAAGGACAAATATTTCCAAATCCGGCGGCTGACAGGTAACGTTGCATGGATGAATGCCGATAGAGTATATTAGTCGGGTGGGAATTGGCTGTGACAATAGAGGAGTATCCTTCGCATGAAACTGGTATCGGACCGCTTCACGGGAAGCGGCGTACTCAAATCCATAAATACCCAGGGCGAAATTGAAGACTATTACGCCCTGATCCACGGCGAGACCACCCTCGGACGTCACCCGAGCAATCGTATCTGCCTGCCCCTGAAAACCGTATCCCGGCATCATGCGCGAATTGTGCGCGACGGTTTTGATTTTTTCCTGGAAGATATGCAAAGCAGCAACGGGTGCTTTGTGAATGAAGAAAAAATCGACCGCAAGGTGCTTTCGCACAAGGATATGATTCGGCTGGGTAGCGTGCAATTCCAGTTTCTCCAGGAAGATCCCTACAGCGGGGGCGCCAGCACGACAGACCAGAATATCCGGCTGGAACATGATGGCCAGACACTGCTGGGCGACGAGGTTCTGCACACGCAGTCGATCCAGGACGCCGAAGAGGCCCTGGTCTCGATTGATAAGTTGGAGTCGGTCAGCCAGGCGCGTGAGTATTTGCGAAGCCATTATCAGCTGATCGACCTGATCCGTTCCCAGCCCAGCCAGGACCGTCTGCTTCAGGATTTCCTGAAAATTGTTGTGCCGGCGGTTAAAGCCGATCGTGGTGTTATTATGCTGCGGGACCCGAACAAAGATGAACTTTATCCTGCCATGTCCTATTATATGGGCGACCTGCGGAAAGATGAAGAAGTGCGCATCAGCAGCACCATTATCAACCGGTGCATCGATCAGCAGGCAGGTATTTTATCGCGCGACGCCAGCAGCGATTCGCGTTTTTCCGATGCCGAAAGCGTCGTGGCCCAGAACGTGCAATCGGCGATCTGTACACCCCTCATCAGCCGGGGAAATGTGCTTGGCGCCTGTTATCTGGACCGCCAGGCGACGGGGGTTGCTTTTACTGACGCATCTCTGGCCTTTGCGACGCATATTTCCTCGCAGCTGACCCTGGCCATCGAAAATATCCGCATGACTCGCGAACGCATCCAGGCAGAACAGATGTCGGTAATCGGCCGCACCATGGCGGAGGTATCTCATAGTATCAAGAATATTCTGGCGGTGACGCATACGGGTGCGGAGCTGATGAACAGCCAGTTGAAGCGAGGCGAGTTGGAGGCGGCGCAGAAGACGTGGGCTATGGTTTTTTCCGGGATGCAGCGCATGAACAACCTGGCCAAGGCCATGCTGGACTATTCCCGAAGCGACACCACCCAGCGCAGCGAAATTGACGTGAACGAGGTGGCGCAATCGGTTTGCCAGAGCCTGCGGTCCGACATGCAGGAGTCGGGGATTACATTGAATTATCAGGAAGAACCAAATCTGAAGCCCTGCTGGGTGGATCCGCAAGGGCTTTATGACGCCATGATGAACCTGGCGGTGAACAGCCGGTACGCCTTGGTGGATACCGCCAATCCGCGCGTCCAGATCAAAACCGCAAAGGCTCTGGGCAAGCGCATCGAGATTTCGGTTTCTGACAATGGTCCCGGCATTCCGGCGGATATCTTGAATCGCATTTTTGATCCCTTTTTCACGACGAAGGGGCAGGAAGGCAACGGGATGGGGCTGGCCATGATTCGCAAATTCTGCCATGAAATGGGCGGCGCAGTCGAAGTCAGTTCGCGGGAAGGCGAAGGGGCGGAGTTCCGGCTTTACCTGCCTGTGGTTTCGCAGGAGAATGGTTGCGGGGAAAAGGATAGTTAATAGCAAAAGGAAGGAAGTCGTCTGTCTGGTTTAGGGCGCGTTTTAATAATGGATATTTGGGAATATCTCCTCGACTTTATGTTTCTGATTTCAGCGTCTATCGCGCTGGGCGTTGTCTTTGAAAAACTCAAGCAAAGCGCCGTGGTGGGGTATCTGGCGGCGGGAATTTTGCTGGGCCCCGGCGGTATCCATAGCATCAAGTCGCCCGATGAAGTTTCGGCCATTGCCGAACTGGGCGTGGCCATGTTGCTTTTTTCAATCGGCCTGGAATTTTCTTTCGCGCGATTAAAGGAACTGGGCAAGCTGGCCGTTGGCGGAGGGACGCTACAGATTGGATTGACGAGCCTGGTTATGGGCGGCGCGGCCTGGATGCTGGATTTTTCCTTGCCGTCGGCGATTGCCATTGGGCTCATTCTCGCGCCCAGCAGTACGGCATGTGTGCTTCAGGTATTGCATGATCGTTCCGAATCGGAAAGCCTGCATGGGCGAAACAGTTTGGGAATATTGCTCTTTCAGGATGCCGCGCTGGTTCCGATGGTGGTGATTGTGGCGGCCCTGGGCAGTCAGGGCGCTTATGTGGACATGCTGGTCAGCCTGGCCAAGGGCTTCGGCCTCATGGCGGTGCTGGTGCTGGCGTTCTTTATCGTGACCATTTTTCTGCTGCCTTATGTTCTGTCGCAGGTGGCCGCCCAACGCAAACGGGAACTGCCGGTTCTGCTCAGCGTAGGCATCGCCCTTTCGGCAGCATGGGTCGCCCATGCCATGGGCACATCGCCGGCACTGGGGGCTTTCGTGGCGGGCATCCTGCTTTCTGAATCGCCCTTTGCCACGCAAATACGCTCCGACATTGCGCCGCTCAAGGTGCTTTTCGTAACTCTCTTCTTTGCTTCCATGGGGATGCTGGCCGACCTGCGTTGGATTGCCGATCATATCTGGCTGGTGTTGGGGATGGCCATGGCATTGCTCGCCGTGAAAACATTTATTATCTGGGGCGTCGTCAAGTTTTTAGGCTATCGCAGCAATCATGCCGCCGCAACGGGCATGTGCCTGAGCCAGGTGGGGGAATTTTCCTTTGTCCTGGCCGGAAGCGCCGCCGCCACGGGAATATTGCCCGACTTCACCTTTCAACTCATCCTTTCGGCTGCCATTATCACGCTTTTCCTGACGCCGGCCATGGTGCGACTTGGTTCATTGACAGCCCTGTCGAAACGCGCGGTTTTTGAAGGGCCGGGCCAGGAGGGGGAAGGAAATGCTTCCAGTGAAGAAGGCCCGGATTATTGCGAACACGTGCCGGTGATTGGCTTCGGTCCCGCCGGACAGCAGGCCGGCAAGGCCCTCAAACTGGCCGACATACCCACCGTCGTGGTCGAGATGAATCCGACGACCGTCAAGGAAGCCCAGAAGCAGGGCATCCCGGCGGAAATAGGCGACGCCACCACCAGCGAAATGCTGGAAAGATTGAAACTCAATCGCGCCCGCGGCATCGTCATTGCCCTGCCCGACCATCGGTCCGCGCTGCAGGTTTTGCAGCAGGTACGACGCCATTATCCCTCTCTGCCGATCATCGTTCGCTCACGCTTCCACCGCTACGCGGAAGAGCTGCGTCTTGCGGGCGGAATCGTTGTGGACGAGGAATACGAAGCCGGCTCCGTCATGGCCCAACATATCAAAGAGCATTTTTAGGCGTACAATTTTTTTTGAAAACGCAGCGCCAGCATCTTGTGGGCAAAAACGCTTCCTGCCGAATACCGGTAAAAACTATTTCATTGCATACCACCAGGCGCTCGGTTGGGTTTTATGGAGATAATCAATACCCAAGGGCCAAAGGCCCGACATATACCAGCCCAGACCGCTGGTCTGGGTTCATTTCAGTCGCAGAAAGGAAGGGCTGAAGGCCCGATACATTCGAATGCCCCAATCTTTGAGCCTTACAATTCTTCATATCATTTTCTCCACAAAAAACCGGGAACGTTTTCTTGGGGATGCCATTCGCCAAGGCGCCCATGGCTATCTTGCCGCGACTATCCGCAATATGGGTTGCGAATGCTTTAGGGTGGGTGGTGTCGAGGACCATGTGCATCTTGCGGTTCGATTGTCGCGAACTCTGACCATCGCCGATCTGGTGGAACAAATAAAAACGTCCTCTTCCAAATGGGCAAAAACACAGAACAATAGTCTCAGTGCCTTCGCCTGGCAAAAGGGATATGCCTGTTTTTCCATCAGTCCCAAAGACCTGAATTCCCTCATCCAATATATCGATGAACAGGGCCAACGGCACAAGAAGCAGAGTTTCCAGGAAGAGTTCAAGATGTTTTTGGACCATTATGGGATTGATTACAACGAATCTTACGTCTGGGATTGAATAGGATTTGATGGAGTCGAGGTCTTATGTATCGGGCCTTCAGCCCTTCCTTCTGGATGCTGCTTCCAAACCCAGACCTGGCGGTCTGGGCTGGTATATGTCGGGCCTTTGGCCCTGTCGCTTTTTTCGAATATCGCTTTATGGGCAGCTCGGGAGTCCGAGAAACGGCTCAAGTTAACTCGGGCTATGTCCTTCAAGAGGTACGTGCAGTAAAGATACGCATCTGGCGTTGCTTACTGCGAATAAGCGCACCTTTTATTATTTTGATGGTCCTTCCGGGATCTTTGGAGATTCTCAATATAACGCCGAAGGCGTTCCCAAATAATAGCCTTGAGTTTTAACCCGGTGAGGCTAAAAAGCATCGGGAAAGTGTTTGAGTTTCGGTTTGCCGTCTTGGGGATCCAGGAGCACGGCGATTACGTCGAACTGGTAGCCGGCTGGAGGTTCTTCGATAAACTCGCGGAGGTAGTAGCGCGCGGCGTTGCGCAGGTGTTCTTTCTTGACGCGATCGACGCGTTCCTGCGGTTCTGCCAGGTGAGGGGAAGTGCGGGTCTTGACTTCCACGAAATAAAGGCGCTCCGCTTTTTCAGCGATGATGTCGATCTCGCCGCGAAAGGCTTTGTAATTCCTTTCGATGATTCGGTAGCCCTTTTTCCAAAGATAGCGGGCGGCCGCTTTTTCTCCCTGGCGGCCTACTTCCAGGTGGCTTTCCCGTTCGATATCCGGAAAAGGTTCTTCGGCCTTTTCTTCCGGAGGCGGCATGCGTCGGATTTTGACCTTGCCGGATTGCACTGTCATTGGCCGATTGCCTCTTTCAGAATTTCCCACTCCACTTCCGGCAGGAAATACCCATCGCGCTGCCAGAGATCCTCGGCCTCTTCCAGGAGTATCTTTTGCGTCGCGTGCTGCTCCATTAACCGTGTCAATGTCCGCGACCGGCGATGTTCCCGGTCGAACCAATCAACGCCCCTGAAGGTATGGCGATGGATGGTGGATGCGCCGTATTTCTGCAGGGCTTCGATATGCACGGGCACACTGTATCCCTTGTGGTCGGAAAAGCAATACTCGGGATATTCTTCGCAGAGCAGCCCCATCCATCGGTCCCGCGTGACCTTGGCCAGCACCGATGCCGCCGCAACGGCCTGAGACTTTCCGTCGCCCTCTATCAGCGCCTCGTATTCGCAGCCGCATTCGGGCACATGCAGGTAATCGGTCAGGAGCCACTGGGGCCGTGCGCGCAAAGCCCGCAAAGCCCGTTGTCCAGCCAGCAGGGTCGCTCCCAGAACATTAAGCATATCCACCTCGCGGGCCGATGCCCAGCCGACAGCTGCCGCGCGGGATTCCCTGAGTATGCGGTCATAAAAAAGTTCGCGTCTTCGGACGTCCAGTTTTTTGGAATCGGTCAGGCCGTCGATCCGGAAATCCATATCGATGACCACGGCTCCCACCACGACCGGTCCCGCCAGGGCGCCGCGTCCGGCCTCGTCCAGCCCGCCCAGAATTTCGATGTCCCGAGCGCGGCAATAGCGATGATCGTATTCACGGAGGAGATGGCGCTTGCGCCGCTTGTCTGCTTTTTTCTGGACTGCTTCTGCTTTCATTCGTCTTCTTCGCTGTTTTTGATGATGCGTGCGCGTTTCAGGGGCCAATAGATACACATGACAACGCCCAACAGGTCGGCATCATCCACGGGGCCGAATTCCGTGCTGTCGTAGCTCCATTCCCGGTTGTCTCCTACGACAAAATACTCAAAGGACCCCAATTCCCATTCGCGCAAGGTTCCCCAGGCTTCGGCATCGTCAATGCCCTTCTGCACCTTGAACTTGCGGTTGCCGTTAATATAGAGATATCCGTTCGCATGCATTTCAACCTTGTCGCCGGGAACCCCAACGATGCGTTTGCAGAGCCATTCCAGATCTTCTGTTGGGTTTTTTACAGCCACCACATCCCCGACATCCGGCCGAATGGGCCCCCGCGCATCGACCAGAATATAATCGCCGTCCAGAATCGTGGGCTCCATGGAAATTTCCTGAACGCGAAAAGCCTGGAACTTGCCGGCATTAAAGGCGATCAGAAAGCCGAACAGCAAAAGGCAGATCACAATACCGATGACCTTCCGCAAAGTGGAGATTTGCTTTTGCGGTTTTTCCTGTGCCTGGGGATTTGTGGCGGCCTGGGCTGTCATAAACAAATTCTGACTGAAAGAGTTTCCAGAGGCAAGATAAAAATGGCCGGAATTATCGATTTTCATCCAGCGCGAGAAGAGGCAGCAACCCGGCAAGATGCCGGATGACGTGGGCCGGTCGGGCTTTGGCGTCGGGATCGGGATGGGGCTTGTTGTCGAGGTTGAGCCAGATGGAAGGAATGCCTGCCGCGTGGGCGCCGCCGATGTCGCTGTTGAGGCTGTTTCCGACGACGATGGCTTCTGACGGCTGGACGCCAAGCGCCTCGAGCGCCCGTTGAAAAGGCAGGGGGTCGGGCTTGCGTGTGCCGATTTCTCCGGAAATGACAATGGCGTCGAAATAATGAGCAAATCCCGCCCCCGCCAGTTTTTCGCGCTGGATTCCGGACGCGCCGTTGGTCACCAGGGCCAGCGGGAAATGGGGCCTTACGGCTTCGAGCACCTCCATCGCGCCGGGTACGTGGACATGCATCTCCCGACGCCGCGCCGGAAAATATTCCACCAGTTCGCGCGCCAGCTCGATGTCGTCAATCTTGTATTCGGCAAGCGTCGCCTGCCAGGATTCGAGGCGATACTGCGGGACCCATTCGCGCAACTGCCGCAGTTCATCATCATCGCCCGCAAAATTGCCCCACATGCCTTCCCAGGAACTGATGGCAATGCTCTTGCAGAATGAATGCATTGGCCCGGCATACCATATCTCCCGGGCGCGGGCGCGGATAGTCTCGACAAAATGGTCGGGATCGACTTGGTCAAAACGCGCGGCCACCATCTCGCCGCAGGCACGAAAAGCCGCCCAGGCCGAGGGCTGCTCCACCAGGAGCGTATCGTCCAGGTCAAAGATAATCGCCTTGGGTTTCATCTCCGCATCAAGCCTCAGACCTGCACGTATTTTTCGAGAAAATGATCATAGGCGCGCTGGATGCCTTCGCGCAGGGGCACGCTGGGACGCCAACCCAAATCGAAGAGGCGGCTTACGTCCAGCAACTTGCGCGGCGTACCGTCGGGCTTCGACGTGTCCCAGTCGATCTTGCCCTCAAAGCCCACCACATCGCGCACCACCTCGGCCAGTTCGGCGATGGTCTGGTCCTCGCCACAGCCGATGTTGATCAGGGGCGGATGTTCTTCGTCGCCGGTGAGTTCGCGGAAGGTGTCGTCGGGCAGGTTCATGAGAAAGATAACGGCATCGGCCAGATCTTCACTGAAGAGAAACTCGCGCTTGGGACTGCCTGTTCCCCAAAGGGTCATGGAATCACTGCCCGCGTCCTTGGCCTCGTGCATCTTGCGGATGATGGCCGGAAGGACGTGCGAGGTTTTCAGGTCGAAGTTATCGCCGGGGCCGTAAAGGTTCGTGGGCATGACGGACATGTAGCGCGTATCGTACTGCCGGTTGTAGGACCAGCACATTTCGATACCGGCAATCTTGGCGATGGCGTAGGGGCGATTCGTCGGTTCCAGGGGACCGCTCAGAAGGTACTCTTCCTTGATGGGCTGGGGGCATTCGCGGGGATAAATGCAGGAGGAGCCCAGAAAGAGCAAACGCTTTACGTCATGCAGATAGGACTGGTGGATGACGTTGTTCTGGATGGCGGAATTGATATAGAAGAAGTCGGCGGGATAGGTATTGTTCGCCATAATACCGCCCACCTTGGCCGCCGCCAGAAAAACATATTCCGGCTTTTCCGCGTCGAAAAATGCCTTCACCGCTTCCAGGTCGGTCAGATCCAGTTCTTCGATATCGCGGACGATGAAATTCTGATAGCCTGCTTTTTTAAGACCACGATGGATGGCGGAGCCGACGAGGCCGGTATGTCCGGCGATATAAATGCGGGCATCCTTGGGGATGGCGGTTGTGCTTTTTGAAGCGTTCATAGTTTCCTGTCCTTTTGCGATCTTATTCGTGAAAATCGGGGGTGGTAAATCCGTGAGAGCGATAGAGCACGTCTTTTTGTGCCTGGCTCATGTCTTCGCGCACCATTTCAGAAATCATCTGCTTGAAGCTGACCTGGGGTTTCCAGCCGAGCTTTTCGCGGGCCTTGGCGGGATCGCCCAGGAGCGTTTCCACCTCTGTGGGCCGGAAATATCGGGGATCGACCCGCACGACGACGTTGTCTTCGCCCTGCCGGTTGTCGTGGATCGGAGTTCGGGCCACGGCGTATTCATCGACGCTTTCGCCGCGCCATTCGAGTTCGATGCCACATTCGGCAAAGGCCACTTCGATGCATTCGCGCACGGAATGCTGCTCGCCGGTGGCGATGACAAAATCCTCCGGTTCTTCCTGCTGGAGAATCAACCACATGGCCTCGACATAATCGCGGGCATGGCCCCAGTCGCGCAGAGCGTCCAGGTTGCCCACATAGAGACAATCCTGGAGGCCGGACTTGATGCGGGCGACGGCGCGGGTGATCTTGCGGGTGACAAAGGTTTCGCCGCGCATGGGTGATTCGTGATTGAAGAGAATACCGTTGCAGGCGAAAAGATTATAGGCCTCGCGATAGTTCACGGTGATCCAGTAGCCGTAAAGCTTGGCCACGGCATAGGGTGAACGCGGATAGAAGGGCGTTGTTTCCTTCTGGGGAATTTCCTGAACCTTGCCATAGAGTTCGGAAGTGGAAGCCTGATAGAAGCGGGTCTTGTTTTCGAGACCCAGGATGCGGATGGCTTCGAGCATGCGCAGGGTTCCCAGGGCGTCGGCGTTGGCCGTGTATTCCGATGTCTCGAAGCTGACCTGGACGTGGCTCTGGGCGGCGAGGTTATAAATCTCGTCGGGCTGAACCTTCTGGACGATATGGATGAGGTTGGTGGAATCGACCATGTCGCCATAATGCAGCACAAAGTTGCGGTGCTCCACATGGGGATCCTGGTAGAGGGGATCGATGCGGTCCGTATTGAAGAGCGACGAGCGCCGCTTGATGCCATGGACCTTGTAGCCTTTCTTGAGGAGAAATTCCGAAAGATACGCGCCATCCTGTCCGGTAACACCCGTAATCAGAGCCGTTTTTTCCATGAGATTCCTTTTCCTGTCTAAGAATTTTGATTGGCCTTTATTTCCGTTCTTCATCGTAATCAATTGCCCGTGGTTTGGGTCGGGCCTTCAGCCCTCTTCGGTGCTTATTTTTGCGCAACCTGGGGTTAAAACCCCAGGCTATTATGGAACGGGCCGCTGGCCCTATGTTTATTCTCCATTGTCATGATTGGATGATCTTTATATTCCATCATCTCAATCGGAATCGAAGAATCCGCCGTTCTGCTATTTCTGCCGCATCTCTTTCAGGCTCGGCGGGTTGCTGTCGATTTTGTCTATGACCTTCTTTGTCAGGTTCACCTGCTTCGCGCCATAGAGTACCACCTCGCCGCGCAGAATCAAATCATAATTTTCCTCCTGGCCCACTTCCTCTATGGTGCGCAGGATAAAGTCCAGGGCCGGCATCATCTTTTCCTGTTCCGCCTTGCGCAGAGACTTTTGCAGTTCGTATTGCATGTTTTCCAGATCCAGGCGCAGGTTGCGGCTTTCGAGCACCATTTTGTCAAACTGCGCTTCGCTGAGGACGGCTTTTTTCTGTTCCATCTCGGCCAGCAGTTTTTTCAGTTCCGCCTGTTTGGCGTCGAGTTCCTCACGCTTTCCGCTTATGCTGTCTTCCAGCGATTTCAGGATGCCGCGGATAAAGGTCGAGTTGCGTGTGATTTCATCGACATCGACAAAGGCGATGCGCAGGGATCGCTCTTTTTCTTCCGATGGGTTCTGGGCCAGCAGGGGCAGGCTCAGCAGCATGGCCGCCGCCAGAATCAGACCGATTCGTTTGATATATTTCATCATTCCAGCCTCATTTCCGGGCTTTATTTATCCAGCCCGATCTTGCAGGAGTCACCCTCGCGATGCTTGCGAAAGCGCTCGTAGGATTTCTGCTCAAAGTCCTTGTACATGCTCAGCCGGCGCATCATTTCATCAAAGTCCACGAGATGACCGTCGAATTCCGGGCCGTCCACGCAGACGTATTTTGTCTCGCCACCCACGGTCACGCGACATCCGCCGCACATACCCGTGCCGTCGATCATCATCGTGTTCAGGCTGACCCATGTCTTGATTTCGTAGGGCCGGGTCGTCTCGCTGACGAATTTCATCATGATGGGTGGGCCGATAGCGATGACCGTGTCGATTTTTTCGCCGCCATCAATGAGTTCCTTCAACACGTCCGTCACGAGGCCCTTGCGGCCGCTGGAACCATCGTCGGTGGTGATGATGAGTTCATCACTCAGGGCGTCCATGCGATCCTGAAAAATGACCAGGTCCTTGTTACGCGCGCCCAGGATGGTGATCAGGCGGTTTCCGGCTTCCTTGAAACCCCGGGCGATGGGATGCAGGGGCGCAATGCCCACACCGCCGCCCACACAGACCACGGTTCCCACTTTTTCGATGTGGGTCGGCGTTCCCAGGGGACCAACGACGTCCTGCATCTGGTCGCCTACCTGCTTGTCGCAGATTTCGCCACTGCTCTCGCCTACTTCCTGCACTGTAATCTCTACCGTGCCTTTTTCTGCATCGGCATTCGAGATCGACAGAGGGATGCGTTCGCTGTCGTCGTTCGGTCGCAGGATCAGAAACTGTCCAGGCTCATGTTTGGCGGCCAGTTCCGGTTCTTCAATTTCCAGCCGGACAATCGTGTCCGTCAGTGCTTCGCGTGCTACAATTTTGTTCATTTGAAAATCCTTTATTATATGAAATGTTTGTTTAGTCGCAGCCACAGGGCTTCTTGCTGCTCGGGTTCAGGAGCGATGCCTCAACCGCTTTCAGGAAGGCAACGCTCGACTTGGTCGCGCCCGAAACGGCATCGACGCGGGGGCTTTGTTTGGCGACGACTTTTTCGGTGATGGCCGAGGCCTTTTTGGCGTACTTGCCCTTGGGTTTGTCCAGAATTTCCACCGCCACGATTTTGTGATCCATGACCGTGGTCTCCACCTTGTAGGGAGAGCCGTGATACTTGTGCTCGCCCACATACTTGCCATCGGGGATGGTGGACAGGTCCACATGCTTGATCGACGCGATCTCGCCGCGCATACCGGCACATGCCGTTAAGGTCAACAATACCAGCATTATAAGTGCTATGTTACGCATAATAAGCTTACCCCCTTCCGGGAATGATAGGCCCGCAAACATCCTGATTAAAGCACATGGCGCACTAAATTGCCAAAAAAAAGCATGTTTCAGGAATCGGTGGGTGCACGACATAAATGGGGGCTGAGTTAATCTGAAGCAACGAATCAAAAGGTTTTCTGAGTAATGCAAAAACTTTTTCA
>CAYWYC010000016.1:18479-31552 GCA_964462565.1 uncultured Candidatus Sumerlaeota bacterium | reverse complement strand
CTGGGGCAGTCTCTTCTTGACAGAATTTGAAAAATCTTCAAGTATATACTGGGTTTGCGCCAAGGGAAGGCTCTATGAGATTTGAAGACATCAAAATCCTGATCGCGGACGGCAGCACCGGTTCGCTTACGCAGTTGCGTCAGTTTCTGCGCGATATGTCATTCAAAAACATTGAAGTGGTTCATGATGGCTACCAGTGCCTGATCGCCCTGAAAAAGGCCCCCTTCGATCTTTTGATTATCGACCGGGAGTTGCCCAAGATGGACGCTCTGGAAGTCGCGCAATATATCAGCCGCATTCCCCGTTTCCGCAAACCCAAAATCGTCGCCTTGATCGATGCATCGAGTCGCGAGACGCTCGAATTGGGCGTGGAGTTGGGGATAAACGCCTATATAGTCAAACCTTTCACGGCAGCCGTACTGAAGGAGCATCTGCAGAAAATATTGGACTCTACGATCCTGTCGTGATACCTAATTCCATGAGAAATCAATGATCGGCCCTGACCGGTCTTTTGTGAAAGGCTTATTATGGAGAAATTACGTGTTGCAACTATCGGCGTGGGCCATCTTGGCCAACACCATGCACGACTGCTTGCACAAAATGAAAACTGCGATCTCGTCGCGGTTGTTGATAAAGATATTTCGCGTGCCGAAAAAATAGCAAAGCAATGGGAGTGTCAGGCCTTTGATGACTATGAGAAACTGCTGACCGACAAGATGGTCGATGCCGTCAGCATCGCCGTTCCCACATCCCTGCACCACAAGGTAGCCACCCGCTTTCTTGAGGAAAAGGTCCACTGCCTCGTCGAAAAACCGATTACCGTGACCGTGGAAGAAGCCGAATCCCTGATCGCACTCGCCGAAAAAAACGACTGCGTCCTCCAGGTCGGCCATATCGAGCGGTACAACGCCGCCATTCGGCACCTGCGCGAAATCCTCGATGTTCCCGGTTTCGTCGAGTGCCATCGTCTCGGGCCATTTTCCTCGCGCGTGTCCGACGTCGGAGTCGTCCTCGACCTTATGATCCACGACATCGATATCGTCTTTCAGATTGTGAATTCCCCGCTCGTGGACATGGACGCTGTCGGCGTGAATATCCTCACCGACAAGGAAGACATCGCCAACGTGCGCATGAAATTCGAAAACGGCTGCACCGCAAATCTCACCGTCAGCCGCGTATCCCCGAAACCCACGCGCAAAATCCGCATCTTTCAGAAAGATATGTATGTATCTATCGATTACGCCAAACAATCGATGCAGATTTACCAGCGCGTCCCGAAGGACAAGCCCAAACCCGGCGAAGCCCAGGCCGACATTGTGCGGAAGCGCAAACGCATCAAGAAGGAAGACATGCTGACGCTGGAACTGGATGACTTTCTGAAGACGATTATCAAAGGCGGCAATCCCACCGTCACCGGCCAGCACGCGCGCGACGCTCTTCAGACTGCTGTCCGCATTGCCAAGATGATCGAAGAAAACCAACGTTCCATGGAACTATTCCAAAAGGCCTGACGCGGCCATGAAGGACAGGGCATGAAGGTCTTTTTTGTAGCCGGAGAAAACAGCGGCGACATGCATGGCGCAAACCTCATCCGCCATATCAAAGCGCAGCGTCCCGACTGGGTACTGGCGGGGCTTGGCGGTCCCCAGATGGAAGAAGCGGGTATGCGCCTGATCCGGAACATGGTCAACGATCTCGCTATCGTCGGATTCAGCGAAGTCTTTCTGAAATTGCCGGTCATCTGGCAAGTCAAAAATCTGTTCAAACGGGAACTCATCAAAGAAAAACCCGACGCTGTCGTCTGTATCGATTATCCCGGCTTCAACCTGATGCTCGTTGCTCCCATGTGCAAGGAACTTGGCATCAAACTGATCTACTACATCGTGCCCCAGTTCTGGGCCTGGCATCGCAGCCGCATTGAAAAGTTCAAAAAATACTGCGACAAGATATACCCCATCTTTCCCTTCGAAGCCAAGATGCTACAGCAGGAAGGCGTTGATGCCGAATACCTGGGACATCCGCTCCTCGACGTGATGAAATTGACCATGACGCGCGATGAAGTCTTTGAACGCTTTGATTTTGATCCCGACAAAAAACTCATCGGCATCCTGCCCGGAAGCCGGAAACGCGAGGTCCGCACCCTTATGCCCATCATGCTGGAAGCGGCCCAGCGTCTCCTCGAAACGCGCACCGACATCCAGTTTGTTCTGCCACGGTCCAAGACCATTTCGCTTGACCTGGTGGACACCTATCTCAGCGAATACGACGTCCCCGTCAAGATCGTGGACCAGTATCGCTTCAACGTACGCGCCGCCCTGGACTTTGCCTGGGTCAAGTCGGGTACATCCACGCTCGAGGGCGCTCTGCTGGGTGTGCCTTTTGTGATTATCTACAAGGTCAAGTACCTCACCGGATGGATCGCCAAGATACTCATCAGCACCCCCTTCATCGGCCTTCCCAATATTGTCGCCGGCGACCTCGTCGTGCCCGAATTGCTCCAGGACCAGGCCACCGGCCAAAACCTGGCCGAACAGACCCAGCACTACCTGCGCGACAAAACAGCCTACGAAAACATGCAATATCAGCTGCAGAAAATCCGCAACATGTTCGGTCCGCCCGGCTCATCCAAACGCACGGCGGATTCGATTGTGGAATATCTGGAATCTGAAGAATAGAGAATATCAGGCCGACGGGTCCTGGTGAATCCTGACCATTATATCTCCCGAATCCGGCAAGAATAAGGAATTGAAATAATAAACAAGACGACAGCCTGTCACGTATTCGCTAAAAAAGCGGTTTCGTCTCGCTCGCGATCTTTTCCAACTTAGTGGCTTCTTCGTCGGTCAGTTCGGCGTCCTTGGAAGCGATGTTCATAGCCATTTCGAATAGTTCATCCTGACCGGACGGGATCAGCGAGGTAACTCCCTGACCCAGGGTCCAGCGCATGGCAAGGGTCATTACGGCCACTTCGTCGATGGGAAGGTACCAGGTCTTTTTGTATTTGCGATTGCCCCAGTTGACCCCATTCTGCCAGGCGCCATAGACCATGGACTTGAGTGCCATGATACCCATATCCTGCTCCTTGGCCATCTGGACAGGTTCCTTGTCAAAGCCGTTTTTGTAATGGGAAACGAAATTGATTGGGTGCATGATCACGTCAAATTTTTTCGTTTCCAGTGCGGCTTTTGCGGCTGCCACGCTATGCGAGGAAAATCCGATATAGCGAATCTTGCCGGCCTTTTGGGCTTCGAGGATGGCTTCCATGGCTCCTCCCTCATCCATTGCTCTTTCAACGTCTCTTTTGGGATTCTTAATGGAATGAAGCAGGTATAGATCGAAATGGTCAGTCTGGAGGCGTTTCAGCGAACCTTCGATTTCGGCCTGAGCGCCTTCGCGGGATCTTTCCTTGGTTTTGCACGAAAGAAAGACTTTATCGCGATAAGGCTTCAGGGCAGGACCGAGTTTCTTTTCGGCTTCGTGATTACTTCCATAAGTGGGCGCAACGTCGAAATACGTCACACCGCGATCCACGGCATTGGAAACGAGTTCGGCGCCGCGCTTCGCTCCATTATGCACCATGAGCATTCCGCCGAAACCGATAACGGAAACCATTTCGCCGGTTTTGCCGAGCTGGCGCCGGGGCATGGGTTCATCCGATTCTTCGGCCGCCGCTGCCGCCTTCCGCATAAGGCCGGGCCCCAGTATAGAAGCCAAGGCTCCGCTCGCACCGAACTGAAGTATATTGCGTCGATTTATTTTCATATTCTGACTTCCTTTAGAAAAATACCACCTTCCTTTTCATATCTTCAAGATACACTAATCCTTTTTAAAATGTAAAGGTATCATGCGTTTTTCAGGGGTACACGACATAAATAGGGGGGCTATTGATGAATTTATCAACAAACAAGAATCATGAATAGATCAATAATATCGCCGTTCTCTATTAAGCGCCACCGGCGCGCTCTATAATAGCCTGGGGTTTTAACCCCAGGAAAAGCGAAAACAAAAAAGATAGAGGGCTGAAGGCCCGATCCATAAAAAGACGTGCAGGATCTTGGATCGGGCCTTCAGCCCTCTATTCAGGATCGATCCGAGCATTGGGGTTGAAACCCCAGGCTATTATGGGGCGGGCCTTTGGCCCTGAATATGAAAACCTGTTTTCATTATTCAGTAAATTCTCGATGCATCGCCTTGGTTGATCAGCCCCCTATTTATGTCATGCACTCGTTTTTCAGTATTTGTTACTATTCCCGATGCCTTCGATATACCAGCTCGGAGGCTTGCGGCGGGTCCATTTGGCGAAGCGTGATTTTTCGGCGATGTAGAATTTGCGGTAGGCCGCGACGGGATCACCGGGAACCTTATAGACATCGGGCATGGCCTGGGCGAATTCGGTGAGGCCGGTATCGGGCAAATCGAGCGGGTCCAGTTTGCGCGCGACAATAGCGGAACCGTGGTCGGTGTTTTTGCGATAGCGGTAGCGGTACTCATCGTTAAGAGCCAAGGCCAGCCGCTGAAGCCAGCGCCAATTCTGAGCGCTCTCCCCTGCCCAATAGACACAGGGATGCTTGATGTGGGTTGATTTGTAGGGGGCCTTGCCGCCGTGCAGGTTGATCACCGTGCAGAGCAATTGCGTGCTTTCGAGGATCATCTTGATGACGTGCTGATCGGCATGATAACGGGCGCATTTTCGAATGTCGTGGTCGAGAACAAATATGTTCATGGCATCGCCTTTGCTTTTATGGATCCCGCATATTGCCTATATGATTTTCAGGAAAAAGTCAAAGACTTCGGCATAACGCGATCTGTGAAATTGCTTGACGTTTAACAGCGGCCACTCTATGACATAGGAACGGAGCAAGAGTTTCTTTGCTTAACCATAGAAAGGCAAACGATGCGAAATAAAGACTGGATGAATAAACGGCAGAGATGCATCCACATGACGATCCGCGATGTGGACTGTAAGGATTTTGATGTGGAGCACATGATCGAAAGCTTTAAGAAGCGCCATGTCTCGCTTTTCAGCTTTTTCTGCGGCGGCTATGTGACGACCTATCCGACGCAATTGGAGTGGCAGCGAATGAGCCCCTGGCTGGAAGGACGCGACCTTACGGGTGAGATCATCAGGGCGGCCCACGCGAACGACATGGTGGCTTTTCCCATGATGGATCTGGGCGAAGTGCCGCTGGACGTGGCGGAGGCCAATCCCGGCTGGGCGGCGGAGAAGGCGGACGGTTCTTTCTTTGTGAAGACCGACGGCATCGTGACCAGCTGTCCCCTGGGCGGCTATGTGCGCGAGTGCAGCAAACTGCTGCTGGGCGAGTTGCTGGACCGATATGGCGACGAGGTCGATGGCATAAAGTTCGGCGGAGCGAGTTATGGTTTTGCGCCGGGAGTATGTCATTGCGCAAATTGCACCAAGACCTTTCGCGAGGAAACGGGCCGGGACCTTCCTAAAGGCAACGATGATCCGGCCTTTGCCGAATACAAGCGATGGACCGAAAAGAAGATGAAAGAGACGGTGCGCTATCTGGTGGAGGTGGTCCATGCGAAGGCGGATATTCCCGTGATGGGCAACAGCGTGTGGCACCTGGGACGGGGTAACAGCATCGACGATCTGGCGCGCGACCAGGATTTTGTCCAGGTGGAAATCCAGACGCGCTACTTTCCGACGGAGGACGACAGCCCGGCGGTATGGGAGCGGTTTACCTTTCCGACGGAGACGACGAGTTATATCTCGCAGTTGAGCCCGCGTGCGCCGTGGGTGGTGGCGTCGTATTTTCTGGCATGGCCCTGGCGGCGCGTGGCGGTTCCGTGGCATGAGCAGAAGATCTTCCTGGCACAGGTCAGCGCGAACGGTGGCTCTCCCATGGTGAACCTTTCGGGAGGACCGCCCAAGGTGCATGAAGATCAGCGCGGCTTTCGGGCGATCGAGGAACTATACGGCTTTATGGACAAACATGCCGACCTGTACGAAGGGGACAAATCGGGCGCGACGGTTGCGATTTTGTCAAGCAATGCCACAGCCCACTGGGCGGCGCGGCAGGAAGGCAGTCACGAAAAATATCTGGCCGACATGCATGCCATCGAAGATGTGCTGCTTCGGCAACATATTCCCTGTGATATTTGGGACGTGGAGAATCTGCATGATGTGGATGAAGGACGCTATGCGGCCCTGGTGCTTCCGAACGCGACGGTTCTGACGCAGAAGCAGGCTGCGAGCATTGAGGCGCTGGTCAAGGCGGGCGTGGGTCTGGTGTGCGATGGCGCGCCGGGAATTCTGGACGAAAAGGACGCGCCTTATGAGAAGGGCCTCCTGGACGACTTGCTGGGAGTGACGAAGCGTGGCGACGCGCGTGAAGGTCTGGAAAGCCCGCACCAGGGGAAGACGCAGGCCTATGCCAAGCAGGCGGACGAATCTCACCCGCTTTTCGAAGATTTGCCATGCGAACTCTTCGCATACTGCGGTCCGTGGTATCCAGTCGAGATAAGCGCCGATGCCGACGCTCCCCTGAAACGAGGTCCGGCTTTTCGGCTCTTTCCGGAGGGGATGAGTTATTCCGATCATCCCGACACGGAAGAACCCTACGCCCTTTGCCGCGAGCCCGATGGTGGCGGCCGCACGGTTTACTTTCCCTTTTACGTGGGCAAAGTGGCCAAGCGCACGGGCCATCCGGATTATGAAAAGTTGATCGCCAATGCTGTGAACTGGGTGGCGAAGGGCAATCTGCCGGTGAAAATGGAAGGGCGTTCCGATGTTCTGGTGACTGTGCGTAAACAGAAAACGCGAACACTGGTACACCTGATTAACACGACCGGCCGCGAGCGTTTTCTGACGGAATTTACGCCGGTTCATGATCTGGTCTTTTCGCTGAAGAAGGATGAAAGCATGCGCAAAGTATATGCGGCGAGTGACGGCCAAGCACTCAAGTTCGAAGAGGATCGGGACGAAATAAAAGTGACGCTCCCGAAACTGGTGGATTACGACATCATCGTTTTTGAATAAATCCCAGCTGCGAGTCCAAAAAGAAGCCCCCTGTTCCGGAATGGTCCGGGACAGGGGTTTTTAATAGCCATTACATCCGCCATACCAAGTCAGGGATCCCCACTCAGAAGAGCATCCATATTTCCGGATCGACAGGCGTAGCCATATTTCCGGTAAGGAAGCGCCATTCGGGCCCACTCGTGCTTCCCTGGCTGTTTTTTGCCACAACTTGCCACATATAGACGGTATTGGCCTGCAGGGCGCCGGGCAGGTTAAATGAGGACGATGGAAGGTCCATGCCGCTTGGCGAAGCGGGATGTGTCTCCCCCTGCTTCCAGATATAGATATCGTAGGATGTTGCTCCCACGCATGGCGCGCAACTGATCGAGGCCAGGTTTTCCGATATTCCCGTTGCCGCGTCTGCCGGGTTCGGATTTGACGGAACACCAGGAAAGCCATTAATGAAGAGCGCGCTGATGGTGTGGCTTGTGGTGACATTTTCAAAGGTATAGGTTCCCGGCGCACCAACCAATACATCATCCACCATGACCGAGGCAATGTTCGAGCCCGTGTCAGGCAAGATATTAAAGGTAATAGACGCCCCTTCAAGCACGTGGTACGTACCGGAAGGATCGATATAGCCAGTGCCGCTCCAACTGGCGGTGATGGTGTGATAGCCGAGAACGTCAAAGGCATTGCTCTTTCCATTTACGGTGCTTGATGTATTGTTTTCAGCCCGAAGTTGCAGGTTCTGAGCGGAATCCTGAATGGTGATCTCGCCGGTCCAGACGCCGCTTGTGAACTTGTCCGTGGATGCCGGATCGATTATGACTCCCGAATTAATCGCGCTGAGTTCTGCCGATTCGAGAAAATCAGTAATCGTTTCGCCCGTAGAATCGACGGCACGGATGGTTGCGTTGAAAGGCACGCCCACATATTGGGGCGACTCGATAGTATCCCATTCAAAAGACTGCAAGCCGCGGACCGTCAGAACGACGCGCTTTCTTGCGACCTTTTCTTCTCCCTGAGCACCGCCATTGCTTCCATTATAGTCATCCGTGTAATAGAAATAAATATAGCCCGTATAGACTCCGGGAGACAGATTGTTGGCTTTTTCGTTAATACTGATTGTGTAGTAAGTGCCTTCTCCGCTATAGGCATAACCTGTTTCAGGGCTGATATCGAGCCAGGCTACATCGGGGGATGCACGCCAGGCCTGGATGGACTTGCCCCGAGCGACCATAGCCATACCTTCTTCCACTGCGGGGTCAAAAGGTCCACCAGCGGGGCCACTACTCTCGAAATCACCACCGGGATAAAATTCAAGCTCACCGGGTTCTTCCCCGACAAAAGCAATGTCATCGATGTTCCAGCCGGACATTGGAACAGCATCGGAGCTTATCTCGTGCCCCCATCGGACCCAGACATTCGACTGGTTGGCGGTCCAGGTAGTCAGATCGTAGTAACAGCGCCTCCAGAAATAGTCCATCACATATTCGCCTATGCCCCAGGATGATTCCACCGTGTTGTTGTTGTATATCTCAACCCAGTTTGAACCATCGTTTGAGACCTGAAGCGTCATGCTGGTGTCACCGGGATATCCGCAACATAATTTGCGGTAGAACTGGATGAAGACCGTATCTTCACCGCTAAAGTCAAACGGCCCCGCCGTCAGATATTCCGGGCCCAGCGTGGTCGTGGTAAAATCTCCCGCCAAGTTGATGCCATATACGTTTTCGCCTGTATTGCCCGACTCGGGATCGGGATAGCCTCTGTAGTCACCACCCAGGCCAAGAGGTTGCCCAAAGGCCCACTGTCCTTCTGTGGCCCAACCGGGATCTTCGTCGAGCGAAAAATAATAAATGGACTCGAGGGGCGGTACGGTAATGCTGAGCTGGGCGGCATAGGTGGTAACTTCTCCGGAGCCGACATTTCTGAATGTGAAACTGCCCACATAAGGATAGTAGTTGCCGGCCATTGCTTTCGCACTAGCATCTATAGAGGCTGTTACATTCAGGCTGCTTCCAGCATTCAAGGTTCCACTCGAAGGAGTAATGCTCAGCCAGGACAAAGACTCATCCACTTCCCAGTCAAGGCTTGAGGAGCCGATGTTTTCGATTTGATAGATTTTATCTACCGGAGTAAAAGGGCCGCCCTGCATACCGGCCGATATGAAGTCTTCGCGAGTCGGAGTTACCCGAAGGTCGTCCGGTTCCACAACACGGACCTGGTCAATGTAAGCAGCATCGATATTTTCAGGATAGTTGGTAGTGCAGACAAAGCGAATGATAAAACCATCGATCAGGTTATAAGAGGAAAGATCGACTCGGGCGTAGGCCCAATCTTCGGTTCCGGTAATCTCGAGTCCATCAACATCTTCATGCCAGCTGCCGTCATAGATATCGACGCGCATGTATTCGTTATAGTCAAGGCTGTAGCATGCCCAGTAAAAATCGAGTTGAGCAGCCGTATGTCCCGACAGGTCCATAACAAGGTCCATGGTGGATTTGGCATACGCATATTGGTTTTCACTGGTCCAGTTTCCGAGGAAGGCGCAATAGTTGCCCTCATAAGGGGAAATGGTGTTGCTGGTTTGCGACACTGCCTGCACGAAAGCGGTATCGCCAATACCGGCTTCATTGTGTTCCCAATACAGGGCATGGCCTTCTTCAAAGTCATCGACAAAGGGCATGGTGTAGTTGTCGCGGGTTGTGAAAGTGTAGTATGCCCCACCATTATTGTAGATGCGCGTATTGCCGTGTTCATCGGCAACTTCGATTTGACAATAATATGTGGAGTCGTGGTCTAATTCGGTCAGGTTGAAAAGGTAACTTGTCAGGAATTCGGCATTGTTGAGCACGCCATCCCAGGGGGCGCCGGCAGTTTTCCCGTATCGCAGGACAACCGAGGATGCTTCATCCGTATCAAAAGTGACGGTTGCTATGCGTCGATAGATATCACTGAACTGAAGATTCGATATTGCAGGGGCCAAAGCGTCCACGAGAGCCGTGTCTTCCACAGTTTGCGGGGTTCCATTGCCCCCATCAGCATCGAGGTAAGCCACGCGAATCGTCTGGCCATGGTCCGCCTGGACTTTGCCATCATTCACGGAAGCAGGCGTGGCGGCGACCTGAATCGTTCCGGAGAAAACACCGGTGGAACTTCCGATCTCGCCAAGGCTGAGGTTTTCCGAATCGCCGCTCGAACAGACCACCTGAACATTACAGACGCCGGCTCCTGCCAAATCCGTATCCCAGGCATAGATTTCCAGCATGTCACCAATAGTGGCCACATCCTGTTTAATACTGACCATCCCTTCGCTACCCAGGTTTATCTGGCAGGTGCCTTCATAAGCGTAACGGTTCGGGGCCGTGACTGTGACATACATCGCGCCCATGGTAAAAGGCTCGATTACGGCTTCAAAGCGGCCGCTGCCATCGGCCTTTCCATAAGCATAAACTTCGGTACCCTTCATGAGACAAACCAATGCGCCCGGCGTCCCGGTTTCCACGGCGTAGGTCTGCGGACCGACGGAAATAAAAGCATCATGGCTCACGGTCATGTCTTGGGGATCATCCGTATAAAGAGGCATCTCAGGGTCGCCCAGGAGGTTTATGGAAAACTGCAGCCAGCGATAGGCGCCATAAGAGGAACTGCTGCTTATATAATATTCCTTCATCAAAGAAAATACCGCGCCGATGTTTTGTGGATAGTCGCTTGGCAAACCGGTGAAAAGATATTTGTAGAACTGGCGGTCATAACAAAAAGAAGCACCGTGGCTGGACAGACTGGCATAGCCCCAACCATAGCGGCTGCTTCCGATGTAGGAAACGGCCCCGCCTGATGGATTACGAATAAAGGCTTCCCCCAGGCAACTGTCGTTCTTCTCAAAGGCGTTGCTCCAACAGGCGATGGTCAATACATTTGTAAAAAGGCCATCGTTGCTGGCAAGGGCGGCGTGGCTCGAAGAATAGGTACCCGTCTCTGTGCCCCAGAGCGTCGTTCCGCCATGAGTAGCCATGTGAAAGAAATTATAGCCGTTGCCAAGTTGCTCATTAATATGATCGGAGCTCATGGCGTAATCAGCCCCGCCGGGAAAACTTGTATTGGTGTCATAAAACATGCTGCGGTTACCGGACCAATAGGGATCGATGTAATCATTCCACATGCGTTCACTCTTGGCTTCGACGTCGCCTTCGTTCCAGAGTTTATCGCCGGACAAAAGCATCTTTCGGGAGAATCCGGAAAGGGCTTGGTTTTTTTCATAGGAAAGCACTTTATTTACATAGGCTGTTGCCTGCGCTTCGGTACGAACGGCTATGCGCCCCACGAAAACATCGGCGGCCATGTCGATCGTGTCATCCCCCACTTCCGCTCCCCGGTCATCACCGTCATCGTTCCAGTTCATGTCATCCAGACCGGCATAATAAAGGTCTGTGGGAATGGTTTTTTCGGTATATTGCGTTCCGTTTACCTGCCCATAGCAATCGCGGTCGGGAATGATATTGTCGTCGCCGGCGAGCGCCACCCATACAGTATTGTGATTTTCGGCAAAGTACTTGATGCAGGCTTTGATCTTTTCCTGATTGTCCGCTCCGGCATAATTGGTGTAGATATCGGCCACATCCATGGCCAGAGCCGGAACCCCCTTCTTGGTCTTCCAGTCCAGGAGCGGCTGGAATTCATCAATCAAAGTGGAATTGGTAATGAGAAGATATTTCACATCATTCGGATCGGTTGGTGAAAAGGACGGACCTTTTGCGGCCTGGGGCATGACGCCGGGATTGATAACGGACTGTCGCACGAAATTTTGGAAAAGGGATTCGGCTTTTTTATAGCGCACAGAAGACGCTGCAAGGGCGGGGCCCGGAGCATCTTTCAGGTCAAAATGAATATGAATCAGCTTGTTGAAAAATACTTTTCCGCTTGCGGGAATATATGCAATCGGTTGGATTTGGACTACGGCAATTTGGTGGCCGCGGATTGTCATCGTGGAAATCAGGCGGGCGGGTTTCTCATGAACGGGATCAACTTTGCTGTAGGTGTGTGGATTGGGGGTGGTAAAGGGTTGGGGGGCTGGATCGGAAATGGGCTGAGCCTGCTGAGCCGGCAGAATACGAAAACTGCCGAGAACGTCCTCTGTATTTATCGTCTTGGCGTCGAATGAAGAAATGGCCTTGCCATCGGGGATAAACACCCACACATCGTATGCGGGTAACCAGGGGTCTCCGGGATCACCCGCCAAAGTGGCTCGGTCTTCGTCATATTGAATCAAGTCATAATTCGCGTTTCGCGAAAAGTTGAGACGGCTCTGGTCAAGGTCCAAAGCGTAATCCAGAGATTGCGCCGCGACCAGGCTGGATAGCCAGATAAAAAACCCGGCAATCAGAAATAACAGCGGTTTCTTATTTATCACTGATAACATTACGCAACCTTTCGGCAACAAGTATTTATAACGAAGATTGGTGCTAAGCGCTGGATGCATAATCACCGTCATAATTCCGCTTGAAGGGAATCAGTAAATCGCCAGCATCGCGCAAAAGTAAGAATATCCCCAACATCAATCAAGAAAATTATACTTAAAAGGCCGAAGGAATTCTATATAGAATTTGGTTAGGACGAAATTCCTCAAGATTTGCTGATAGTCTTTTCGATTATGCTTGCAGTGTTTCCGGCAAATCTTCAACAAAGGCGCGAATCTGGTCCCGCACGCGACGGTAGCAGTTCAGTTTTTCTTCTTCGTCCTCTGCCTGGGCCGCCAGTTTGGGCGGATCGTCGAAACCCACGTGGACGACCTTGCCTTTTCCGTGGAAGACCGGGCAGTTTTCATGGGCATGGCCGCAGACGGTGATAACGTAGTCGAAATCGACATCCTTGAATTCGCGAACGTGTTGGGACTGGTGCTTGCTGATATCAACACCGGCTTCAGCCATGACCTGGACGGCGTTTGGGTTGAGGCCGTGGGTTTCGATCCCGGCGGAATATACCTCGATCCGGTCACCTTTGAGATGCCGGGTCCAGCCTTCAGCCATCTGGCTCCGGCAGGAATTTCCGGTACAGAGGAAGAGAATTTTGAGTTTTTCGGGCA
>CAYWYC010000016.1:0-18379 GCA_964462565.1 uncultured Candidatus Sumerlaeota bacterium | reverse complement strand
GTCCGGGGGCCATCCCCGGAACCGGTGAGATCGACAAAGTAAAAGGGCGGCTCCATCCAACTGGGGAAACGGTCGGCCCATTCGATGAGGATGACGGCTTCAGGATCTTCGAGATAGTCTTCGAGCCCGAGGCTGGTCAAGTCGGGAGACTCGGAGACTGTTTCCTGCGTTTCACCGACAACTTCAGCACGGCCATCCATGCCGCCGACCAGTCGGTAGAAATCAGCGTGGTGAAGCATGAGCCGTCCCTCGTAACTCTTGACCAGGACATAACTGGGAGAGGTGACGGGTTCGGTCACGCCAAGCCCTCTTGCCAGTCCTCGGGCGAAGCAGGTTTTTCCGGCACCGAGCTTTCCGGCCAGGGCAAAGACTTCGGAACCTTCGAGAACCTTGGCCCAGCTAGCAGAGAGGCGTTCCGTTTCCTCGGGAGCATTGCTGCGGAAAAGTCGGCAGGGACAGGATTCGGCCTCACGGAATCGGTTCCAGTCGAAATCAGCTTCCTCCATGCGGGCAATATCGCGCATGATGGGTTGCTTTTTTTCGCAAGAAGCCGGTTCGGTTTCGAGCAAGTGATCAAGCATGGAACGCAAGGTTTCGCCTGATTCGGGATGGACAAGGTCGGGCGCGATTTCCAGCAACGGCGTCAGGGCAAAGATGCGATTCGGCAGATGGCGATGGGGCACGATGAGGCGTTCGTGGTGGATGATCTCATTTTCGTAAAGGGCAATATCGATATCGATGAATCGCGGGGCCCAGCGATCGGAAGTATATATCCGTCCGATTTCCTTTTCGATCTGCTGAAAGCGGTCGAGAAGTTCAATGGGATTGAGCGTGGTTTCGAGTTCCACCGCCGCGTTGAGATATCCGGCCTGATCGACACGCCCCCAGGGCTCGGTTTCGTAGAGAGCGCTGGTGCGGATAAGGTCGATGCCGTCGGTGTCGGCCAGAGCGAATGCGGCACGTCGAATCTGGGCGGCGCGGTGGCCCTGGTTGGATCCCAGTATGGCGAAGACCTGTTTTTTCTTCTGCATGTTACCACTCCGGTCCGGCTCCGGCTTTTTCGAGGATTACGAGATTATCTCGATGGATAATTTCATCATAATCCCGTGAACCCAGGATGCCTTCGATCTCGTTGGTCTTGTGCCCCATGATCGCAAAAACCTCGCGGGAAGAATAATGGGTCAGGCCGCGGGCGATGGGCCGCCCGTCGGGCGCAATAACTTCCACGACATCCTGACGATCATATTCGCCCTCCGTTCGTTTAACCCCGATGGGCAGGAGGCTTTTTTTGTCGGTGACGAGGGCGCGTTCGGCCCCGGCGTCGATAGTGATACGTCCCTTGGCTTCGGTACGGCTGAAAGCGATAAAGCGTTGGCGACGACTATAATTTGCCATGTGCCCCGGCACAAAGAGCGTTCCGCCACCCTGTCCCTTGAAGAGACTATCGAAAACGTCGGGCCTTTTCCCCGGGGCGATGATAGTCGGGATTCCGGCTTCCGACGCCGTCCGGGCTACGCGGAGTTTACTGCCCATGCCACCCGATCCCATGGCGCTTTTATCGCTGGACACCAAAGCCTCGATCTCGGAATTCACCTTGTCCACCACCTCGATAAGGTCACCGGATTCATCGCCGCTTGGCAAGGTGCGATAAAGCCCGCCCACGCTGGTCAGCAGAATCAGGCAATCGCCCATCATCTTCATCGTCATGAGCAGGGCCAGATCATCGTTGTCGCCAAAGCGCAATTCATCCACGGTGACGGTATCGTTTTCGTTGATAATCGGGGCCACACCCATGTCCACAAGTTGGTCGAGGGTATAGCGGATATTCAGATAACGGCGGCGGTCTTCAAGATCTTTTGCGGTAAGGAGAAGCTGGGCTACGTGTCGGTCGTATTTACGAAAGGCATCGCCCCAGGCAGCCATGAGGCGTCCCTGTCCCACGGCGGCCAGCGCCTGTCGTTCGGGCAGACTGCGGGGCTTGTGGCTGAAGCCAATCTCACCGATGCCTGCCGCCACGGCTCCGGAAGAGACGATGAAAGTGACCTTGCCACGCTTCATGCGCGCCGACACAAAACGGGCCACCTGGTCGAGCACGGCGCTGTCGAGATGGCCGATGTCGGTGGTGACGACGGTAGAGCCGAGCTTGATAACGCAAACCTCGGGATCGAAGTCGGCCAGTTGGGCGTGGCTTTTGATGTAGGACAGGGTCATGCGCGTATTCGGCCTCTCATGTCAGGTCCATGATGGTTTCCAGAATATCAATAATCAGCTCTATCACTTCTATCATTTTCTTCTGTCGCCTCCTCTTCGCCCACGGGGTCGAGTTGGTCGAGTCTGGCTTCGATGGTTTCACGAAGTTTGTCGAGGCCTTCACCGCTCATGGCGGAGATGCAGAGGGGTTCAATATCGCGCTGGCGGAAAGCCGCAACGGTGTCGCGCAGATTGTCGGGATCAGCCAGGTCAGTCTTGCTGATGACAACAATCTGGGGTTTGGCCGCGAGGGTGCTGCTGTAGGCCATAAGTTCCTGCTGAACCAGGCCGTACTTGTAAATCATGTCTTCGGGATCAAAGATGCCTTGCTCGTCGCCGATGAGATGGCAGAGCAGCCGCGTGCGTTCGATGTGACGCAGGAAGCGATCTCCCAGACCGACTCCCTTGCTGGCGCCTTCGATGAGACCGGGAATGTCGGCCAGGGTAATATGGCTCAGGTCTTCACGCTCTATCACTCCCAGGTTCGGGCTGAGGGTGGTAAAGGGATAGGGCGCGATCTTGGGCATGGCCGCCGTAAACTTGCTGAGCAGGGTGGACTTACCGGCATTGGGAAGCCCGACAAGGCCGACATCGGCAATCAACTTCAGTTCCAGAATCAGGGTGCGTTCTTCCCCTTCCTCACCTTCCTGGGCATAACGGGGGGTCTTGTTGGTAGGCGTGGCAAAATGGCTGTTGCCCAGACCGCCCCGGCCACCGGCAGCCGCAACCCACTGTTGACCGTCGACCTTCAGATCGGCGAGTTGCTTGCCCTCTTCGTCGCTGACCACGGTTCCCACGGGGACCTGGGCAATAACATCGTCGCCATCCTTGCCGAATGAGCGATTGCCCATACCGTTTGCGCCCTTGGCCGCGCGCAGGTGGGGTTTGTGTTGCAGGTCGATGAGCGTACTGAGCCGCTTATTCGCCTGCAAAATAACGTCGCCACCCTTGCCACCGTCGCCACCGTCGGGACCGCCACGGGGAACATATTTCTCGCGGCGAAAGGACACACATCCGGCGCCACCATGGCCGCCCCGGACATAGACCTTGATATAATCGATGAAGGGTGTTGTTTCTTTGTCACGCATTGAGTCTCTCATCCATATCGAGCGACATAATACCCAGATCGTCGCGAGGATACCAGCCTATATGTTGCCAGAATTCACGGCCATTTTGGTTTTCGCGAAACACAAAAATATGGCAGCGGGGAATATTCTGTTCGTTCAATTTGTCAAGACAGGATTGCACTATACGTCGCGCATACCCCCTGCCCCGCAGTTCCGGCTCCAGCGCCAGATGCACCAGATAGCCGCGCCGTCCATCATGACCGCAGAGAACGGCTCCGACGAGTTGCCCGTCCTGCACGACAACCGTGCTGAGGCCGGGGTTCCGTTCCAGATATGCCGCAATGGCTTCCCGCGTATCCGAAGGCCCCAGGCCAACCCCATCAGTCCGGTCCCACAAGGCATGGGCCGCGTCATAATCATCAAGGGTCATGGGACGTATTTCGATAGACATCCGGCCTTTTGCCTCCATAAATAGCAAAACCCGATCCGGACTCAGGTTTCAGACGGGTAGTTATAGCAAAAACAAAATCAAAAAGCCAAATGCAAAAAGGTGGAAAGATGCATGGTTTGCTGGTATCCGCCAGAGCAGAGATAGGATTTCCGTTAATTCACTTTATCTGGAAGCGCTCTGTTTTTTTATGGGCTTTTGAGCCACGGCATAATATGATACCAGTGTGTATGTATAATTTGGAAGAATGGGTGGAATAACCAATATTGACATGGGAGCGACAGGATGAGCCGAACGAAAATTGTGGCGACTTATGGGCCGGCATGTGAAGACGAGAAGGTTTTTAAGGCAATGATCGAGAAGGGGCTCGATGTGGTGCGCTTGAATGTGTCGCACCTGGAGCCTTCGGAACTGCTTTCGACGACCACGCGCCTGCGGAATATCGCGGCGGAGGCGGATATGCCCCTGGCCGTTCTGGCCGATATGCCCGGACCTAAAATCCGCTGCAGCCAATGCGAGCCCAAGGAATTTGAACTGGACGACGGCGAAGAAATTGAGTTGGCGGCGGGTGATGAGACGAGCACGCCTGAACGGCTTCATGTGCAGTATCCGTATCTTTTCGAGGATGTGGAAGTGGGGCATGAACTGGCGATCAATGACGGCCTGGTGCTGATCCGGATCGAGGAAAAGGTGGAGGACGGTGGCTATCTGCGTGGGAAGGTTTTGCGGGGCGGTCCTGTTTCTTCGCGCAAGGGCGTGAGTTTTCTGCAGAGCACGCTGCGCATCGCCGGCCTGACCGATCGCGATCGCCTTGGCCTGAAAGCGGCGGTTGAGGCGGAGGTGGATTTTGTGGCGCTGAGTTTTGTGCGGTCGGCAGAAGATATCCAGGCGGCCCGCGAGATTATGAAAGAAGCGGGCGACGCGACGATTCCCATCGTGGCGAAGATCGAACAGCATGAGGCGATTGATAATATCGAGGACATTCTGGAAGCGACGGACGGCATCATGGTGGCGCGTGGCGATATGGGTATCGAGCAGCCACTCGAACATGTGCCGCTCTTGCAGAAGGATATTATCCGTCGATCAAACGAGACGGGCCGCTTTGTGATTACGGCGACGCAAATGCTGGAGTCGATGATCGAACACGCACGGCCCACACGCGCGGAAGTGACGGACGTTGCCAATGCGATCCTGGACGGCTCCGACGCGGTGATGCTGAGCGCCGAGACGGCCATGGGCGCGAATCCGCCGCTCGTGGTGGATACGATGACGCGAATCGCCATATCGGCGGAGACACGGATCGACGCGGAAGAACGCCTCATGTGGCTGCACCACGCGATTGACGGCGACACGGACCTCGACGATGCCCTGGCCCTGGCCGCCTGCCAACTGGCGCTGAACGCCGATATCGACGCCTTTGTCTGCCTGTCCTTTTACGGCTCCACGGCACGGCGCATTTCGCGCTATCGGCCCGACTGCCCGATCTACGTGCTGAGTCCATACGTCGCCCAATGTCGGCGCCTGGCGATCACCTGGGGCGTGGAGGTCTTTGCCTTTCCCGAAGCCAAGCCCGAAGGCCAAAAGGAACTCCCCTCACCGAGCCAACTGATCGACCCCGCCATCCGCACCTTGCGGGACAAGGGCCGCCTGCAAAATGACAAACGCATCGTCATGCTCGCCGGCATCCCCCTCGACGCACCCGGAGGAACCAACTGGATGCGCGTGGTGGAGTTGTAAATCGGTCCGAAGTACATTTCGCACCAAGCCGGCTGACGCGACTCACGTCGCTGACTACAAGCCTGTACGACTGCTACTTCTGATCAAGAAATATTTTCGGGATCCGCTCGTAGTAAGCCACGTGAGTGGCGTTTTTGCGAAAGGAATGTCGCACACAAAATTCTCGCAATCCACCGCTGAAGACTAAGGCCTCGTTTTGGCTCAAGTCTTCATTCCTTCACCAGGCGGATCTGATCCAACTTCGCGTATTCCACGCCATGCGATTTCCGGGGAAGAATATAGCAGAAGACGTCAGGCAGGCGCAAAAGGCCTAATGGCGCTTCTCTTCTTCCGGATCAAAGCCGAAATGATCCTTCAGCGCTTTTTCAAGATTTCCCAGCTGGCTCGCGATATCGTTGACAATTTTGCGCCGGTCTTCATCATTCACGGCCTCGCCGGTTCCCATATTCGCGAAATCCCGAATGAAATAGAGAGGCTGAAAAATGTTTTCCACCGTTGCCTTGTATTGACCATGAGCCACGCCTTCCAGAATACCGCTGAGACCATGAAACTTACTGCCCACCTGAATACCTTCGGGGCCGCAGGCAATTTCGCGCAAGTCCGCGTCGGGTGAAGCGCTCCGGCATTTCAGCACTGATATGGCCTTGTGAATACGGCTTTCGATTTCCACCGTCCCCAGGTAAATCACCGTATCCACCATAGACACATAGCGAATATCGGCCAGGGGATTGCTGCCGCTGCTGCGTTGGATTTTCTGGGTAAATACCGAGGTTGCCCCATGGCGCTTGAGGGCGGCCAGAAACATTCCGAAATAATCTTTCCGGGCCTCCACGTTATCGACGGACCGCTCAAAGTCATCGATGCTGTCAATCACCACGCGCTTCACGCCATTGTCCCGCATCTGTGCGACCAGGTCGTGGAATATTTCGTCCAGCGAATTGCGCTTGGGCACATAATGCCGGATTTGGACATCGCCTTTTTGAAAAGCATCGGCCAGATCAACACCCCGGCTTTTCAAATTTCGGACAAACTGCTGGGGCGTTTCTTCAAAGGTAATAAGCAGCCCCTTCTGTCCGTTTCGCGCGCCTTCGGCCAGAAACGCGCCGGCCAGGCTCGACTTAAATGTTCCCGACATACCCGCTATCATGGCAGCCCCGGATTCCGGATAACCGCCACCCATCAGATTATCGATCCCCTTGATTCCCGAGGACACAACCCCCAATTCCAGATCGGACATTTCTTCCGCTTCAAAAGGTTCGGGCAGCACATGGGGATATACCACGATGCCCGAATCGCTAAAGACAAAGGGATGGCGTCCGGGAATATGGGAATGGCCACGGCTTTTGGTAATTTCGATCGTGCGCTGGGGCAGCGATGAAGTTGCGGCGGCCAGTTCGTTATGCAGCATCACCACTTCGTCCACCAGATATTCCTCAAAGCTGTATTCGCGGGAATGGGCCTGAAGCAGTTCGGATGTCAGGATCGGCGTAATTCCCATACATTTGACCACTGTGGAGAAATGCATCAGCAGGGAGCGACAGGCTACGGGATCGTTAGATACGCGGTTAAAATGAGTCACACTGTCAAGAAGCAGGCGGGTCACGCCCAGTTCTTCGGCGATTTCGTGGATGCGCGAAATGATTGGCGGATTGGCATGGCCCTTCGGCGTAACCAAATCTTCCGGCTTGATATAGAGGATGCGGAGTTTATCCTCGGCTTCCAGAACTTGCAGATTCCATCCGAAGGCTTCGCTGTCGCGATAGAGTTGCTGTGGAAACTGTTCGAAGGAGCAGATGATGGCCGCTTCCCCGTTTTCGATAGCTTCCAACAGAATCTGGATGCCCAGCGAAGTCTTGCCGGTTCCGGGCGCGCCTTTCAGTAAAATGCTGTTGTGGCGCAAAAAGCCGCCTTCCAGAATGGTGTCCAGACCTGCGATTCCTGTTGATATGAAATTGCTCATAATTTTCTCCGATTCCATCTTTTCTGATAAATCCAAGTTTTTTGCTGCTAGAACCCAGCAATAATCCCACCCGATTCGCCCGTGGACTTGCCACCTTTGACGTAGCGGCGAAAGGCATAAAGATCGTCGCAGTAGCGTTCCGCCTCGGCCTGGTCGATTCTTTCTTCCCGCACCAGCTCGGCCAGCGACTGGTCGAAGTTCATCATGTCTTCCTCCCGTCCGGCAACGACTCCCGGAATGTCACGAATCCGGTTTTCATAGATCAGTTTCGATATGGTGGCGTTGACGATCATGATTTCGAATGCGGCAATACGTCCCTTGCCTCCGGCACGACGCATCAGACGTTGTGATATGGCGGCCTTTAGGTTATAGGCGAGTTCCTCGCGCACCAGGTCACGCTCTTCTTCGGGAAAAGTGGAGATCATGCGTTCGATTGTCTGCACCGCATTGGTCGTGTGCAAGGTGCTATATACGAGATGGCCCGTTTCGGCAGAGGTCAAGGCCACACGCATGGCGTCGGCGTCGCGCATCTCACCGATCAGGATAACGTCGGGATCCTGGCGCAATGATTGCACCAGTCCCAGGTGAAAGTTCGGCACATCCACGCCGACCTCACGCTGGGTAATGATACTTTTCTGGTTTTCATAGACGTATTCTATGGGGTCCTCAATGGTGATGACGCACCGGTTCTGGGTGGCGTTGGCGTGCTGGATCATGGCGGCGAGGCTGGTTGACTTACCGCTACCCGTCGCCCCGGTGACGAGAACCATGCCGCGTTCCATAACGGCAATACGCATGAGCGGGGCGGGCAGTTCCAGCTCTTCAGCCGTGGGAATCTTCATCGGAATGGCCCGCATGACGATTTTCAGGCGGTTGCGTTCGCGATAGACACTGACACGGTAGCGAAGTTCTTTGTTGTAACTATAGGCGAAGTCGGCCGCCATGTTTTTTTCAAAACGCTCATTCATCTGCGTAGGCATCATGCCGCGGGCGTACTGGTCAATCGTTTCACCATCGAGCGGCGGGGCCTGGACCGGCTTCAAGCGTCCATCCACACGCAGATAAGGCGGATAATTCTCGGTCAGATGCACGTCCGAGGCATTGAATTTTGCCGCACCATCCAGGATATCATGCAGTTTCATGGCCATACTCCAGCGCTCCTCCTCAGCAAATGGGCAGTTCATTTATGCAAGGAGCAAGCCGCGGCCGGACAAATTTGCCACAGGATAAAAAAGCAGGAGCTCCCCGTGAACCACATTATGCTTATCGGTGCCAGGCCTATATGATTGAGTAATTTTTACCAGTTTTGGAGGAAGTTTGGCCTATTCAGACCGACTGCGCCAGAATCGCTCGAAGTCAGGCCCTGTTTTATAAAGTCCAAACATGGGAATACCATCCTGCGGGAAGCGCGCCACACGCTGATCTTCATAATGACGAAACAAAATCCAGTCCATTTGGCTGAAAAATCCCTTGCGATATTGCACCAGATGGTAGTCGGCAGGCTGATCCTCGAGAAGGCGAATTTCCCCGCTGAGCCAGCCCAGTTTCTGGTAATAGCGCAGCACCTCCATGTTCATGGCGCGCGTGGTGAGTGTGGCATTGGCGGGGATAACGTTGTTGATTCTTTCGATGGCGCGGCGGTTCAGGCAATCCCCCCAATAGGTGACCTGCATCTTATCAGGCAGCGTCTCCCGCTTGCCGGCCAGAAGGTTATAGTACGAGAGATAGCAGGGCTGAACGCGCAAAAGGCCGATTCCGCCAAAGATGATGATAGACAACATGATCAGCGTCATGACGATGTGGGACTTGGGAAAACGTCCCGGGACATCATAAAAAGCCGCGATTCGCACAATCACGCCTCCGCCGATCCCAGCCAGAAGCGCCATAAAGGGAAATGTCGGCAGAAACAGGCGCACCCCGTCATATTTAGGTACGGAAGGCAGAGCCTGAATCAGCAGGGGAATCAGCGCCGCCGCCAGAAACAAAATGCCCACATAATGCTTCCGCGGAGCCCGCAAGGTCCGCGCCACACCCAGGGCCATCAGGATCAGGATCGGGATAGGCACGGTAAGGGCGGTCATCACAAAGGGATAACTCCAGGGCACGGCGTTCACGGCGTCATAGACCTGGCCGCCATAAAAAACAGCGCTCTGCTCCCGGCCAAAATTCCAAAGAAGATACTTGGCCAGGCCCAGGCCCGGGTTCAGCCAAAGCCAGGGCCATACCGCAATCATGGCAAGCGGAGTCAGGAAAATAATGGCGTAGAGCAGGTTGACGGATTGGCGACGATGGAACAAAAACAACCAAGGTAGCGTGATGACCGGGATAAAAAGGGCGTTGATCTTGGTCGCCATTGCGATACCTAGAAAGATACCTGTCAGCACCGCCCAACGCGTGGAATGCAGCCCTTTGAGGAATGCATAGAAAACCAATAGCGTCATCAGGATGGCCGGGGTCTCGGTGACGGCAAAATGAGCATGGCCAAAGACACGGGGCATAAAGAAATAAGACAGTACGACCAGCCAGCCGGTTATGCGTCCGAAATTCTCACGGGCCAGCAAATACAGCAATGCCAGCGTGAGGCCATAACATATCGCAATCGGTAAACGCATCACGACCAGTGAAGGCAGATCGTAGCCCGATAAAAACATGCCCAGGGCCACCAGGGTCCGGGGAACGCTACCATGCCCCCGGGGCTCCAGTTCATAGCTGTTCCAGGTGGCTTGTATTGCCGATTCCGTCAGGGCTTTCTGGCTGGGAGTCAGCAGGTCGGCGATCCAGTCCCGTGTGCGCAATCCGGCATCGAGATAATAAGCCTCATCCCAGGCCATCCCCACGTTGAAACTGCTGAAGAGGATGACCAGAGTTCCCAGTATGGCCAGGGCCAGGACAAACCATTTTTCGTAGGAGTCTTTTTCAATCGAGGATGGACGCGCGCTTTTCGCGATAATATCCTCTTCGTCTTCCTCATTATCCTCCGGCACAATCACCTTGCTTTTCAGGGCCGTCCGTTTCTTTTCTTCCTGTTCCGGTACAGCCAGCTGATCTGGAGAAAGCGGCACAGGTGCGGATTTGCGCTCCACGTTTCCCTCTTTGTCCGACACGGAAGGCTGGACAGGCTCATCCTTCCGCTTTTTGCCGCGCTTGGATTCGGGGATTTTGGGGCTTGGTTTGTCGTCATTCATTGGATTTTGTCTTCATGTATTCGTACAGGCTTTGAATGGGTTGCCGTCGAACCAGATTGCGCGGGAATTGCAAAAAGAATACCTGCATCCCAAGCAGCATCACAAAAAGGCAGCTGATAAAAAGACCCAGACGAAAACTAAAAGGCTCATACTTGAATTTAACAAAAGATACGTCCGAAGGCAAGCGGCATCCCATCATGACGGCGTTAACGCGTTTGAGCGGAACGCGGCCTTTCTCACTGGTACACACCCAGCCGGGATAACTGGCTTCCAGCATGAGGACACGCTTATCCAGGTCACGAGGCTTTTGGAGGATGTAGGTATTGGGCGAACCATTGTCGCGGACATAATGCAGAGCCGGAAACCCGCCGACCATCTGGGAAAAATTCTTGTCCCAATCTTTATTCTCGACCCAGGATTGAGGGCCCTGGCGGTAATCGTACACGGGCTTTCGAGCCTGGCCCCAGGCAATGGTGGAGTCCGGTTTATAAGCGTCCACATCCATCTTTCTGAATCGCACATAGGGTTCCAGGAGATCCTCCAACACAAACTTCGGGACAAAATTGCGATTCCCAAACAGAACATATCGCCTGAAATCCTGCATCTGGGGGTAGTCCGGGAAAAAGTAATTGTAAGCGTTCGAGTTTTCCGCGTAGAGCGGAGCCAGGTGCGGTGTTGGTTCGTAATAACGATCGCTCAACATGTACTTTACATTCATCAAGCCCAAAACCCAGGTGTCCGGTTCAGGACTATAGAGGTTGCGGCGGTATTTTTCGGTGAAATTGAACCAGCTCATCGTCGGCAAGAGCCCCTCAAAATAGCCATAAACAATAGGGATACGGTGTAAAACGTTCAGATTAGGCTGGACACGTTGTACCTGGAGACGGGCGGCGGCTTCCCTGACAGAGAGACTGCGTAGAAGATTGCGGCTGCCAATATTATGGGGCACTTCCTGCATCTGCCGGAAAACTCTCGAATCACCCGACTGGGCCGCCAAATAATCCAGCGTACTGGTTCGTTCAGTCAGGATCGATGTGGATCCCTGAAAGCGAAAGGCCTGCCACTCACTGAATAGAAAAAGATCGAAAAAGAGAATGGCCAGAATCAGTACGCGGAGCGGAGCCAGGGTCGTCCGGGGAATTCGCTTACGCTCCCGAAGCACGAAAAAAAGTTGGTTGAAGCCGATACCGGCCAATACGGCCAGGGACAGGATGAAGAATATCATGAAACGGGCGGGGACACGCATGTGATCGCCGCCGGGAACCCAGTCCATGAGCAGGCCATAGGGTGGTTTTTTGATGGGAACATAGGACCCGAAAGCGAAAAGCAGAACCAATAGCGCCAGGAAGAAAAAGCAGCGCACCGCAAATTCCCGCCATAAACTGATCAGGGCAAAGACAGCGAAAAAGAGACTGAAGAGTCCCATATAGATGACCCATTCGTCATAAGCATAGGCGCCGGATTCGGAATGGATATTCTGCTCGCGGGGCCAGCGGTCGTTCTTGAACATGCCCAGGCTTTCATCGGAAAGGGGGCTGCCGTCAATATCATGAAGCCCGACCACCGGATTGCCATAGGCATGGGGATAGACAAGAGTCAGGAGGTTGCGCGGTGGTAATGAAAAGCCGAATTTGTAATCTTCGCTATCGAGTTGGCGTACCGATTGCCGGGCGAGTTCCTGAGAGGGCAGCAATTGGGCTGCCGTCAGGCCGATACCAAGAAATATGGCGATGCCCAAAAGCAGAATCCCCAACCAGGACGGCGGCGAATCCTGCCGACGACGATGCTGGTAATAGACAAAATAAACCAAAGCCAGCGCCGCCAGATAAACCAGCGTATAGACCACGTACTGCGGATGGCCGGCCAGAACCTGAAAGGCCAGGCAAATGGCAAGCAGAAAAATATTGCGCACACGGGAATAACGCAGAAGAATCAGCGCTTCGCTTACCACCCAGGGAATCCAACTGATCGCCGCCAATTGGTTGAAATGATCCATGTGCCCGCCGACAAAGCCCGAGCAGCTCATGATGATAGCCATCAGAAGAGCCGGGGCTCGCTCGAGATGTAAGGCGCGCACCCCGAAAAAATAGCCGCCGTAGGCCAGCCACAAAAGGCTCAGAAAAATGCAGAAATTCACGGACACATCGGCGGACTGAAAGAAGAGCATGATCAGGTTGGGCGGATACAGCACTCCGGCCTGATAAGCCGCCAGAAAAGGCGCTCCCATCCATGTATAACTGTTCCACAAGGGGATTATGCCCAAGTGCATCGAACGGATATAATGGGTGCTGGCCGGCAGAAAAAGGCTTAAACCGTCACCACCAAAAGAGGTGGTCGATGGGTTGAGAAAAGGATCGCCATAAAAGAGAATAAGGAGGCCCAGAAGAAAAAGCAGGTCCAGGCTCGTTTTGGAAAAAGACGGGCGCGTGGTGGGAAATAATGACCAGGGCATCGCGATTGCTTTCGACCAGAATCCAGCGTGTTACGTTACGAGTTCAAAAATAGCGGGAACGCCACAAAATGGCAAATAGTTTTCCCATGGAATTTTGCGAAAAATCCGGGCCATAGAATTGAATTACCGCGAGATGGGCAGATCAAAAGGTAGGCCCAGCAAATGGCGTCGCACCAGATCCAGCGCCCGATGAGAAGCAAAGATACGCACCAACTCGCGAGTGGATCGAAAAGAGGTGCGCGCCGTCGCCACGCCATAGTCGGGAGCCTTATCCGCGCCTTCCGCTTCCTTCCAGGCAATCCCGTACCAGACCAGGCCCACGGGCTTTTTCGCGCTGCCGCCACCCGGACCGGCGATCCCCGTCGTACTCACGGCAATGTCCGCGCCGGAACGCTTGAGCGCCCCCAGGGCCATTTCGCGGGCCGTTTCTTCACTCACCGCCCCGAATTTTTCCAGCGTCCTGGCTCGAACACCCAGGTGCGCCTGCTTGGCTTCATTGGAGTAAGTGACCCAGCCCTCAAGCAATGCTTTAGAACTGCCCGGAATATCGGTCAGGCGCTTTGCAACCAATCCCCCCGTGCAGGATTCCGCCACGGCCAGGGTCTTGCCATACTTCCGCAAAAGGCGGTTCACCACGATTTCCAGAGTGTCGTCATCGGCGCCGTAGATACAGCCCTTGGGGATTCGACGGCGGACCTTGGCGCTGTATCGGCGAATGGTTTTGCGCATGGCTTCGCGCGATTGGCCGCGCACGGTAACGCGCACGTCCACCCGTGCCTGCCCGGCAAGCAGGGCCAGGGTGACTTCGGGATGCTCGCGCGTTTCCTCAAAAAGCGGGCGCAGCATCCCGTTGATCGATGACTCTGAAATGCCGTAAGTATGCAAGGTACGAATTCGGGTGGCTGCCTCGCTGCCGAATTCGGCAAGCAACTTTTTCTCGAGGTATTCGCCGAACATGGGACGCATCTCGCGCGGGGGCCCCGGCATGGCGGCGAAAAAGACCGTGCGATCCAGATCGTCGGGCTTGTCATGGATTACAAAGCCGGGAGCCGTACCCCACTTGTTATAAAGCACCTCGGCGCCGGTGGGAATCATGCATTGGACCTTGTTGCTCTCGGGTACCTTGGTTCCCCGTGTTTTGAAGCGATGGACAATCATTTTCCAGGCGCGGGAATCTTCCTGGAGTTGCCGGTTAAAAATGCGGCAAACCGCCTGGCGAGTCAAGTCATCTTCCGTCGGGCCCAGGCCGCCGGTCATGAGGACAATATCGCACTGTCCCACGAGCCAGCCGATGGCGTCGGAAACTTCTTCGGCACGATCCGGCGCGGCCACGATCCGGCGCACGACAATACCGGCCTCGGTCAGCCGTTCGCTGAGCCATTGGCCATTTGTATCGGCATACATGCCTTGCAGAATTTCGGTACCGGTGGATAATATTCCTGCGTAAATCTTGGACATGGGGTTTCTTTCCGGAAGGTATCAGGCGGTGCGTGCCGCCGGGATGCGCTGGATTTCGGCATCGACAATCACCGCGCCCACATTCGGCTGATCCAGGCACCAGTCGATGGCGTCGGAAGGGGTCGGCGATTCGGAAGAAGGACGATCTGCCACCAGCGTAAAACGTCCCGACTCAAGGCGCTTCCGATAAGCATCGACTCCCCCGGGCATCAAATAAGCCTTTTCGTTGCACGGCGCGGCAATGACCTGAATCGGAATATCCCACTCGACCAGATAATCGGCCAGGCGCACAAAATTCGTCGTGCAAAGGCCGGGTTCCACCTTGAAGCGCTTGCGCATGATCCCGGCATATTCCCGCAGAATCCGCGCGTTTCCCAGGCTCAAGGCAATGTCCGTCATTTGGTGATGCAGAAATACCACGGGTGGCTTGAAGGCGTGAAGTTCGCCCATTTCGAGTTCGTAAAGGATCGACAGAAGCGTCGGAAAATCCTTGTGCATGACCTTGGGGGCATTCAGAGCGCCCCGCGTGGAAGCCCGCATGAAGCCCATCGGGCCGACACGCAAAAGGCGACGCATTCCCGCTCCAGCGAGACCATACTCCGTGGCCTCGCGCACATAGCCCAGCACGTTTGGAATGACAGGCAGAAAATTGAAAGGCTGAAACTCACCGGCAGGCCCGAGCTTTTTCCGCATAAGTTTGAGTGCCTTGATCAAGTTCTCCTCGGCCAGGCTGAAAACCGCATTGATACCCTTGCCGCGCGCCTGCATCAAGGCGTTGCAGAGGTTTTCCGGGTCGCTGTAACGGGCGAGATCGTCCATGCGAGCTTCACGGGTGGAAGCGCTTCGGCCGGTGAACAGGCGGCCCGACAGGACGAGTTGGCTGATGGCGCTGGTCATTATTTTTTCTTCACACTTACCGTATTGCCCGATTCCATGGATTCGTAAAAGGCAGCGATGGCCTTTTGGATGCGAAGGCCCTCCTGCCAGTCATAACGGGGCCGACCGCCATTGCGGATAGCGTGGGCAAAGTCGCCCAGCTGGCGGTAATAACCCTCTCCGCCATAATCGGGACTTAAATTGAAGGCCGCATTCTCAAAATCTTCGCGATGCAAGGTGGACCACCCTTTTGGCGTTTTTTCCGTCTTGCTCAAGCGATAAACACGAATGGCGTCATCCGATATTTCCAGGCAACCCTCATCGGCTTCGATGAATATGCGGCTGTCCTCCGTCTGGTAACCGGGCACGCTCCACGACATGTCCACATTTCCGAAAACGCCGCTTTCAAATTCCACCAGCGCCGCGAGCGTGTCTTCCACCTCGCTGTGCATGGGACGGGCCAAAGCCTTGACACGATCCATGTTCCCAAAAAGACAGCAAAGATACTGAATGAGATGAATACCCGAATTGATCAGGATGCCGCCGCCGGATTTTTCCTTGGTAAAGGTCCAGCCCTTTTTCGGACTCATGACCTGGCTCAGATAAACACTCGCACGGAAACGCCGCACCTGGCCGATCCAGCCTTCCTGCAGGCGCTGGACGGCATGTTGCCAGAGAGCGTAATGGCCCTTCATAAAACCGATGGCCGTTACCTGACTCGGATGCCTGGCGGCTTCTTCCGCCATGGCTTCGGCGTCTTCAATATTATGGGCCAAGGGCTTTTCGCAGAAAACATGAAGCCCCTGCTTCAGGCAATCGATACCCACCTGCCGATGAGTGAACTGGGGTGTGGCGATGATCGCGCCGTCCAGTTCAATACCGCTTTCCCAGAGGTCTTTCAATTTTTCAAAAAATGGCGCATCCACGCCCATGCTCTTGACCTGATTGCCCAGATTCTTGTCCAGATCCACCAGCGCCGCCACTTCCACATGGGGCAAAGCGCCGCACATGGAAGCGTGCATCACGCCCATCTTGCCCAGGCCGATAACGGCAAAGCGCAGGGGCTTCAGTTCCTTGCCCTTTTCCGTTTCGCCCTGCACCAGGTCCTCGTAGGCCTCGGCGTCAAAGTCTTCCCGGCTCTTCAACTCCACATCGCGCTCGAAAAGATCATAAGACCCATGTGTTCCTCGACGCTCTCCGGAAACGCCCCAGATTTTCTCGAGCCCTTCGCGAAAAGCCAGGGGCTCGAAACCCAGATCTTCACGGGCTTCGGAAATATCCACGTGCTGCACCGTCTGGATACCCCGAACATTATCGGGCGTCAGGGGTGGGTTATCCATGAACTTGCTGAGGATTTCGGCAATCTTGAGCGCCACGGGAAGCGGCAGGTGCACCATGGGCTTGCGCTTGCCGAGCACGTCCATAATCGTTTGGATAAAGTCCTGAAATTCCAGAACATCCGCCCCGCCAATATCGTAGGTCTTGCCCACGGATTCCGGTGTTTCCAGACACTTCAGCGCCGCCCAGGCAACCTCGTCCACCAGCACGGGCCGCATTTCTTCCGTACCGGGACCAATAATGGGAATCACGGGCAGTTTGCGGCAATACTGCACCATTTTGTCAAAGATGCCCTTCGATTCCGCGCCATAGATAATGCTGGGCTTCAGGATCGTCCATTCGATTTTTTCTTCAGCGCGCACGTGACGGTCCGCTTCGAGTTTGGTCCGGCCATAAACGCTGGGGTTGGCCTTGTGGGCCGACTGGGAACTGATCTGGACGAAGCGCTTGACGCCGGCCTGGCGACAGGCATCAAGCAATGCCATGGTCCCAAGCACGTTGATTTTGCGGCTCAGGTCCAGGTCCGGCGCGGCCTGGGAAGTGGTTGCGGCGCAATGGATCACCGCGTCCACATCCTTAACCGCCGCCTTCAATGACTCGGCATCGGACATATCCGCCCGGACAATATTTTCCATGGGGATGGTGCTGAGCAAGTCAAGACGGCTGCTCTCGCGGACCATGGCCCGAAAAGGGATTTCGCGGGAATGGGCCATACGGGCAACTGCGGAACCCAGAAAACCCGACGCGCCGGTGATCAATAACATAAAATAAAGATCCTTCTACCTTGGACAGGATTCTAATCAATAACAGCCAATCCGCCTCTCACCTTCCGCCATAGTTGGGGATGGGCGTAAAGCTGTGTTCGTCCACTTCAATCAGATCATCTTCCAGAAATTCATACATTTTACCGAGGCCGTAATATATCCATTTTTCCGTGCGACGTTCGAGACGCTTGCCATACTTAATCGTATCGGGATCACCGTTTTCGGCGATGATTTTCATTTTGTCGCTGATTTCCTTGATATCGAGCACAGTTCGTTTGTCAAAGAAGATTTCGCGGTTTTCCTCGGGATAGAGCCAGCTGACTTTGCGCGGCTTGAAATCTTTTTTATGCGCCGTTTTGAGGCGAAATACATAAGCCTCGGTCACGATTGGATTCTGACGATGCCACCAGAGGTGAACCATTGGTGGACGACCATACTCCTGATATGCCTCTTTTTCCAGTGGGGCAAGTTTTTCAAAATCCTGCGGCCAGTCATCTTCGACCCAGGCCACATTTACAGAATGATTGGGGTTTACCTCGAAAAACTTATCTTCTTCGCTGAACCAGTTGGCAAAAGTAGTGCAACCGTTCAGGCAGGTTGCCAGAAGGGCCAGCAGACAAAATCCGGCCAGTGGACGCCCCACCCTTTTCATCCATTTCATTTTCTCTTCAAAACACTGCATATACTTGTTCTCTCTTTCAAAAAAAGGCATACCGGGCAAAACACGGTGAACACCAGAATAATAGCCGTTGATCGACTCCTCTTTATATGGTTCACTCGGGCCAAAAAGTCAAGGCCCTTCCGGTATAATGCCAAATCATCCCTTAATCCTTCAAGCAGCAGA
>CAYWYC010000015.1:0-32066 GCA_964462565.1 uncultured Candidatus Sumerlaeota bacterium | reverse complement strand
GGTGGGATATGCCTTACGCATAAGCCAAGAAAGATATCAGCATGAAGGATCAAGGGAGAGATACATTCCCGAATCTGATTCTTCTTGCCCCGCACTTGGTTAAGAGCTAAGGTATGGGTGTGCCTGAAAACCTGCCAAGTATATTCTTGGCACCGACAAACTGAAGAAGATTGAGATTTTTTCTGATGATAGAACACCCGAATGTTTTGTGGCTTTTCTGTGACCAATTGCGCTACCATGCCCTTGCCTCAAGCGGCGATTCCAATATCCGGACCCCGAACCTGGATCGTCTGGCCGCGCAAGGCGTACGCTGGACCAACGCGTATTCGCAATATCCCGTATGCATGCCCTTTCGCGGGGGCCTTATCACCGGCCAACATGCCCACATCAACGGCGTACGCGTCCATGGCGACCTGCTTCAACCGACCGAATGTACCGTGGCCCATGCCTTTCGCGCGGCGGGATATCGCACCTCCTGGGTCGGCAAGTGGCACCTCGCCAGCAACCAGGGCATCGAAGGTTGGAGTAATGGCGCCGACTACTGGGTACATCCTTATCTGCGTGCCGGATTCGAGGACTGGTATGGCTTCGATTGCTCCAATCACTATTACAATACACGCTACTCCCACGGCGAATCCATCTGGCCGCCCCTGAAAGTGGAGGGATATCAGACCGACGGACTTACCGATATATCACTCAAATACCTGCGTGAAACCGCCCTGCACCTCGACCAGCCCTGGTTTCATTGTCTCAGCGTGGAAGCCCCCCATGGCGGAACCGACGACAAGGGCGTCATGCGTAATCCGTCACCGCCCGAATTTGAAGAACAGTTTGATCCGGAGACAATCGAACTGCGTCCCAACGTGGATGAAGGGACCGCTCCGAAAGCCCGCGAGAAGCTGGCTCAGTACTACGGCCAGATATTGAACCTGGACCACAACATCGGACGCGTCCTGGACTTTCTTGACGAAAACAAACTGGCCGAAAATACCCTCGTTGTCTTCTTTTCCGACCATGGCGACCTCATGGGCAGCCATGGCATGTTCAACAAATCCGTGCCCCTTGAAGAGTCTATCCATATCCCCCTTATCATGCGCTTGCCTGGGCGCATTCCCGAAGGCCGTACGATCGACGATCTCATCAGTGGGGTCGATATTTTTCCCACAACGGCAGGCCTCTGCGAAGTGCCCCGGCCACCTGAAGTCCAGGGCCTCGATTTATCCGGTGCGGCTTGCGGCAAAGGTGGCTTGCGCCAGGAGGAAGTCCTCATTCAGTGGCTGGGCAAAGCGCGTTATGGCTTTGATGACTATGCCTATCGCGCCATCCGGACAAAAAATTACACCTACGCCGTTGCGAGCATCCCGGAAAGATGTTATCTATTTGACAATTGCGCCGATCCCTTCCAGCAGCATAATCTTTACGGCCAAGCTGAATCGACTACGCTGGAAAAAGAACTCATCGATCGTCTATGTGCCGCTGTTATCCGATCGGGAGAGGCGCTGCCTGATTTTCTGCTGAACCGCAAAAAGGAATTGCACAGATAAAATTAAGGAGAAACGAATGACTGCATCCAAACCCAACATCCTCTACCTGCACTCCCACGACACGGGACGCTACATCCAGCCCTATGGCCACGCCATCCCCACCCCCAAACTTCAGAAGTTTGCCGAAGAGGGCGTTCTTTTTCGTCAGGCCTTCACGGTGAACCCGACCTGCTCGCCCAGCCGGGCCGCCCTGGTCACGGGCTGCTGGCCCCATGAAAACGGCATGCTGGGCCTGGCCCATCGCGGCTTTTCGCTCAATGACTATGGCCAGCACATTATCCATCGCCTGAGGGAAGCCGGCTACAGTTCCACCCTCTGCGGCGTCCAGCATGTGGCATCGCACCAGGAAGGCGAGCCCTGGCAGAAGATCGGCTACGACCAGGCCATTCCCGGTCATGAAAAAGCCGTGGAAAGCGTGAACGAATTCTTTGCCTCCCAAAAGGACAACGATCAGCCCTTCTTTCTCGCCGTCGGATTCAGACCCACCCACCGCGACTTTCCGCCGCTCGAAGAATGCCCGGATAATCCGAACTACTGCCTGCCGCCCGCGCCACTGCCCGATACGCCCGAGACGCGTATCGACATGGCGCGCTACAAGGCGTGCGCCCGCATTTTGGATGATTGGATGGGCGGCGTTCTCGAAGCGCTGGACACCCACGGCCTGGCCGAGAATACCCTTGTCATCCTCACCACCGACCACGGCATCGCCTTTCCCCGCATGAAGTGCAATCTTCAGGACAGCGGCACCGGCATCATGCTCATGATGCGTGGCCCCGGTGGATTTGAAGGCGGTAAGGTCGTCGATGCAATGGTCACGCACATGGACATCTTTCCGACGATCTGCGACATTGTCGGCATCGATCGCCCCGACTACCTGCGCGGCGAATCCCTGGCGCCTCTGGTCAACGGCTCCACCGATGAAATCCACGAGGCCCTCTTTTTTGAAGTCAACTATCATGCCGCCTACGAACCCATGCGCGCCGTGCGCACCCAACGCTACAAGTACATCAAGCGCTACGATAAGCGCACGGCTCCCGTCCTGCCCAACTGCGACGATGGCGAAAGCAAGCAACTGTGGATGGACAACGGCTGGAAAAACAGCCAACCCGCGCAAGCCGCCCTTTACGACCTGATATTCGATCCCAACGAAATGGACAATCGTATCGACGACCCAGACCTGGCCGAAGTGGTGCAGTGCCTGGAAAACCAGCTGCAGAAATGGATGGAAGAAACGAACGATCCGCTTCTGGCAGACGACCACGTCCCCGCACCCAAGGGGGCCAAGGTCAATAACGCCGACGGCAACTCCCCGAAGGAAGCGCCGGAAATTATCGAATAGAACGGGGCACATCAGCAGCAGCATCAGGGTCAAAAAAAAACTCAAGGGCTCGTAGTAAGGGGCTGTAACATAAATAAAGACACATTCATTGACCGCTTTTTTCAGCGCTGAAAGCGCGATTCATAATAGCCTGGGGTGGAGCGCCCGAAGGAAGCGGAACCCCAGAACCAGGGCTGTAAAAAAAGTAAGCGCTGTAAGCGCGCCCCAATCTGAGCCGTGCTTACAGCACTGAAATATTATTTGGATGATCATAAACCTGGGGTCTTAGCCCAGGCCTGGGCTGATGCCGGGCTTTCAGCCCTCATACTGAAAGAATTTCAAGAACATTTATGGATCAGAGGCACTTATACGAAAGGACTGGAACCATGACGAGCAAGCAGCTGCAAACGGGAATCATCAGGCAGGAAGGCAGTGTTGAAAGCGGACTCAATCTCGGAGGGATCGGCACGGGAGGCGTGGAACTCTGGGCCGACGGACGCTTTCATTTTTGGAATATGCTCAACACGCGCCCCTGGGCCAACCTGAACAAGTATGCCCATTGGGATGCCGATACCCATCACACCATCGACCCTATCGAACCCGGGCCCGGCCATGCCGACTTCTTCGTGCGCGTTCAGGAAAAGGGCAAGCGTCCCGTTTATCGCTGGCTCTTCTCCGGCTACGGCAACACCCTTGCGGCGGGCCATTTCTGGCGGCACCACAAGTTCTTCTTCATCAAGTCCGTCAAGGCCATCGAGTATCGCGCCGAATATCCCTTCATCTATCTGGACTACAAGGACGACGAATTTCCCGTGGAAGTGCGCCTCTGCGCCTGGACCAGCATGATTCCGCGCGATGTCAAGAACTCGAGCCTTCCGGGGTTTTATCTCGACTTCTCCATCCGCAACCGCACCCGCGCCCAACTGGAAGTCAGCCTCGTGTGGCAGCAGCAGAACCTGAGCGGATTCGCCAGCGACAAGGTCACCCAGCGCCACAGCAAGCTCCGCAAGAGCGCCTGCCACATGGTCCGCATGGAGGGAAGCCTCGACGCACCCAACCATGACACCAGCGGTTGCATGACCCTCTGGGCCAAGCCGTCCAAGGGCCAGCGCGTCACGTCGGTCGCCTCCAACCCCCACATGCCGAACCTGATCTGGCCCATCCACCTCACCGGCGGGCTCGACGGGCCGCTCTATCCGGAACACATCGAGCACGAGGAAGTCAAGAACCCCGCCTACGAACCCCGCGACTCCAACGATCCCCAGAACAAGGGATGGCTCTGCGTGCAGCAGAAAGTGGCCGCCGGAAAGACCGCCGACGTGAATCTGGGCATGGCCTGGTATTATCCGAACCATCGCTCGATCAACGGCACGCGTCTGGGCCATGTCTATGAAAACTGGTTCGACGATTCCACCGAAGTGGCGGCCTATCTCGCGCGCAATCACGACAAGTTCTTCAAGGCCGCACGCCTCATGCCCGAGTTGCTCATTAATTCCGACATGCCGAAAAAGTTCCAACTCTCGCTCCTCGACCAGATTAACACCCTCACCAAGTCCACCCAGTTTATCGGGAACGGACGTTTTGGCCTGCAGGAAGGCCACGGCTGCTGCGCCTTCAACACCATGGACGTGGACCACTATTCCTCTTACACACTGTCTTTGCTCTGGCCCGAATTGCGCGCCAAGGTCATGGACCAGCAAACCGAAATCGCCCATCCTGAAACGGGCAAGATACACCACGGCCTGCCCAAGTCCGTCGAGGCCATTGAGGCCGGAGGCGAAAAGGGGTATAATCGCTGGGACAACTGCTGCCAGTACATCCTCCAACTCTACCGCGACGCCAAGTGGGGCGGGGACATGGCGCTGATCGAACGCTCCTGGGAAACGGCGAAGAGGGCCATCGAAGTTATCATCAACATCGACTTCTACGACGTGGGCCTGCCTTATATCGAAGGCGGCATCACCTACGACCACTGGCGCATGAAGGGGATTGTCGGTTACATGGCCGGGCTCTACCTGGCTGCCTTGCTCGCCATGGAAGACCTGGCCCGGCGCATGGACGAAGCCGAAACCGCCGAACGCATGCGCCAACTCTTCGAGCGCGGACGAGACTCCTTCGAGGAACTGCTCTGGAACGGCGAACAGTATCTGCTCTATTATGGTCGCCGACCCAAGGGCGCGAAGATCGACGAGAAGTCCGAAAAGGTCGGAGAAGAAGGACATCTCCACGCGCAAAAGCCTTCCTCCTGTTGCACCCGTCCCGGCGCTTATGTCGAACTCAAGGACACCGGCGTCATGACCGACCTCATCAACGGTAACGGCACGGCCGCCGTCATGGGCCTGGGCGCCTTCCTCGATCCCAAACGCGTGAAGCAGTACCTCAAACTCATCCTCGACCGCAACCATCAGCCCGAGAATCAGTGCGTTATCAACGGCTCTTATCCCGACGGCCACTTTCTCGACGGATGGCCCTTTATGCAATGGCAGACCCCCTGGACGGGCACGGAATACTTTCTGGCCGCCCAACTCTACGCCGCCGGGATGGTCAAGGAAGGCGACCAGGTGATCGATGATGTGTACGACCGCCACGTGCGCGAGGGCATGCGTTTCGACCAGAGCGAATGCAGCAATCACTACGCCAGGCCCCTGTCCATCTGGGCGGCCTACACGGCGCGTCTGGGCATGGACCTCGATCTCATCAAGCGGGCCATCGTCTTCAAGCCCGTCAAGCAGGACGCCTACCAGGGCCTGCTCATGACCGGCACGGCCACCTGCATGGCCCGATACAAGAACCAGAAAACCGTCACCACCTTCGATTTAGACGTGCGCGACGGGAAGTTGGAACTCAAGGAACTCACGCTCAAGTGTTCCGGCAAGGCAAGCGGCCTGAGTGTGGCCATCAACGACAAAGAGGCCGACGCCAGCCTGGAAGCCAAACGCGGCGAAGCCCGCATCGAACTCAGCCGCATCGCCCGGCTCAAGCCGGAAGATCGGATACGGATAAGCTTGGAGAAATAGGCAAGCGGGCAAAGGCAAACAGAATGCCGACGGTACGTGTTTGTTAGTTGCAGACCACGTGCCCGCGGTACGTGTTTGCGTGCGAAAAAGCCTTTGACAAGCAGGGCCGAAGTCGGGACAATCCCCTTGCACGGCCCGCCCGCCCATGGGTGCTCCGGGGCCGGTGAATCCACATTCGGGAATGCAGCATGTCCATCCGGGTAAAAGACCTGTCCAAGCGCTTTCGGCTCTATGGCCGATCGTGGCACCGTTTCCAGGAATGGGCCACATTGGGAATGCGGAGCAAACACCGGGACTTCTGGGCCTTGCGGGACATCAATCTGGATATCGGCAATGGCGCGTCCGTGGGGATTGTGGGGGTGAATGGAGCGGGCAAGAGCACGCTGCTCAAGTTGATCACGGGAACGCTCCTGCCAACGGAAGGCGAAATCCGGGTACAGGGACGCGTGGCGGCGCTGCTGGAACTGGGCACCGGGTTTCACCCGGAATTCACGGGACGCATGAACATCTTCCTGAATGGCAAGATGCTGGGCCTGAGCGAGGCGGAAATCGAAGAACGCCTGCCCGAGATCATCCGCTTTTCCGAATTGGGCGACTTTATCGACCAGCCCCTGCGGACCTATTCCACCGGCATGGAAATGCGCCTGGGCTTTTCCATCGCCACATGCGTCGATCCTGATGTTCTGATCATCGATGAGGTGCTCAGCGTGGGCGATGCCTGGTTCTCGCAGAAATGCGTCAGTCGCATCCGGCAGTTTCGGGAGAAGGGAGTCACGGTGCTTTTCGTATCGCACGATCCCGCCGCCGTGCTCACGCTCTGTGATGAGGCCGTTTTGCTGGATCAGGGCCGTCTCTGCCGCCGTGGCAGCCCGCGGGAAATCCTGGACTACTACAACGCCCGCATCGCCCAGCGTCCGGAAAAGGGAGCGTCGCCGATCCTGATCCAGAATCGCGGGGATTCTGAAATGGCGGGCCAGCGTTCGGGAAATTTCCGGGTGCTGATTACCCGCGTCCAGATGCGCAATGACCGCGACCAGGTTTCCAACATTTTTACATCGGGAGAGAAAGTTTCCATACGCGTGGGCATCCTGGCCTTGTACGAGGTGGAGAATCCGACGGTGGGGATCATGATCCGGAATACGCTTGGCGTGGAGATTTTTGGCGTGAACAGCCAGGGACTGGGTCTGGAGACGGGACGGATGAAGCCGGGACAGGAAGGCGAGCTGTGCTTTGAGATGGACCTGAACCTGGGCCACGGCAGCTATTCCCTCACCACCGCCGTACACCTGGACGAAAGCCACCTGGGCGAGAATTTCGACTGGATCGACCAGGCCTGTCTCTTCGATGTTCTGCCCTCGCCGCAATACGCCTTTCAGGGAATCGCACGGCTCAATCCGAGCATCCGCATGGAAGCCGCCGCCGGAAAAGAAACCGACATCGCCGCCCTGCTGGAAAGGGTTTTGGGAGAAGCACCCCGAAAAATCAGGCCTGCCGCGGAAAGCCGGCCCTTCCTCCTGGAGTCGTGCCGGCTGGAATCAGACAAAATCATAATGGAGGAAGGGGCCCGCTTTGTGCTGAAGGCGGAAAAGGGAGCCATCCGGCTGGGGCTGGACCGGGACAGCAAGGCCACGGAAAACGTTGCGGCCAAGGAAGATACGGGCTTGCTTCTGGAGTGGATCGGCGGTAATGTAAGGGGGAGGCTTATGGGGAAGGATGCGCTCGTTTTTGCCCTGCCGGAGACGCTTCATGGGACCACCCGGATGTACCGCCTGGGGGCCTTGCCCGATGATGAAGCCACGCGCCGGCAATGTTTTCCCCTCACCATCAAGGAAATCGAGACCGTTCAATGGGACGCATAAAGCGCCGATACGATCCTAATCGTATTATGGACAACCTGAGCGAAATCCATCCGGGCTCCTGGGAAGAAGATCCAGAGGATGAAGACCAGGCGGCCCATGCCGATACCGAGAAGGATGAAAAGGGCACCGACTTGTCCGACATGATCGGGAAAGGGGCTTCAGAAAATCCGGAAGCACTGGATGTGCCGATGCTTCCGTCGGGCCGGATTCGCGAGCATATCCTGCCAGTCATCACGCAGAGCATCAACATCGCGGAAGTGCCTCCGAAAACCCGTTTCAGCGTTATCAAGCGGCTCATGCAGCGGGCTTTGCGGATTATCTCGCTCAAGCAGATGGACTTCAACCGCGAAACGGCAAACGCCGTCGCCATCTGGGCCGACCACGCCGAAGCCATGAGCGAATATCTGGCCCACACTATGAATCATCTCAGGCAGCAAATGGCGTCGGTGGAAAAGAACTACGCCCATCTCGAAGCACGCATACGCGAAGATGGGGAACGGCGCATGAGGCAGATGCTGCATCTCTTTGAATCGCAACTCGAACAAAAGGGGCCTCCGCCACAAAAGGCGGAAGGAAAAGCACCGGCCCCCTCGGAATCACCAGTGCAAAGCGCCGCGGAGGACATGGCCTACGTCCTTTACGAAGACCGCTGGCGAGGACGTCCGGAAGATATCCGGGCCGACCAGCAGCGATACCTGGATATGATCGTCCCGATTCTCGACGAACTGCCGCCAGAAAAGCGCAAAGCATGCGACCTCGGATGCGGACGGGGTGAGCTGGTCGGTCTCATGAAGGAAGCCGGTATCGATGCTGTCGGAATCGACATGAACCAGGCGGCCATCGCCCAGGCGCACGAATCAGGAGCCCCGGTGGAAGTCGGAGACGCCGTGGCCTGGTTGGAAAAACAGCCCGAAGCATCACTCGGAGCCATCACGGCCTTGCAGCTCGTTGAACACCTTAGCGCGCCCCTGCTCAAGCGCCTGATCGAGCTTGCCTTTTCGCGTCTGGCCCACGGGGGCGTGGCCATTTTTGAGACCCTGAATCCAGCCTGCTTTTCCGCGCATCGCTGGTATCACATGGACCTGACCCACCAGCATTTCATTCCTCCGGAAAGCCTGCAATTCCTTTGCGAATGCAGCGGCTTCGATCCGGTCGACTTTGAGATGATCCATCCCGTGGCCGAACATGAATCGCTGGAGCAAACCGGCGATGACGTCATGCAGGAAAACCTCCGGAAGATCAACCACTTGCTTTTCGGCTGCCAGGATTATTATGTTCTCGCGCGGAAGGCCAAGTCCTGAACCATGTCAGACCTGAACGAAGACCAGGCCCGGAGCACTTTATCGATCCTACCCGATGAACCGGTGGACATAACCGTCATTAACTTTTTCCCGGCCTTCACGCCTCCCGGTTCGGGCGGTGAAATGCGCTACTATCACATCTGTTCGCGCCTGGCCAAGCATGGCTTCCGCGTCCACATGGTGAACCCCACCCATCCTTTTGTGGAGCCCGAAACCGTTCAGCATGGTCCCCGGTGCACGGAATATCGTGTCCCCCAGACCATGAAGCACCACCGGCTTTATCAGTTCATGCGAAAGTTCATGCGCCAGGGAGAATGCTCCAGCAATGTGGTTTCTCTGATAACTCCCTGGCACCGTGAGTTTGTCCAGAAGGCCCGGGAACATATCGCGCGCAGCAAGATCGTCATCTTTGACTATCCCCTGCCCACGCGGCCCTTTCTGAAGGGCATGAAACACCCCCTGCTGATCGTGCACAATACCTATAATGTGGAAGGTCTGATGCAGCAGAAAACCTTGCGCGGCCACCAGGGTCGGCTCCTGGCGGCCCACACGGCGCACCTGCAGAAATCGCTTTGCCGAAAAGCCCACGTCGTCTTTGCGTGCAGCCATGAAGATGCCGACACCATGACCAGGCTCTACAAACTGGACCCCACGAAAATCTATATCGTCCCCAACGGCGTGGAGGCAGACAGATACCAGCAGGTGGATCAGGACGATCATGCAGGAATCTCCGAGGCCCGGCAGGGCTTTGGATTGCAGCCGGAATCACCCGTCGCGCTCTTCACCGGCAGCCAGCACTACCCCAATGTGGAAGCGGCCCGCTTCCTGATCCAAAGGGTGGCGCCCCAATGCCCCGATACCCAGTTTGCCATCGCCGGTTCCGTATGTGAGAGCCTCGATGCCAAGGCGCCCGAAAACGTGCGAGTGATCGGACGCTTCGAAGAATCGCGCAAGGCGGAACTCTTCCGCGCGGCGACGCTCGCGGTCAACCCCATGTTTTCCGGTTCGGGAACGAACCTGAAGATGCTGGAGTTCTTCGCGGCAGGACTTCCCGTACTGGCCACCCCCTTTGGGGCACGCGGATTTCACGGCCCGGGGGATGAAAACTGGATGCGCACCGCGGACGAAGAAGGCTTCGCTCGGGCTGTCGAAGAGATATGCGGGGACCTGGAGCTGCGCAAAAGTCTGGGCAAAACGGCCCGGAAAGTTGTGGCGAAAAAATGGAACTGGGACCAGATCGGTCTCGATGCCGCGCGGGTCCTGCATCAGAAAACCCACCGCCGCGTTCTCGTACTCAACGACTACCAGATCACCCCGGCGATCTTCGGCGGCAAGGTCCGCGTGATGAATCATTACAAGATGGTAGCACGCCACAACCACGTGACCATCCTCACGCTGACCCGACTCAAAACCCACCGCCGCAAGACCCTGGCCCCCAATCTGGAAGAACTGAATATTCCCGAGGGGTGGCTCAAGACTTTTACGAACAAAACGATGTTCGCCTTGTTGGGTAAGTCATCCAATGATATATCCGCCTACCTGACAAGCCGCTGGCTTCGAGAATTTCGCCGCGCCCTTGATCGGGAAGCGCTCTTTGCCGATGTGCTGGTGCTCAGCCATCCTTATATGGTGAAGTCCGTGGGCAAGCGCCATAAGAAACCGGTGATCTACGAAAGCCACAACGTGGAATACCACCTGAAAAAAAGCCTCTTCACCAAAGGGCCACTCGCCAGGTGGGCTTTACGAAAAGTTTTCCAGTGCGAAAAGGCCGCGGTGGCGCGAGCCGACCTGATTGCCGTCTGTTCTCAGGAAAATGCCGATTCCTTCCGCGAACTTTATCCCCGAGAAGTTTTTGAATCCGATGGCGAGGACAAGCCTGTCCTCATCGTGCCCAACGGCGTCAACTGCCGAGCCCATTGGCGCAGCTGTGGTTGGCGCAACGGCCTGGCGGGAAAGTCACTGCCCGAAGAACCGCCGGCTCTTCATTTTGCCGAAATGAAACGCCAGGCCGGACTGGGCCGCGAAACGGTTGCCGTCTTCCTGGGCAGTGGGCATCCTCCAAACCAACAGGCCGCCCAATACATAATCGACACCTTGGCTCCCGAAAACCCCGAAATCCTGTTTCTCATCCTGGGCAGCGTGTGCTGGGCCGTTCATGGGCGCATTTTGCCACGAAACGTCCTCATGCTCTACCAATGCTCCGAAACCATGAAGAACCGCTTTCTGGGAATAGCCGATATCGCGGTCAACCCGCTTCAGACCGGCTCGGGGGTCAGCCTGAAAACAATGGACTGCCTGGCTGCCGGAACCGCAATGCTATCCACGGAAGTCGGGGCAAGGGGCGTGGATATTGTTGAGGGCCGGGAGGGTTATATCCGCAGCCTGGACCAATTCAGCGAGACCTTGCAGCAAATGCAATCCGATCCGGCTGGTCTGAGAAAGATGGGAGAAAACGGGCGAAAACTCGCCTGGGAAAAGTATGACTGGCGCATTACCAGCAAAGGATTCATCGATGCCCTGGACCAGCTGCGCCAGACGTCCAAATAAAAGGCCTGTCAATCAGCCCAGCATGTTTTCCTGTTTGGCGTAGGCAAAGACGTCCCCCGCTTCCAGAATCGGCAAAATATCGCCCAGGGGATTCAGGGCATAGCTTTCGCCCGTGTCCACGTTCTTGATCGTGTTGGCTTCCAGGTCCAGTTCGGCTTCCTGTCCTGTTTCAAATGCTTCCACCAGCCGCTTCGGCGTCTCACAGGGGACGATATAGCCGCCATTGACAGAATTGCGAAAGAAAATCCGCGCGTAAAACTCTGCCACCACTGCCTGGACGCCCGCTTCCCGCAAGGCAAAAGGCGCGTGTTCGCGCGAGGAGCCGCAGCCGAAATTCTTGCCCGCGACAATAATACTGTACTCCGACACATCCTTGCCGTCAGGAACAAAGGGAATATTGCCCTTGGGCAAACCCGACTCGGCAACAGGAACTCCGCTCAATGCGTACCTGCCATAAAGATTCCGCTCTTCCGGATCGGAAAGGCTGTACACCAGATGCTCCGCCGGAATAATCTGGTCCGTATCGATATCATTGCCCAGCACAAAGACTTTGCCACGTATTTTCTTTTCCATTGTCCCTCTCCTGTTTTCATCAGACTCTCAAACTCATCCCCCGCCTTTGCCATACAAGGGTGAAACAATATAATCGCCGCCACCATTTGAAGCAACCTGTATTTTGCCCAAATGCCGAAATGCTTGCGGAATCTTTTGATATATGAGCCTCTGTCTGGGATAATATGACCATGTGGCGCAAGCGATTGGTCCTCACGCTCTTCGTTATATGCTTCGGATCGGCAATGTCTCTGCCGGCCGGGGCGGATGATTTTATTGCCGGCTATAATCTTGAGGAACGCGCGCTTTTGCTTTCGAGCAATATGAAGGCCGAAGGCGATAATCTGAAGCCCTTCGCAGAAATGTCTCCCGCGGAAATCGCCACAATTTATCATGAAATGTGGCACGCCTATTTCCTCCTCTGCGAAACCCCCACCAGCACCACGCAGGCCGGGATAATCTGGGAGAGGTTTTCCGAAAGCGCCAACCAGATTTACGTAGATGTCCCCGCCGATAAGCGTCTGGAAGTGCAGGAGGAAGCCACCGCCGACTACATCGACGCCCTGGTCCATACTTATGTCCAGGTCAAGCGATTTCTCATGGACAAAAGCCCGGAACGCCGCGAAGAAATCCGCAGCCAGACAGGATTCCTGAAGGTTTACAGCCAGCTTTTTCAGCAGAATTATACCGGCTACTACACCCGCAGCATCGAAAGCATTTCCAAAGATGGCATCACAACCAAGGCCACGCAAAGCGCCGAAGATTCAGAGATTCAGTACCACATGGTGGATCCGGTCGAGACCCTGCAACCCTTCATAAAATCCGCCGCTGAATTCGGACTGCCTGTGGGCTATCTTGAAAAAGCAAGTCGGCGTCTCCAATGGGTGGTGTTTGTGACCATGCCGAAAACCGCCCCGGCTATCCAGGCCGACGTTGTCTTTTCCCGCAAAGCCCTTCCACGGGAGGACATGGATTTCATCTCCCGCACACTGCTGGAAGACGCCCTGAGCAGCAAAGCATTGGAAGTCTTTTCAGAAAAGGCATTTCAACACAAACCATAAGTCTTAGAACCGACTCCAAAAATCGAAAAAGCGTCAAGAAAGCCAAATCTTTTGGCGGCTTAGGTTGTCGAGCGGCTGGCCTGTAGCAAGGGCCGCAACCCATATCATCCGCGCCATCCGTGCGATCAGCGGTTAAAAAAAATGGCCCTTCCTGGTTTTTTGGGGATTTTTGGGGATTTTCAGCACAACGCCGAAGGCGTTGCCCAAGAATAGCCCCTCCGGGCTTTTCACCTGAGATTATCCGGATAATCATGAATATTTGCGCTTTGCTTTCTGCTTCATCAAAATACCTCCGTGATCTCCGTGCCTCCGTAGTTGATACCTGATAGGAGCATGAAGGATCAAACTTCTGAAAAATCTCATCGCACAAACATTGACTTTTGAGTTTCTTTGGAGTATATCATTTTTCTTGCGGATTTCCGCAAAGGCAACAAAACGGGGTGTAGCGCAGATGGCTAGCGTGTCGGCTTTGGGAGCCGAAGGTCGTGGGTTCGAGTCCCACCACCCCGACCACCTCCTGGACTTCCCTTTCATTATTTGCATTCAGCCATAAATCACCTCCAAAAAAACGGATAGAATAATCCGTTTGGCTTGCTTTCACTACTTGATTTTCCTAAAATCATCTTGATTTATACAGGATTCAGTCGGCATTTTTTCGGGTACCGCCCCTTCGGCGAAATAAAAAAGTGGATCGAACTCGTGCTTTAACCAAGCCATGCCGGCAAGAGGCATATATGCGGAGATCAAGTTGGCCCCGAATCGTCTTTATTTTGCTGCTTACATTGGCCGTCTGGAGCAGTCGGGCCGCTGATTATTTGCTTTTCCACGCCATTGTCGAGTCCCTGGCCGTGCTCATAGCCGGCGGCATTTTCGTGCTTGCCTGGAATATGCGCCGATATGTGAACCACGGGTTTTACGCATTTCTGGGGTCGGCGTGGCTTTTTGTAGCCATTATCGATTTTACCCATACGCTCAGCTATAAAGGCATGGGGCTCTTCCCGGATATGGCTCCCAATCTTCCCACCCAACTCTGGGTAACGGCCCGCTTCCTGCAGGCCGTCTCTTTTATCGCCGCATTCCGCTTCCTGCACAGAAGATGCGATTCTCCTTTCTATTTATTCGTCTGGGCCATTATTACATCCATTGCACTCGCCTTGATCTTTACGGGCTATTTCCCGGACTGTTTCGTCCCCGGAGAGGGCCTTACTCCCTTCAAGAAGATTGTCGAGATTATCGTCATCCTGCTTTTTATAATCGGCGCCTGGCTGGTCTGGCGGAACCGATTCTTTTTCCCAACGGAATCCTGGGCGTGTTTACTCACTGCCTTGGCTTTGGGGGTTGTATCAGAAGGGTTCTTCATCTTCTATGCCAAGGTTGAAGACATCTGGAACGAACTGGGCCATGTGTTCAAACTGCTTTCCTTCCTCCTGGTTTATCAGGCCGTTGTCGTATCGGGCATCACCCGCTCATTCCACGATTATTTCCAGGAACTGAACGAGATCGGCTGGCTGCTCCAGAAAGAAGGAAAGCCCCCCGAAAGCCCTGAGAGTTCCACCAGGGGCAAACCATACCATTTCTGCAGGCAGGAAAGCGAATGGCACGAGATTATCGGCGCACCGATGCTGGAAGAGATGGCCACCAGTTTTCTGGACCTGCTGGAAACCACTGTTCTGGTTCACGATCATGAGGGCCGCTGCGTCTTCGCGGGATACGCCAGCCCCTGGTACAACGTTCTCGAATCAAAGGGGAAACTCAGTTTTCTCGACGCAGGAGAGACCCGACCTTCCGAAAGCCCCTTTGCTCATTCCCCCTGGTTACAGGGAGTTCAAAAGGCCATTACCGAAAATCGGAGCCAGGATATTGAAGATATAGGCGACCTGCGTGCTTATCTGGTTCCCGTCATGCTTGGCAGCGAGGTATTCGGCGTGATCGGAATCGGCTATGGCCCGGTTCCGAAAAAAAGGGCGGATATCGAAATGGCCGCCCACAACTGGAATGTCAAGCTTGCCAAGGTGTCCGCTTGGGTAAGCGGATACCATTTTCGCCCGCCCTACATGATCACCTTTGCCCAGCGCCGCCTCCAGATGTTTGCCAACTGGATGGGCGAAATCACATTGCGACATCGCATCGAGAAAGAACGTGACGAAGGCGCACGATTGTTTGAAACCATCGCCACAACAAGCCCCGTCGCCATTACACGGCTGGACCGCGAAGGCAGAATCGTTTACGCGAATCCCTTCGCCCATCAATTACTGAAGATCCAGGAACCGGAATTGGGAAAGCGTACCTTTGATTCTCCTCAATGGGTGATTCGCGACTTGGAAGGCAATCCCATCGCTCCTGAAGCTCTTCCCTTTTCCATCGTTAAAGGAACCGGTGAAAGCATAGAAGGTTTCCGCCACAGCATTATGAACCCTGAAACCGGCCAGGAAATTTTTCTCTCCATCAACGCCACTCCCCTTTTTGACAATGAAGGAAACTTTGACGGCATGCTTTCGGCCCTTGTCGACATCAGCCGTCTGCGTGAAAACGAAAGCAAGATTGAAGAACTGAACCGGGAACTGCACCAGCGACTCGATATGCAAACGAAGGCCGTGCTGGATACCAATGCCTTGCTCGAACGCATTTTTTCCATTACCCACGTGCTCTTGGCCTCCCTCGATGCAAACCTCCGCTTCACCCGCGTCAATCGCGCCTTTTGCGATCTTTTCGAAAAACCCCGCGATTATTTTGCAGCAAGATCCTTTGCCGATTTCTGGCCAAGCAGGCGAACATCCGAGGCCATCACTTATACTGAGAAAAATCGGGAACCGGCCTATATGGATAATGATGTGATTCGTGCCGGAGAAGCCAACCGCAAACTCTGCTATATCGACTGGTCTCTCGTACCATCGGTCAACCAGGAAGGAGAAATAACGGCCTTTGTCCTCAGTTGCATCGACATTACCCGCCGCTTTCGCGCGGAATCGGTGGTTTCCGAAAAGGAAGAAAAGATCGAACAACTTGAAAAAGAAATCCTCCTCCTGGGAGATATCAGCAAGAGTTCCAGCCCCTCCGAAAACCGGAAAACAAAACCCCTTCGAGACAGAGCTCCGGCCATAATCGAGCGGTTTACCGAAAAATACAACGCCATTATAGATTTATCTATTGACCAGAAAACGTATAAAGTGAATCATAATGTATCAGAACTTTTGCTGGAACTGGCGGAGAATTTCGGGCAGATGCAGGCGGATCCAAGAGATTTAATCGTCATGCATGGAAATGCTCTGCGCAACTTGTCGAGAAACATGGAGAGTCGGGAGAAACTGAATGCCTATCTCGATGAAAGCCGAATGCTGCTGCTGGAGTTGATGGGACACTTGGCGAATTTTTACCGGTCTCACCTTGATCCAGGCTCATCGTCGAATGGAGAACGATGACGGCAGGATACGAGACCGGATCGCTGCTTCCCTGGCAGAAAGTGGAACAGGAAAATGAAAACCATGAAACTGACTTTATTTGTTACAGGACAAAGCATCCGCTCCCAACAGGCGATGATAAACCTCAACGCGATATGCAAGGAAAGCCTCAATGGAGATGCAGAAGTGGAGATTATTGATGTTTTGGAAAATCCCGAAGAAGCCGAGAAGATGCAAATACTGGCCACCCCCGCATTGATCAAGGAAGAACCGCTCCCCGTATGCCGCATCATCGGCGATCTTTCGAATCGGGACAAGGTTCTCAACGCGCTGCAAAAGTATTGAACAATGTGAACAAGGAACAGATTAAGACACAAGCGTAGAAACAATACCGGAAAAGGGCAAATCATGAGCACAAGCAAGCAGGCTGTCGAAAAACTGGAAACGGGTATATCGGGTTTTGATTTCATTTCGGATGGCGGCTTACCCAAGGGACGCACCACACTCCTCGCCGGAAGCGCCGGAAGCGCCAAAACACTGCTGGCCCTGCAATTCCTTATCGAAGGCATTCGCAAATATCAACAGGCCGCCGTGTACGTGGTCTTTGAAGAAAGCGCCCAAGACGTCCGCAAAAACGTCCTCAGCCTCGGATGGGATCTGGCGCAATATGAAGAGGAAGGCAAACTGGTAATCATAGACGCCTCCAGAAGATCCGACGAGGATCATATTGTTACTGGCGAATATGATTTCGGCGGTCTTATCGCCCGCTTAAAATCTGCCATCAAACAAATAGACGCCCAGCGCATTTCCCTGGATTCCCTGGACGCCGTTTTCACCCGGTTTAAGGAAAAAGGAGTTGTCCGGAGCGAACTCCATCGCATTTCTTCCAGCCTGAAGGAAATGAATATCACCGCCCTGCTCACGGCCGAGCGCAACGAAGAATACGGAGACATCGCCCGTTATGGTGTAGAAGCCTTTGTCGCTGACAATGTTATGATTCTTCGCAACAATCTGGAGGCGGAAAAGCGGCGCCGCACTATTGAAATCCTCAAGTTCCGCGGCGCGAATCATAAAAGAGGCGAATACCCCTTCACCATCATCCCCAACGAGGGCCTGGTTATCATCCCCGTCGCGGCCATCAATCTGAAGCAGCATTCCAGCAGCATTCGCATCACGTCGGGAAACAAACAACTCGACGACATGTGCGGTGGTGGCTTTTTCCGCGATTCGATTATTCTGATCTCAGGAGCCACTGGTACAGGCAAGACCTTGCTCACCACCAGCTTTATCCAGGGCGGTTTTGATAGCGATGAAAAATGCCTCCTTCTGGCATACGAAGAAAGCCGGGAACAACTCGTGCGAAACGCGACAGGCTGGGGTGTGGATTTTGAAAAAATGGAAAAGGCCGGCAAACTGCGAGTGGTCTGCTGCTACCCGGAAGTGATGGGACTCGAAGATCACCTTATTCGAATCCGTGATGAGATCGACGATTTCAAACCCAACCGCGTGGCCCTGGACAGCCTTTCGGCACTGGAACGCGTATCCACGATCAGGGGTTTTCGGGAATTCGTCATCGGCATAACCTCCTATATCAAGGACAACGAAATGGCCGGACTCTATACGTCCACCACACCGACCCTGATGGGAGGTACCTCCATTACGGAAGGCCACATCTCCACGATCACCGATTCTATCATCCTTCTGCGCTATGTGGAGATGTACGGAGAAATGCGACGCGGCATGACCGTGCTGAAAATGCGCGGATCGGCCCATGAAAAAGAAATCCGCGAGTTTCAGATCGACAGTACCGGTATCCATATTGGCAAAACATTCCGCAATGTTTCGGGCATTATTTCGGGCTTTGCCAAGCACATGAACCAGGATGTTGTGGAACGCCTGGACGATATGTTTAAATAATTAAATTCTGCCGGGCCCACGAGCCCCTTAATTGCGGAACAAGGCATTATCCCATGGAAGCAGCATATTCTTCAGAAAAAACCCATCTCATCCTCTTTACCGATGACCAGACATTGCGCGAAAAGGTCAAACGCGACCTGGGAGATGAAGCGGATAAGTTTGACATAGACACATGCCGGAGCACAACAGAACTGTTCGATTGCATCGGAAAATCCGACCGCGAAATCGTGATCATAGGCCTGACAAGCTGGGAACATGAAAAGCTGGAAGAAATCTCCCGGAAGCTGATCCTGGAAAAAGACATCCCCGTCATCGCCATCATTGATGCGGAAACAAATAAATCGAAACCTTCCTTTGAAATCCCGGAGCATTTTTTCGCCATGGAACTTGGTGAGCAAATGCTGGCGAATGTGATCTATTGCGCCCTCTACCGCAAGAATTGCTGCATCCATTACCAGAAACAGGCCTACCGTCTGGAAATCCAGCAGCGGCAATTGAGAATCCTGATCGAAAATAATGCCGATGCCATGATCGTGGTGGATGTCAGCGGCATTATCGTATTCAGCAACAAGGCCGCGCGCCAACTTTTTTCTGAAAACGGCCATGACATTTCCGGTCGCGAGTATGGTTATCCCCTCATCACCAATGAATATACGGAAATCGATATCATCCGCGAAAAAGGCAAATCCTGCGTCGGGGAAATGCGCGCCGTGGAGATCGAATGGTATGGAGAAACCGCATACCTCGTAACGATCCGCGACATTACGGAACGCCGCAAGCAGGAAATCGAACGCAAGAACATGCAGGACAAAATGCGCCAGGCCCAAAAACTGGAGAGCCTGGGAGTGCTGGCCGGAGGCGTGGCCCACGATTTCAACAACCTGCTCATGGGCATTATGGGCAACGCCAGCATGATGCAGGATGAATTGCCCAGCGAATCTCCTCTACATGGCGGCCTGAAGCAAATCCTCGATGCCTGCCAGAGAGCCGCCGACCTGGCCAAGCAGATGCTCGCTTATTCCGGAAAAGGCCGGTTTCTACTGCAACCTGTAAACCTGGCCTTCACCATTCATCAGATGAAAGAATTCCTCGAAGCCAGCGTTCCCAAAAACGCCGTCCTCCAATATCACCTGGATAGCAAAACCCCGCAATTCAATGGGGACATCTCCCAGGTCCGGCAAGTCATTGTCAACCTCGTCACCAACGCCTACGAAGCCATCGGCAAGGATCCCGGCAGCATCGAAATCAAAACGGGGACGTGCCGATATGAGCGGAAACCCAATACCGCAGGCCACATCTACCCCGACATCCCGGACGGATACTATGTATGCCTTACAGTGAAAGATACGGGATGCGGAATCGCCCCACCGGACATGGCCCAACTTTTCGATCCTTTTTTCAGCACCAAGTTCACAGGCCGGGGGATGGGCCTTGCCGCCACCATGGGAATCGTAAAAGGCCACAATGGAGGCATTGGCGTCAAAAGTCTTCCTGGTCGGGGCGCCGAGTTTTCGGTGTACTGGCCCCTTGCCGAGGAAAAAACCATTCTCGACGATTCCCCATCAGACTCAAAAATCAACCTGTCCAAGGCGCGTGTCCTGGTGGTGGACGATGAAAAAATGGTCCGCGATCTGGCCCGGCGCATGCTCGAGCGCGAAGGCGCGTCCGTATGTGTGGCGCGGGATGGTATCGAGGCACTGGAACTGTTCAAGGATTTCAACGGAGAATTCGACCTGGTCCTCCTCGACCTGACCATGCCCCGCATGGACGGCGAAAAAACGCTGGAAGAAATCCACAAAATCAATCCCGAAATGAAGGTGCTCCTTTCCAGCGGCTATACGGAACAGCAGATGCAGGAACGCTTCGAAGGCAAAACGCTTGCCGGATTTATCCAGAAGCCCTATCGCGTGCTGGAACTCGTCAACAAAGTGCGCGAAAGCCTGCAATAAGGTCTCGCCTCACGCACTCCAAAATGCGTCTCGCCGCTTTTTGCCCTTGTCCTTATTCCGCGCGGCAGGTATGTTATCCTTTGCTGGCGACTGCGCCACACGTATTTTATCGCAGGAGAGGAAGAAGATGGCCGCCGAAAAAACCGCATTGCCCATTACCGCATATACCGCCCACCACCGTATCGAGGGGGAGATCATCCTGCTCAAGGGCGAACACCTGAGTGATAAACTGAACCTGACGGAACGCAAGTTTGAACTGATCCAGAACGCCAACGTCTATCCCATCGAGGGCGCGATTTCGCTGCACCATGCCGAAACCATGGCCGTGAACAAAGATCACATTACCATGATGGTTCCCAAAGACAAATGAGGTCCTGATATGATTGAGTACCTGCGTGGAAAAGTTCTGGCGACGGAAGAAAATCACCTCATTCTCGATGTGCGGGGTGTGGGCTATGGCCTGTGGGTTCCCAAGTCCACACTGGACCGCCTGCCCCTGTCCGAGCCGGACAAGGAAGCCTCCCTCTATGTGACCACCGTGGTCCGCGAAGACGCGATCACGCTCTACGGCTTTCGCACGCGCGAGGAAAAAAGCGTGTTCGACATCTTCCTGAACGTCTCCGGCATCGGTCCACGCACCGCCCTCGACGTACTATCCACTGTGTCCATTCCCGATTTTGTCTCGGCAATCCGTACCGGTAACGTCAATGTCATCACGCGCGTTCCCGGAATCGGACGCAAAAAGGCGGAACGGCTCATCGTGGAACTGAAAGACAAATTGAAACTTTTCCCGTCCATCGGCCCGGAGATCGATAAGGTTCCCGCCGCCGAATCCCCTGCCATAGAAGGCGACCTCTTTGGCGATGCGCTGGCCGGCATGCAGGCCCTGGGCTACAAGCAGAACATCGCCTCCCGCGCGGTGGCCGCCGCCTTGCGTGAAGCGGGTGGAAGCGTGGCGGGGGTCGAAGAACTCATCAAGCGCGCCCTCCAGCAAATGACGCGCTAAAATTATAAAACCCATAGCCGCCCACAGGCCCCAAGTGAATATGCCCGAAGAAGCGCTCATCAGCATCATTCTGCCCACCTTCAACGGCTCCCGCTACTTGCAGGATTCGATCGATAGTTGCCTGGCCCAGACATGGAAGAATATCGAACTGATCATCGTCGATGACGGCTCGACCAATCCCCACACGGCTGCCATCCTGGACGCGCAATCAGACCCACGCATTCGGATCGTCCGCCAGCCGGAAAACCGCGGCCTGCCCAAGGCCCTGAACGCCGGATTTCGCGAAAGCAGGGGCGACATGCTGACATGGACCTCCGACGATAATCTATACCGACCCGACGCCCTCGAGCGCATGGCCGAAGAAATCGAAAAAACAAACTGCGACTTTGTCTATGCTGCCGCCAGCGCTATTGATGAGAAGGGCAAGATCGTCGGCGCCATGATTCCCAAGCCGCCCGACCAACTCGCTATCGACAACTGCGTCGGCGGATGCTTCCTCTATACGCGCCGCGTTTATGAAACCATCGGCGATTACGACCCCGGCATGGTCCTGACCGAGGACTACGACTACTGGATTCGCGTGTACAGGCGCTTTGCCATGTGCTGCATGGACGAAGACCTTTACCTTTACCGCTACCACCCCGAAAACCTGACCGCCCTCCACGGCAAGAGGCGCATTGACGAAATGGTGGACAAGGCGCGCCACCAGCACTTCAGCCGCGGTGAAATTCTGGCCGCCGAAGGCCTGCGCGCCTTTCATCGCGGCGACAAGGCCGAAGCCCGAAAAAAGTTGGCCGCGGCCATTCTGAGACGTCCCTGGAACCTTCATCTTTATCGCCCGGCGATAATCGTCACTCTGCCCCGGCCCCTGGTGGGCCTGTCAGTCAAGATTAAGAAGGCGGTGCTCCACAAATGACGGATTCCAAGCCCCTGCGCACCATCCCCCATGCCTACAAGGCCCTCCTGTCACGGGTCATTCGTCCCGGTCGCTACACCGGCGGCGAAGCCAATTGCGTGGTCAAGGATCCCGAATCCCTGCGCGCTTCTATCGCATTGGCCTTTCCTGATCTTTACGACCTGGGCATGTCCTATCACGGATTTCGCATCCTTTATGAGCGCGTCAACAACACAGCCGACTTTGCCGCCGAACGTGTCTATACGCCCTGGACGGATTACGCCGATGCCTTGCGTGAAAGCAAGCTGCCCCTGACGAGTCTCGAAAATTTCCGTCCCCTCAATGACTTCGAAGTCATCGGATTCACCCTTCAGCACGAACTCAATTATACCAACGTCCTGGAAACCCTCGACCTGGGCGACGCCCCCATCCACAGTTCCGAACGCGTCGATCCTTTTCCCCTGGTGATTGCGGGAGGAGAAGGCGCATATTCGCCCGAAGCCATGGCGGCCTTTATCGACGCCTTTGTGCTGGGCGATGGCGAAGAAGTGGTGATGGAAATCCTGGAACTTGCGGCCAGGGCGCGCGAGGAAGAATGGAATCGCCCGCAACTTCTGGAAGCGCTTGCGAAGATAAAGGGCGTTTATGTCCCCGCGTTTTATGACGTGGAATATAAGCCGGACGGGACCATAGCCTCTGTCCGTCCCAACAATGATACCGCTCCGGAATGCGTCAAACCCCGCCTCTACGACATTTCCAAAGACCCCGGTCCCACACGTCCCCTGACGCCGATCATCCGCACCGTGCAGGATCGCACCGTTGTCGAAATCCGTAGGGGCTGTGTTCATGGATGTCGCTTCTGCCACGCGGGGATGATCAATCGTCCCGTTCGCGAAAGGCCCCTCGACCAGATCGTCGAAACAGCCAAGGCGGCCCTGGAGCACACGGGCGACGATTCCCTGACCCTGCTCAGCCTCAGCACGGCCGACTACAGCCTGATTCGCCCCCTCGTCAAACGACTCAATACCGAGCTTCGTGATCGCAACATTTCGGTTTCACTGCCCTCCTTGCGCATCAATTCCTTCGACGTGGAACTGGCGTCGGAAGTTTCCGCCGTGCGTAAGTCGGGCTTTACTTTTGCGCCCGAAGCGGCATCGGAGGCCTTGCGCCGTCGCATCAACAAACCCGTGGACGAAGCGGAATTTCTCAAGATCGTGGGTCAGGTGCTCGAATCGGGTTGGCGAACGATCAAGTTTTACTTCATGATCGGCCTGCCCGGCGAAACGGAAGACGACCTGGACGGTATCGTGGAACTGACGCGCAAGGCCATGGTCCAGGCGGTCAAGCGCGGCATTCGCGGCATCAAGATCAACGTCAGCCTGTCGCCCTTTGTGCCGAAGCCCCATACGCCTTTTCAATGGGAAGGACAGATTTCCGAAGCGGAAATGCGCCATCGCATCCATTATGTCCGCAGCCAGATGCCCCGGGGTGTGGATGTCAAGACCTCGCCTGTCGCCACGAGCCGCCTCGAAGCCATCCTCGCGCGGGGCGACCGCAAACTGGCCGCCGCCATCGAAAGCGCCTGGCGCAAGGGATGCCGCTTTGATGGGTGGAGAGAAAGCTTTCAGCCCGAGCTCTGGTGGGAAGCCTTCGAGGAATGCGGCATCGACCCGGAATTTTACGCAAGCCGCGAAAGAGCCGACGACGAAATCTTTCCATACGACCACCTGCTGGTTGCACCGGGCCGCAAGTTTCTGGAAGCGGAGCGCGATGCTTCACGACGCGGGGACATCACGCCCGACTGTGTGGAAAATCCCTGCGCGCGATGCGCCGCCTGCAATCCTCCAAAGCAGCACGTCCTGGCAAAGGATACAGACGAGGCAGGCGCCTCCGGCATCTTGCCGGCAGAAAACGCTCCAGATTCGAGCACGCCTGGGCCTTCCGAATTCGATGAGCGCACTCCGGCGCAAATCCAGGAAGATATGCAGCCGGTCATGCGCGCCCGACTCCGCTTTACCAAATACGGCGCGCTGGCCTTTGTTTCCCATCTGGACCTGACCGAGGCCATTCATCGCATCGTCCGCCGCTCCAGCGCGCCCGTCGCTTATTCCCAGGGCTACAATCCACAGCCCCGCATTTCTCTCACGCCACCGCTGCCGCTGGGTTTTGAAGGCGAGGGAGAACTGGCCGACGTGCTGCTGCTCGAACGCATCGACCTTGCCGAATGGCTCCGTCAATTGCGCGCCATTTCCGCTCCAGACGGTCTCCAGTGGACGGCCATCGAGGAGGCGCCGGTCAAATCGCCCTCGCTGCAGCAAACGGTGGAATATTTCGACTATGAAATTTCCTGGAAGCGATCGGCGGCAAAGACCGAAACCACTTTGCCCCTCGACGCCGATGTGCTTTACGAAAAAATGCAAGGCTTCATGGAATGCGAGGAATGGCCCATCGAAATCATGCGCAAGGGGCGTCCCCAGAAGCGCGATGCCCGCGGCTTTGTGGAGGAATGCGAAGTCATCGAAAAAGAAGACGGCTGGATCGGGCTTGAACTCCGCATGCGTTCCACCAACGGAGCCACCCTCAATCCTCTGCTCGTCCTGGAGCACATCTTCGAGGGCAAGCCCGAAAGGGGCGTCTGGCTCCACGTGGTCCGAAAAGCCATCCAACTCTGATCAAACCTTTACCGGGTTCTCCCAGACCCCCGCGCAGGTGGTCTGACATTCCGGACAGGCGCCCTCAGGCCCCAAGTGGTTCTGGACCTGATATCCGCTGCGGCGCACAACCAATGCCCCGCAATTCGGACAATGCGTTCCGTCCTGTCCATCCAGCATGATGTTGCCGCAATATATATGCTTCAACCCCTGGGCCTGGCCGATTTCCAGAGCCTTCTGGATGATCATCGGCTGCGTCGCGTGGCCGTGATTCCGCTGGTACCGGGGAAAAAAACGCGACACATGCCACGGAATCTGCGGATCCAAATCCGCGATAAACCGCGCGATCTCCCGAATCTCTTCTTCCGTGTCATTCATGTCCGGCACAATCAGCGTCGTCAACTCCATCCAGATGCCTGCCGCGTACAAGGCCCGGATCGTCTCCAGCACCGGCTCCAGTCGTCCTCCAATCACCTTACGATACGTCTCCTCGCTGAAGCACTTGAGGTCCACGTTAATCGCCTGCAGGTAAGGCGCGATCGTTTCCACCGCCTTCACGGTCATGAAACCATTCGACACAAAGCAATTCGCAATCCCCGCTTCCACCGCCTGCTTCGCCGTATCCAAAGCGTATTCAAAAAAGATCGTCGGTTCCGTATAGGTATAGGAAATGCTCGCGCATGCTTCCCGCTTCGCCGCTGCGACAATATCCTCCGGCGCGGTAAAGCGGTAGGGGATTTCGTGCCCCGCGAAAAGCGCTTGGGATATTTCGCAATTCTGGCAAAAGTCACATCTAAAATTGCATCCTGCCGTTGCCACGGAAAGCGAATAACTGTTCGGCAGAAAATGATAGAGCGGCTTTTTCTCAATCGGGTCGGCGTTCATGGAAATCAGCTTCCCATAAACTTCCGTCGTCAGTTCGCCGTCTTCATTTTTCCGCGCACGGCACAGGCCATACTTGCCCGGCGCTATCCGACAGTAGTGATTGCATAGATTACAGAGTACCTTTTTGCTTTCATCATCAATTCTTTCCCATAGAATCGCTTGCATTTTACGCTCCAATGTCCAGTTTGTTAGGTACGAATATCCCAAAATCCCTGAAAAACGTCAATGCGGTGAAATACGTAATTCTTGCGAAAAGATGCCCAAATGTATTTATAAATGCGCAATTGAACCAGATTTGGGGGTAAATCCCCTTTGCGACAGCGATCTGGCGTCCGATTGCGATTAAAAGCCTGAACCATCGATTTCTATAAGCGAGCGCTTCAAGCTTTACAGAATCCGAAAAATCGAATATCCTTGTTAATCATAAAGAAAAGGTATCCTGAGCAATGTCATCAGGATATCCGAATCCTCACATGGAGCAAAAGTATGAATATTGGCAACAAAATTAAGAAATCTCCGCGCACCATCTTTGGCATGGCCCTTCTGGCGCTTGCCCTGACCATCGCCATGCCCCTGGTGGCCTCCGCGCAAACGACCGAAATCGAACTCAGCAACGGAGCCTCCGTCACCGGCAACGTCATACAGAAAACGGATTCCCGCCTGGTGATCGACCTGGGATTTCAGGTCCTGACCATTCCTTCCGAGCAAATCGTGGACATGCTGGCCCCCGGCGAAAAAGACGATCAGGAACAAATCCCCATGGCCGCCCGCAACGACGACACTATCGATGCCGCGGCCATCAACGACCGCCAGGCCCCACACTTCGAGGGCGACTTCGATGAGTTTGTCGATGAACTCAAGGAAGCCGTCGTCATCGTGTCCAACCCCGGCGGATTCGGCGCGGGTTTCCTCATCGATCCTAACGGCCTTCTCCTCACCAACTACCACGTCATACGCGGAGAAATGCATAACGACGTGACCATCTTTGAAAAAGACGGCGACGGCAAGCCCGAAAAAATCAAATACGAAAATGTCGAAATCAAGGCATACAGTTCGCTCCTTGACTGTGCACTGCTCAAAATCCCCAACGAGCAACTCGAAGGCAAAGAACTCACCTGGCTCAACCTCGCCGAACCCTTTTCCATCAAGGCCGGCCAACAGGTCTATGCCATCGGAAATCCAGGACTCGGATTCAAAATGCTCGAACACTCACTCAGCCAGGGCATCGTCAGTTTCCCCAGTCGCAATTTCAACGACATCCTCTACATCCAGACAACCGCCGCCGTCAATCCCGGAAACAGCGGTGGTCCCCTGGTTAATGCCCAGGGGGAAGTCATCGGACTCGTCACCTTCAAGGCCATCTTCCAGGAAGGCCTCGCATTCGCCCTGCCCGGGTGGTACCTGCATCAGTTTGTCCGCCACGCCAAGGACTATGCACCCACCGAAGGCACCGAAAGCACAGGCTACCGCTACCATGATCCCATGGATCCCGAAGCAAAGGCCGAATAAAGAATCCTTACCCAAAAAACCATAGAAAGAAAAACCATGTCTTTTCCCAAAAAATCAATCATCCTGACTTTGCTTGCCAGCATTCTTTTTGCCGGAGCCATCGCATCATCCCGGGCACAGGAAAGCCCCGCCTTTACGGAAATCGTACCCGCCGAGACACTCCTATATTTTCAGGTACGCGACATCACCAAACTGAAAAATGATTTCGATCGATCAGCACTCAATGCCATGTGGAAAGATCCAGAGCTTGCCCCCGTTGCCGAATCCTTCAATAACGCAATCGATGAGCAAATTGCCGGCATCGAAAAAGACCTGGGCATCGGACGCCGGGAACTCTTCGATATGTTCCCCGGCCAGTTCGCCTTTTTTCTTTCGGACTATATTCTGAACATAACCGAAGACAACGTGTACCAGGAAATCAACACCGGTATGATTGCTGAATTCCAGGGAAGCCAGCGCAGAATACGCGACCTGATCGAAAAGCATTACTTCTCTGATCTTCCCCGCGATGCCGAACGCTCTTCCGAAAAATATCGCGGTGTGGATATCTACACCACCATCTACTGGGCTCCCGCCAATCCCGATATGGAGATCGAAGTCCAGCCGGATAATCCCCACGCCGGAATGATCCAATACCATTATGAATACGCCTTTGTCGATAACGTTTGTATTCTTCTCGAAGGCCAACGCGCCTATATGAAGATGATCCTGAGCAATTACCTGGCCCGCAAAGATGGAAGACCCGCGCCAAACGGCATGGCCTTTTCCGAAAACTTCGAACAGACGGCCCGGTATTTTGTAAGCCGCGAAACCCGCGAAGACATGCTCGCCTACTGCAATATCGAACGCCTCATCGACCAGTTCGCCAATACCCCACAATTCACCCAGAATCCCATGCTGAAAATTCTTGACCTGGACGAGTTCAAGTCCGCCGGATGGACCATGAATCTCCAGAAGGAAGGGATTCGCCAACTCTGGGCGCTTGCCATTCAGGAAAACCCAACGGGTGTCGGCCGAATATTGCTCCATGGGCGGCGCAATCCATTCAAGGCCAACACGCTCATTCCGGCCGACGCCGTCTCCTATGCCAACTATCTCCTGCCCATCCAGGAACTGATCGAATTCTACAAGGAAGCCGAACGAAAGACCAACCCCAACATTACCGAGTCCTCTATCGACACCGGGCTCAAACACCTTTCCGAACTTACCCAGGTCGATGTCCAACGCGCCATCATCGACCGACTGGGTTCGGAGTTCGCCATGTCCATTTTCAAGGGCGAATCCGGTGATTATGAAGATGCTCCCCGATTGGCCTTTATGCTGGCCTTGCAGAACGAAATGGGGGTTGCGGATAACCTCAAGAAAATGGCCCAGGCTATTATCGGAAATTTCATGATACCCTTCCGCGTCAATTCCAACCAATATCAGGGATACGCCATCCATACGATTCAGGCCGACCCCGGCAAAAACCCCGATATTCCGGCCGAAGATCTTCCCGGTTTTTCCTTTGCCGTGGCCCATTCTTTCATCATTGGCAGCGCCGATCAGGAAATCGTCCAGAAAATCCTCCGCCAGGCCTCAAACGGAGACCAGCCGCTCACACGAACAGCAGCATACCAGGATGCCCTGCGGAATATCCCCCAGGGATATACCGGCATGGTCTGGTCCAATCCCGTTTTCGGAACCATGAAGGATATTTTTGCCACCTATCTGGTACTGAGCTATCTGGGTATTGATCCGGAAGGAACCCTCCCAAAAGTCGATGCCGATATCGACATGTCCATCTTCGAGCGCTATCTGGGCAACAATGTCTCCGGCATCTATCTGGAACGCGACGCATTGCGAATCGAAGAATTTATGGAATTCCCGCGCTGATTCCTATATACATGTCATGCCATTTGGCCGATAAACTCTCTGACAGGAGGGCGGGCCCTTACCGGTTTCATTATGAGCGAAAACGGCACACAAACGACCACACCTTCCACCACGCCTGATAAAGGTAGTGGCTCCAAGGGAATACGCCATTTCCTCTCGGATCTTTTTGTGCGTTTCTTTTTCTTCTTCGGTCAGTTATTGCGAGTCATTATTATCAGCGCGGTCGTATTTGCCCTGGTCGGTGCTGTCAGTTTTCTCTTTGTCCGTCAGTATATCCAGGGTCAGGAAGTGCTGGTCCCCAATATTACCGGCAAAAGCGTCGAAGAAGCCGCCAAAACCCTCCTCGAACTTCAAACCGACCTGTCCATCAAAATCGAAGAACTCGAATATAACGACCTCGAACCCAAGGGAACCATCGTCACCCAGTTTCCCCAACCCGACAATTCCGTCAAGTCCGGGACTGTCATCCGGGTTCGCGTAAGCAAAGGCACCACCCTTGTCGTGTGTCCCGACGTGCGCGCCATGGTCGAGGGCGAAGCCGGGGTCAATATCCGCAAGGCCGAGTTGGTCGTCGGTTCCTTGAGTTCGATTTACAGCGAGGACATCCAGAAAGACCTTGTCATCGCCCAGGATCCTCCGCCCAATTCCTTTGTCTCCCGCGAAACACGGGTGAATCTGCTGGTCAGTCTCGGCCCGGAGCCGGTGGAGTATATCATGCCCGATCTCCGCGACCTGACCCCGTCGGAGGCACGCATATTGCTCCATGAACTGGACATGTCCATTTCCCGCGTTCACCAGAGCCCCTATGCCGGTAAGGATAACGGCCTCATCTATCGTCAGAATCCCGTAGCCGGAAGCCCGGTCAGCAAGCAGGATGAAATCATGGTCGAGGTAGTGCGCAATGAAACGATTTAAGCGCGCGAAAATATCGGCCGCTCCGCAGCCTCAGCTGAAGATGGTGTTGGCGGCCCTGATTCTATTGGTCCTGGCTAGCACATCCGCCCAGGACATAACCAAAGACACCAAAAACCTCCAACAGCGTCAGTATTTCATCCGAGTCGGACTCGTTGCCGACGCCAATGCCATGCGCGTGGTGCCCCATACCAATTTTGTCCTCCATGATCGCGAAGGCCGTGTCCTGCATGAAGGATTCGCCGACACGCCTATCCGTTTCAACTGGAAAAACCCCAAAACCCAGAAAAGCGTCTATTATCATTGCATCGCCGATTATCCCGCCGACCAGGAAGAACAGGCAGAGGCCTTCTTTAAAAAAGCCGAAAAAGTATATCAACTTCCCGTGCACAAGATGCGCGACCCCCGCGTCGATCGAGCGCCGTTGCCCGATGGAAGCATGCCCTCACCGGCGGACTGGATGGTGGTCGTCGGACCCTTCGACACTTATCAGATCGCCCGGAACAAGTCGAATGCCGTGGGCAAGCATTTTAAATCCTTTATCTTTCGCACCCTCGATAAGCCGGAATCCTCAACTATCGTCGAAGCCAGGGATGCAAGTGGCAAAATCCTGGCCTCGGCAAAGGGATACCTGGGTGTGCGAAGCCCCGACCATGGGGCCCTGATGCGGGCCAGCTGGGTACATAGCACCAGCACCGACTGGCACAAAAAAGAATCCTGGATCAAGATGCGCGCCTATCATGGCCTGATTGAAGTATGGGGAAACAAGCGGGGACGACTCACCCTGGTCAATCGCGTTTTCCTCGAAGACTACCTTTACGGCGTAGTCCCTCCTGAAATCGGAAACGGCGTCGCCTTCGAGATGAAAAAAGTCCAGGCCGTCATATCGCGTTCCGTGGCCATCGCCAAACTTCGCCAGAACCTGCACAACACCTGGCACTTTGATGTATGCGATGAACAACACTGTCAGGCCTATCATGGCGCCCTCGCCGAAACGCCCGAATCCAACGCCGCCGTGGACGCGACCTGGGGGCAGGTCTGCCTGTATGAAGACGAAGTCATCAACGCCGTTTTTTCGCTGTGTTGTGGCGGCGCTACCGGCGATTCCACCCATGCATGGGGCGGAAAGAAAATACCCTATCTTCAGGACCGGGTCGATGCCATTGATTATGCCAAAGCCCCCGATTTCGGCATCTATGAAAACGCCGAAAAATGGGTGGCCGGTCGTCCCGACGTCCTTTGCAACCCCGATCAGGGTGGACTTCCGGCTTACGGCTCACGATATTTTCGATGGACACGCAGCTACTCGGAAAAAGAACTCCGCAAAAAGATGAGCCAAACCTACCTGAATATCGATAAAATTACGAATATCCGCATCGTCAACCGCACCGGATCCGGCCTCATATCCGCCGTCGCTGTCGATACCCAGCCACGAGGCACCTTCATCCTGCGGGGAGAATACGATATCCGCTGTGCCCTCGGCCTGCCCAGTTCCTTTTTCACCCTCGACCGCACCTATGGCGCCGGGCGCACCTTCCAGAAGGTCAAAATCAAAGGTGCCGGCAAGGGCCACGGAATCGGTCTCTGCCAGATGGGAGCCATCAGCCTCGCCAACCAAAAATACGACTATTTTTATATTCTCAAGCATTATTACAAAGGCATCGAAATCTACCGCATTTATAGATAGAACCCTCCTGAACGCTCTTCCCGCATAATCGCGCAAAGCCTTTTGGGCGCACGACATAAAAGTGGGTTTCAGATAAAGTCCTCATAAGGTCGAAACCATCGGAATTGGCAGCATGAGCCCAAAGGCGTTTGATATCAACGGCATCCGCATCATCCGCGGTTCCTTGAAGATCAACCACAGATA
>CAYWYC010000014.1:30351-32654 GCA_964462565.1 uncultured Candidatus Sumerlaeota bacterium | reverse complement strand
CGGTTGAGATATGCCTTACGAAAACCCAAGACAGATATCAGTATGAAGGATCAAGGACGCAAGGTTCTCTTGTACAATTGGCTTGAATATAGGAAAGGCTTTGGCGATTATGTGTGCGCCTGGAATTTCAGGGGAAGGCAGATCCATGGATTCGCATCATGATGAAATACGCGTCGTAAGCGCCAGGGCCCGGCAGGGGCTCGGGGCCATGCTGGCCGATGTCTGGGCCAATCGATCGATCATGCTCATGCTCATGCAGCGTGACCTGCGCATCCGATATGCCGGATCCATGCTGGGCGTGCTCTGGAATGTCATCCATCCCATCATCATGATCGCCATTTATATTTTGATTTTAGGGACCATTATTTCTCACAAGTTCGGCGGCGGCATGGATCGTGGCAGCTACGTCATCCACCTTTGCGCCGGCATGATTCCCTGGCTCGTTTTTCAGGAAGTCCTCACCCGATGCAGCTATACCATCCTTGAAAATGCCAGCCTCATCAAGAAAGTGGCCTTTCCCGAAATCGTGCTGCACCTCGTCGTCACCATCAACGCCATGCTCGTGCATACGGTCAGCTATGCCGCCTTTATCATCATCCTGAGTTTCATGGGCGGTTGGCCCGGATGGCCCGTGCTGACGTGTTTTGGTCTGTTGCTCTGCGTGGGCGTTTTCGCGTTGGGCCTTGGTCTGATTGCTTCGGTCTTGAATATCTATTTCCGCGACATCAGCCAGGTGGTCAATGTGGCCCTGCAATTTCTGTTCTGGTTCACGCCCATCGTCTATCCCGCGTCCTTTTTGTATCAGGCCCAAGGAGCGGTCGTGCAAAAGTTGCGTGTGCTCATGGAATTCAACCCCATGCTCCATTTTGTGCGGCTCAGTCAGTGGCTCTTCGGCGATTCTCCGCAGGAGGCCTGGTTTTCCTGGACCAGTTTTGCCGTGGTCACCGGTGGCTCCCTGCTGTCGCTGGTAATCGGGCTTTTCTTTTTCAATCATTTCAAGCGTGATATTCTGGACAATATCTAAGGGCGCCCATGCAAATCGAAGTCCTCCAGCACGTCCCCTTTGAAGGTCCCGGTGCGATCAGTGACTGGGCGGCTGCGCGTGGCTTTCCGGTGCGTCGCTGCCGGCTTTTTACCGGAGAAAAACCCTCCGAGCCTTCGCCCCAAATCTTTTACGTCATCATGGGCGGTCCCATGAATATTTATGAGGACGCCAAATATCCCTGGCTTGCGGAAGAGCGCGCCTTTATCCGCCGGGCCATCGCGGCGGGGTCCAGGATGATCGGCGTGTGCCTGGGCGCGCAGCTGCTGGCCGATGCCCTGGGCAGCCGTGTCTATGCCGGAAACGAAAAGGAGATCGGATGGTTTCCCGTGCGATTCCTCAAGGAAAATGCCCCCGAATTTTTGAGCGATGCGCCTGACCACACCACCGTCTTTCACTGGCACGGTGACACCTTTGACATCCCCGACCGCGCGCAACACCTGGCCCAAAGCGATGCCTGCACGAGCCAGGCTTTCCTCTACGAAAAGCGCATCCTGGCCCTGCAGTTTCATATCGAATCGACCCCCGAAAGCGTAGCCGCCCTGGTCGAGAACGGCGCCGACGAACTCATCGACGCGCCATGCATCCAAAGCGCCGAAGAAATCCTAAGCGCGCCGGAATCGACCTACAAGAGCATCCACGCCATCCTCACGGGATTACTCGATAAACTCATCGCGGAATAAAAAAGAAAAAGATCAGGCGACGGTGTCGATCAGGACGCCCAGCATTTTGTCGGAAGCGCGAAAAACGGCCAGGTTGGCCTCGTAACCGTGGCCGGCCTGCACCATTCCCACCGATTCCTCCACCATATCAAGCCCCGGTTCATTGCGCGTTTCCACGGTGGAACTTACGCCCCCCGTGGGATTCTCCTGCATGTGGAGTTCCTGGGCCTTGAAGCCTTCCGTGCTGATATTGGCCACGTTATGGGCATGGACCATCGTCTTTCGCGCATGGGCGCGAACGGCGGAAAGAGCGTTTTGCATCACATTCTGCATACCACTGCCTTTCATGGGGGCACTTGCCCCTCATCCATGTATCGGCCGGAAAGGTCATATGCTTGAGTCCGGAAAGCACCCAAAATGCAAGGCTCCCGGCAAATCGGTGACGCGGCATGGTGGCGATCACCGTGCAGTATCGTCTGGAGAAAACCCACGGAACAACGCCCCTCGAAGCCGTGCAGGACGCCAAATCGGCGATACGATGGGTGCGGACGAAGGTGGGTGAACTCAGCATCGATCCGGAAATGCTGGCGGCGGGCGGC
>CAYWYC010000014.1:0-30251 GCA_964462565.1 uncultured Candidatus Sumerlaeota bacterium | reverse complement strand
CGGCGGGCGGCCATCTGGCCCTCATGACGGCACTGACGCCAAAACTTGCCGAGCCTGATGAAGACCAGACCATTCCCTCCCAACCCGACGCGCTGGTCCTGTTCAATCCCGTGCTCGACACCGGCCCCGAGGGCTTTGCCCAGCATCGCATGCCGGAAAACTGGCGCGAAATTCATCGCACACAAGAAGGGGCTTGACGATAGTTCCGAGTATTGATAAAAGAATGGGGTATTGGATTTTCAGGCATCTGGGAATAAGCCGATGGCGGCCAGTGATCCCGGGCCTTTTTGGGAGCAAAAGCAGCAAAATACGAGCGCAAGCGCTAAGGAGATATATTTATGGCTTCGGAAAATGTGCATGAATTTACGGATGAAAATTTTGAGGCGGAAGTGGTCAAGGCCGACATGCCCGTGCTGGTGGATTTCTGGGCGGAATGGTGCGGTCCCTGCCGGATGATCACGCCGATCATCGAGGAAATCGCCTCGGACCTGCAAGGCAAATTGAAGGTCGGCAAGGTGGATATCGACAGCAATAGCGAAATCGCCATGAAGTTCGGCATCGAGAGCATTCCGACCCTCATGCTTTTTGCGGACGGCGAAGTGAAGGAAGTCATGATGGGCGCGCAGCCCAAGAACCAGATCGTCAGCAAGCTGACCCCTCACATTAGCGGTTCATAACCGGGGGGCCTGCCGCGCCATACGCGGAGGAATTGGAAAGGCCCGCCGTTTGAGCGGGCTTTTTTTATAGGGCTCAGCCATGAAAGCCCAAAGAAGGAGCGAGAGATGCGTTGTCCCTTTTGCCGCAGTACGAACGACAAGGTGGTGAATTCACGGGTTTGCCAGGATGGGGATTCGATCCGGCGACGGCGGGAATGCCTGGATTGTGGAAGGCGCTTTACGACTTTTGAATACATCGAACCCGCCGAAATCCACGTGGTAAAAAGCGAAGGCGAACGGGAAAGCTATGATCGCAGCAAAATCCAGAAGGGCGTCTGGAAGGCCTGCGAAAAACGTCCGGTGACGGAAGAGGATATTGAAAACCTCATAACGGACATCGAGAAGGAAATCCAAAATCGGATGGTGACGGAAATCAAGGCAAAGGAGATCGGGGACATGGTTCTGAAGCGCCTGCAGGACCTGGATGAAGTGGCCTATATACGCTTCGCCTCGGTTTATAAGGAGTTTCGTGACGCGGCTCAGTTTCGTGATGCCGCGCTCAGCATTCTCAGGAAAGATTGAAAGGGGCTCGCGGTGGCGCGCGGGTCGGAGGTCGTTTCTGGGCCTCCTGGGATGAAACGGGCCATTCGGTTCTGTCGCGGGAAGATGGTTTCGGCAGAATCGGATCGGCGGATTTCGGCATTTGACAGATGGGAGAAAGACAATGGCAAAGAAGAACATCAGGATATACGACACCACCCTGCGCGACGGGGCCCAGGCGGAGAACATTTCCTTTTCGCTGGAGGACAACCTGCAGATCGCGCGGCTGCTCGATGAGTTCGGCGTGCATTACATCGAAGGCGGCCAGGCGCAATCGAACCCCAAGGTGGTGCGCTTTTTCAAGGAAGTAAAAAAGATGAAGCTGCAAAACGCCAAGGTGGCCACCTTTGGCATGACGCGGCGGAAAAATACGAAGGTGGAAGATGATCCCAACATCGCCGTGATGCTGGATGTGAAGACGCCGGTGATCACGCTGGTGGGTAAGACCTGGGACATGCATGTGACCACGGGCCTGCGCACGACGCTCGAAGAAAACCTGGCGATGATTGCCGATTCGGTGCGCTACCTGAAGGAGAAACGGCGCGAGGTGATCTACGACGCGGAACACTTTTTCGACGGCTACAAGGCGAATCCCGAGTACGCCATGAAGTGCCTGGAAGCGGCGGTGGATGCCGGAGCCGACTGCCTGGCGCTGTGCGAGACGAACGGCGGATGCATGCCCGACGAAATCGCCGAGATCACCAAGGCCGTCTGCGACTCGACCTCCACGCCGGTGGGCATTCATTGCCACAACGATGCCGGAATGGCCGTGGCCAATACCTATATGGGCGTGCTGGCCGGAGCCGAGCAGGTCCAGGGCACCATCAACGGCTATGGCGAACGCACGGGCAACGCGGACCTTATCCAGATCATCCCGAACCTCATGCTCAAGCTGAAGCGGACCTGCGTTCCCAAAAAGAGCCTGCGGCGGATTACGGAATTCAGCCACATGATCGACGAAATCGCGAACCAGGCTCCGAACCCCCGCCAGCCTTATGTGGGGCGCTGTTCCTTCGCGCACAAGGGCGGTATGCACGTAAGCGCCCTGCAGCGCGACAAGACGACCTACGAGCATATTTCGCCGGAGGAAGTAGGCAATGAGCGGCGCGTGTTGATCAGCGAACTTGCCGGACGCAGCAACATCGAATACAAGCTGGCCGAGCGCAAGGTGAAACTGCCGGAAGGATCGGACATGGAGAAAAAACGCCTGCTGGCCCGCGTGAAAGAAATGGAAGACGAAGGCTATACCTTTGAGGCGGCGGAGGCATCCTTCGAGGTTTTGGCGGCGCGCCTGGGTGACAAGTACAAGCGCCCCTTCGACCTGGAAGGCTTCCGCGTGATCGTGGAAAAACGCGGCCATGAGGCGGATTGCATGAGCGAGGCAACGGTCAAGGTGAACGTGAAGGGCGAGTCCTTCCTGATGGCCGGCGAGGGCGACGGTCCCGTCAACGCGCTGGACGTGGCCGTGCGCAAGGCGCTCAGCGACAAGTTCCCCCAACTTGCAAATGTCAACCTGCTGGACTACAAGGTGCGTGTGCTCGATGCCGAAGAAGGAACGGCGGCCAAGGTGCGCGTGCTGATCGAGTCCGGCGACGGCCACAAGGAATGGGGCACCGTGGGCGTTTCGGAAAACATCATCGAAGCCTCCTGGCGCGCACTCATGGACAGTCTGGAATATAAGCTGCTGAAAAAATGACGCACAGATTGCTCGACAAATATCGCTATATCCTCTGGGACTGGAACGGGACGCTTCTGGACGATGTGGCGCTGTGTGTGGGGGTGATGAACACCCTGCTCAAGCGGCGCGGCATGGATCCCCTGAGTATCGAGCGGTATATCGAGATTTTTGATTTTCCCGTGATGGAATATTACCGAAAGATCGGCTTCGACTTCGAGCGGGAGCCTTTTGAAAAGACGGCGATCGAGTTTATTGAGGAGCATACAAAGCGGCGGTTTGATTGCGGCCTGCATAATGATGTGGAGACCGCGCTTCAGGCCGCCGCCGACCGCGGCATGGGGCAGAGCATTCTCTCGGCCACGGAAACCCAAAGCCTGGGCGAGTATGTGGAGCACTTCGGCATTCACGGGTTTTTCGAGGATATGGTGGGACAGGGCGACCATTACGCCAAGGGCAAGATCGAAACGGGCCGCCAGTGGATGCGGAAACGTGGCATCGCGCCGGAAAGCCTGGTGCTCGTCGGCGATACGGTGCACGACAGCGAAGTGGCTGAAGCCCTGGGAATCGACTGCATTCTTATCGCCCGCGGACACCATCCCCGCCAAAAACTCGAAACCACCCAACGCCCCACCTTCTCCGCAATTGCCGAACTCTTCGAATAGGCTTGATCCTGTGCGTTGCCACACAAAAAACCTTCAAAGGGCTTACATGTTCGTAGTCAGCCCCGTGAGGGGCGTCGGAGCGAGTGGATCTGGAGCAGCACGTATCGCCACCATCCTCGTGGCAGCGGGGGGATGGTGGAAGAAAAGAGTGAGTCGGGATTGGTAACTTTGTCGGGAGCATTTTTGCCGGCAAGATGCCGGCGGTACTTTTTTTATGAACCGCGGATAAAAAAGAATCGGATTGTAATTCCGGGTGCGATGAAGTCTTGAGCAAAAGAAAAAGCGCCAGATCGTTTTGGGTGACCTGGCGCCTATCATCATTGTCTGGACTGGCGTGTCCCGATTATTCGGGCTTCCGGTCGGCCTTGGCATGTTCGGGGATGACCGGGGTTTTGCTCACGTCCTTCGTGTTGTAGAAGGTGGGGTTCGTGTCCGCGGGCTGCCAGGGGGATGGCAGATAATAGGGCACGCGGGGCAGCCTTTTATTGTCATTATATTGCGACACGTCGATCACGGTGCTGTGGTAGATGGCGTTGTGATCCACCCAGGTAACCAGACGAATCCATTCGTCTTCCGTCATCTTGGACTTCACCTTTTCCCGGTGCTTTTTGTCGTCCAGCAGCGTACGAATCAGCTTGCTCTTGTTCGACCCGAACATGTAGGGCATGGTGATTTCGGTCTTGCTGTGGCGATTCGAGATGGACACCAGCATCCCGGGGAACCTGTTTTCTTCCATTTGTTCCAGGATGTCTTTGGTGGACCGCACATTGTCGGGATAGGTTCCGTCTTTCTTTTTGCCGTAGAACTCATCGTCCTTGGCCTCGGGGTGGAGGGCAAAGTGCCAGTTGAGCTCCTTGACGGGCGTCGGATCGTTCGGCTTGAGTCCGAACATGCTGCGATAGGACTGGTAGAATCCGCCGATTTCGCGGCTGGTGAAATCGATGCCGCCGGCGGGCTTTTCCGCGTCGTGACAGGAGACGCAGTGCTTGTCCAGAATAGGCTGGATGTGCTCGCGATAGTCAAGAATCGTGTTCACGCCCCAACTGGGCGGTTCGGGGGTGGCCGGACCGGCGCTGAGGGTGTCGGTGCGATAGACGCGTCCCGTGGCCTCGTAGCGGCTTTCGTGACAGCCCGTGCATCCACGGAATTCGCCGCGCTGGAGCGTGAAGCTCGAACGCATGCGTCGCACTTCGCAGAAGTTTTCGTCGAGCGCCTGCAGGAAAACGGGCATGCCCGCGGGAACCTTGAAATAGGCGCTGCCGTCGGGATTGACCTTCACCATGCCGATAGTACGCGTTGGCGCCCAGGTCCAGTGACCGAAATGGTAGGACGTGGAATCGCCGGGCAGGTAGTGCAGGTGATTATGGTCGTAGTTGCGATCTTCGTAATCGACCGGAGCCGGCAGGAAGAGGCGCTGGTTCATGCGCAGATACTTCACGGCGCCTTCTTCAACTCCAGGCAGGTCGAGATAGACGTTTTCAAGGAAGGCCATGGCGTAGTTGATGTTGGGGTTCACCGTATCGGCCACGACAGGCGGTTTTTCGCGCTGGCGCAGGGGATGGGGCATGAAGCAGCTCATGTTCTTGTCGCGATGGATCAGCTCGCGGTTGCCCCATACGTCGATATAGTAAACGCCGTATTCGCATTCGTTGCCGGTCATTTCATGGCCGACGAGAAAGGCCTTCTCCGACATGGGGAAGGGATTGATGAAAAAGCCGCCGCGGTTTTCCACACCGCCTTCTTCGACGATCTGGTTGTTCAGCGGCCCAAGCCCGCCTTCCACGCTGCTGGTGCCGGGGGTGATCAGGCGCATGGAGTCGGCATTGTTGATGCCCAGGGCCGGGTTGAAGGTAATCACGGGGCCGTTGTGGGCGTCATGATGGCCCTGGGCCGTGGCCACGCAGAGGTCCGAGCCGGGCACCTGCTGCACGTCGCGGATGGACATGGGCACGTCGATATGCTGCTTGTAAAGGGCGTCCATGTTGGTTCCGTCGGGACGGCAGCGCCAGGCCGTATGCAGATTGTAAAGACCGCGCTCCTGATATTCCCAGTGCATAAAGACCACGGTGCCATCGTTCAAAACATGGGGGTGGCGGTCGAAGTCTTTGTTGTTGCTGATGGCCACGGGTTCCTTGTCGCGGCTCGGGTCCAGTCGGAAAAGGGTGGTGCAGCGCTTGTTCTGCAGGAATGGACCCGCGCACTGGTTCCCATAGCTCGAGCGGTCGGAAGCAAAGATGTATCCGCCGTTGGGCAGGAAGCAGGGCTCCACATCGTTGCTGCCGGGAGCGTTGGTCAGTCGGGTAAGCTCGGAGCCTTGCAGGTCAGTCGTAAAGAGAGACGCGTTTTTCGTATAGTCCCAGCCAAAGGGAGCTTCTCCGGTAATCGGTTGCATCCAGTAGGAAAAAAGCAGCTTGTCGCCGTCCCAGTTCAGGTCAAGGCCGCGGATGGAGCCGGCGCCGATTTTTTCTTCGATCTTGAGGGCGGTCGCGGCCTTGGCGGGATCGCTGTTCTTTTTCACGTAAAGGTCGCCAAGGGGGATGTTGGTGCGTCCGGTAACGACGACATTGACGTTCCATACGCCGCCGGTGATGGTGGGGTTGGTGTAAAAAGCGACCCCTTCCCGGGGGAATTCATAGCGGCTGGCGACAATCACATCTCGCGCGGCCTTGCGCAGAATAATGTACGCAATGTGAGCCTGTGTCAGATTGCTGCCGGAAGCGGCCTCGCGTGCGTTGGCCAGCGCCGTTTCATAGGCGGCGACGGGAGCCTCGTCTTTCTTCGTCTTCGGATCGGCCAGCAGTTTGCTCATGCGCGCGGCAACCTTTTCGACATCTTCGGCCACGCCTGCGGCGGTGCGATGCCGGTTCATCTGGATGAGCTGGCGGCAGTAGTTATCTTCCAGGTCAAAGTTGGCCTCGCGTTGCTCCCACTTCACGTACCAGGCCTGCTTGGACTTTCCGGGCCGGAAGGTTTCGTCGAGTTTTTTGGTGGTGGCCGTCTGCTTTTTCACGCGCAGGGCAAGCATCCATTCGCCCATGGCCTGGACAAGGGGATTGGGATAATCCATCAGGGACGCGGAGCGTTCGCAAAGTTCGTCGGGAAAGCTGCGAAGTTCTTTGCTGAGCCCGTAACTGCTGGTAGCGACGGTATCGGCAATTTTGAGGAGGATGTCGGCAGCCAGAATGGCCGAAGGCAGATCCTGTTTCTGGATAAGAATATCAAAGGTCTCGGCGGCCTTGTCAAAAGCCTTGAGCCCGTGGACCGCCTTGGCAAAGCCCACGATCTCCTTTTCCAGTTGTTCCTGGTCGGCGATGCCCTGAAGTTTGGCGGCCGCCTGAGCGGGCCCATTGGCATCGGCCAGGATATCCTTGTAGGACTTTTCAAGTCTTAGCATTTCACGCCGGTGGTAATCGGGAATGGCGTCGGCCTGGCGAATCGGAAAAATCCCTAGCGCCAATGCCATAAGCAAAAGCGCAACAGCCATTTTCCAGACGTAATTTTTGCTCTTCGTTAAAACTGCTTGCCTCATTGTAAAAACCCCTTCTTCGATTTTTTTTGAGATTGTCCTTCACACTATACTTAAACTCCTCAAACTCTTGATTCCAACATGCGCCTGGTCCTTTTGGACTTATCGGCCTGCTGGTTTTTCCAGCTTGAGCATGTACTTTTATCATACCACTCATCATACATGTGATCAATAGGAATTCTTAAAAACAAATTTCCTTTCAGCATAATATTCCCGCAGCCTCCTGGAAGCGTCCGGGCTAATCCTGCCAATACATTTCTGCGCGTCGGAATACCCATAGCATCTCACCCTCTTGCAGGCATTGGAATCTCTCGTTTGTAGTAAGGCCCGTAAGGGCCGTCGTGCGGAGCAGAAATTTCCAGGATGATGAATGGATTCTACTCAAGCCGACGCCCCTCACGGGGCTGACTAGGAACATGCAAGCCTTTCAAAAATTCCGACAAATGGCTTGCCGGCAAAGCCCACCTTGGAGCCGTTTTCGAAAGTTTTTCGATTATGCTTTTTGGATTGGCGGTCCTGAAGCCCGAGAAATGGTGCTTTTGACCTTTTGCAAAATCTCGCGGCTTTTATTTGGCAGAAAGACTTTTCTGATCTGATATAAGCGTTTTTGATTGTTTCTGTTTCAGCGCTGAAAGCGCTATACATACCAGCCTGGGGTGGAGCGACCGGAGGAAGCGGAACCCCAGGACCAAGGCCGCAAAAATAAAAGCAAGCGCTGTAAGCGCGCCCCAATTTGAGCCGTGCTTACAGCACTAAAACAATATTATCCTGACAGAAAAGCCTGGGATTTCAACCCCACGTCGGACAAAGAAAAAGAAGAGAGCGCTGAAGGCCCGATCCATGCTCAAAAATCGTAGAAAGACTTTTGAGAACAATTACAGGACAGAATAAAACGGCATGATATCTTTTCGATACCATGCCGTCTTTATTGACAAAACCTGCTGCTCAAATATTATCACGCTTTTCGCGGATATTATTCGTCGTCTTTTTTGTAGTTGGTAATGTCGTCTTCCGTGCCGAACTGTTTGTCGGGACCGGCGGAGATGAGGTCGTAGTAGCGGCCATGTTCACCGGGGTAGGTGTACTGGTATTCCTGTCCCCAGGAATCTTTGGGGATTTCCAGCATGAACTCGCTCCAGTCGTCTTCAGAGACATCGGAGGGTTTTTCGACGAGTGCATTGAGGCCCTGGTCGGTGCTGGGAAATTCGCCGATGGCGGCTTCATACATCTGCAGGGCAGTGGCAAAGTTCGCGATCTGCTGTTTGGTGGCGCTGATTTTGGCCTTTTGCGATTTACCCACCAGGTTCGGGCCGACGACGGCCAACATGATGCCCAGAATGACGACGACCAGCATGATTTCGAGAAAGGAAAAGCCGAGCCGGCTCTTCCGCCCAAGTTTATTTTTCCGTAGAATATTCATCCTATCCTTCCTTCCCTGATAATTTGCTATGATCATTATAACAAATTATGCGGCGTTTTCCTGAATTTTTTTCGTTAGATAATTCATAACGGCCTGCAGGTTTGCATCCCGGAGCAACTGCTTTTCGATTTTCTTGTAGGCATGGAGCACCGAAGTATGGTTACGGCCGCTGAATTTGGCCGCGATTTCCGGATAGGACAGGTCCGTCAGCAGGCGGCAGAGATACATGGACAGGTGCCGCGGCAGGGTCACCTTGGAGTGGCGTTCCTTGCCGACGAGCTCGGCCAGGCTGATGTTGAAATAATCGCAGACCTGAGACTGGATCGTCTCGATGGTCACCTGCTGGGGTTCGTCGCTGACGACAAAATGCCCGAGCACATCGCGAACGCTCTTCATGCAGATTGGCTCGCCTGAAAGCTTCCAGTGGTAGCGCAGGCTCGTGAGGACGCCTTCGAGTTTGCGGATGTTGGTCTTGATGCGTTCGGCAATAAAGGCGGCCACATCGTTGGGAATGGTGAAGCCGTTTAGTTCAGCCTTCTGGTGGAGAATGGCAATGCGCGTTTCCAGGTCGGGCGCCTGCACATCCACGATGAGACCCCACTCGAACCGGCTGCGGAGGCGTTCTTCGATGTTGGACATGTCGCTCGGCGGACGGTCGCTGGAAAGGACGATTTTTTTCTTGCTGCTATGGAGTTCGTTGAAGGTATGGAAAAATTCGTTCTGCGTGGCTTCCTTGCCAAAGAGAAACTGCACATCGTCAAGGAGCAGCAGGTCCGCATTGCGGTAGATGGCGCGGAACTGGGCCATCTTGTCCTGCTTCAGGGCCTGGACAAAGCCGTTGATGAAGCGTTCGGAGTTCACATAGCGCACCCGCGCGTCGGGCGAACGCTTGAGGAACTCATGGGCGATAGCCTGCAGGAGGTGGGTCTTGCCAAGGCCCACACCACCCCAGATGAGCAGCGGATTCCAGGCTTCCGTTTCCGGTTCGGCCACGGCCTGACATGCGGCATAGGCAAAGCGGTTGCTCTCGCCCACGACAAAATTATCAAAGGTCAGGTGAGAGGCCAGTTCCGAACGGCCCAGACGCATATCGGTCCTGGTATTGGTGCTGGCTTCGGGGGCGCCTTCTGCGATTTCGGAATCGTCGATATCCACATCGGCTACGACATGAAAGTCCACTTCCACGGGAATAGTGGCATGTTTCTGGACAGCCTTCGAAATCTGTTCCTGATAGTTATGCTGCAATACGGTCCGGTTGAAAGCCGACGGCACGTCGAGGTGCAAAACGCCGTCTTCCATTGAACGAAAACGGGTGTTCTTCAACCAGGCGTTATAGTTTTCCTCGTCAACTTCCACCTTCAGTTCGGTTAATGCTTCATCCCAAAGATTGGTGTTTGATGGCATAGTACTATTCATTGACCCCTTGGATTGTGTCATGGCAGTTCGCACTCTTATTGAATTTGGACAGGCGCGCAAAGACTGGAAAAGGGAATCGGAATAGCAAAATAAATAGCAATCAGCGGGAGCAAGTAATCAAGCGCGTCTAGCAATGACGATAGACTTCACAAGACCAAAAGGCAAGCTCATTTTTTATCGGAAACCGACATTCCCCTAATAGATCAAAAGTATAATATATAATGCAGGAATGGCTGGCTGATCTTGCGACGGCTTGCTTGCCCGCGATTTTTTATTTTCCGAAAAGCCTTCCCCCTTTTTTTGAAGTCCCGCTCCCGTGTCTGCTTTTTTCGATTATGCAAAAATCAGCGCGGATTTCCAGAGAAAGAATTGTCTCATTTGCATAAATTTTCGCATCCCCTGAAAAAGGCGGACTTGCGGGGCCGAATGTATCACGGGCTGCAAACATGATTCGCGGGAAACAGGGCTTTGGCCGATTGCGATTGGCCTATCACAGGCGCTCGATATACAGATAATACACACCCTGTTCCTGGCCGTCGGCGTCGATGAACCATGCTTCGAGATCACTTTCGCCGCTTTGATCGATATCGATCTCTATCCGTGCCTCTTTTTGAGAGGCGTCGATGTCGGTGGTTTTTTCCTGATCGAAAATGCGAACACGTGCTTTTTTCGGATCGATGGTCTGGCTTTTATTACCGGGCCAATTGATAATAAGCCGTTCCATTTCTTCGGGCGAAATGTCTCCATCAATCGGCAAGTCGCGCTCCTTCGGCCAGCGGCGCAGGCCGAAGCGATAGCGACCGGGGCGATCCACCGAAACGCGCCACAGGCCCGACGTATGAGCCGCGCGCGCCACCAGGGACTGCACGTATGCCGTATCGCCCATCACGTCAAAGGCATCGAGGCGCGTGGGGTTTTCAGCATCGCTACCCAATACGATCCGATTGTATGGCGCGATGGTCGGCTCCACCTCGCTCCACCATTCCTCATGGGCCTGTCGCAGGCGCTCCACCACTTCCGGATATTCCGCCGCCACATTATTTTTCTGCGCGGGATCTTTTTTGATGTCGTAGAGTTCTTCACCCCGCACAAGCCGCCAGTCGCGCGTGAGAACGGCGCTGTGCCATTTCTCAATCGTCTCCCGCGAGCGCATATCCATCTGGGCAATATGGACGCGATCCCCCGGCAGGCGTTCGACTTCGCCCCGCATGAGCGCCGCCAGGCTCGTTCCGTCAAAGGGCCTGGTTTCCGGCGGCAAGTCCAAACCGCACAACTCCACAAAAGTCGGCAGCACGTCCACATGCAGCGCCATCTCATCCACATCGCGTCCCCCCGCAATGCCGCCCCGGGGCCAGCGAATAAAAAAGGGCACACGATGCCCCCCTTCATAATAGGAGCCCTTTTTGCCGCGCATACCGGCGTTGTATCCATCAATCGCGAAGCCCTGCTCATCCATATTGCAGGCTCCCGAACTGCCGTTGTCCGTCATATAGATGAGGATGGTGTTGTCCTCGATATTTTTCTCCTGCAAAAAACGCCGCAGCCGCGCGAAGTTGGCGTCCAGGTTGGCGATCATCCCGTAAAAGGCCGGAAAGGGGATTTCGTCGATTCCCAGATAGGGCGCCGTGTATTTCTCGTCCACCAGATAGGGATCGTGCGGCGCGTTTGTCGAAAGCATGGTGAAAAAAGGAGCGTCACCACATTCCTCGATAAATCGCATCGCTTCGTCAAACCATATATCCGTGCAATAACCATCGTGCTTGACGGCTTCGCCATTATGGAAATAGGTATCGTCGAAATAATTATTCATCCAGGCATCGGGTGTCTGGCCTACGCCGCCGCCTTTGTGGGCGATGACTTTCTCAAAGCCGCGGTCAAAGGGGCGAAAGGGGTAATTGTCGCCCAGGTGCCATTTGCCGAAAAGGCCGGTGCGATAACCGTTGTGCCGAAAGACGTCGGCCATGGTGGTTTCGTCGCGGTTCAGAAGCGAACGCCCCCGGCATACGCCCCAGGCGCCGTTTCTCAGTGGCCGCCGCCCTGTGAGCAATGCCCCGCGAGTGGGAGTGCAGAGGGGCGATACATGAAAGTCGGGAAAACGCACCGCTTCCTCAGAGAAGGCATCGATATGGGGCGTCTTGAGCCAGGGATTCCCCGTGCATCCCAGGTCGCCATAGCCCTGGTCGTCGGTGATGAAAAGGATGATGTTCGGCTTTTTATCCGGCATGGTGCTTTCCTGTCTTTCTTGATAGCATTGCGATCTGGAAAAAACGTTACCATCCTGAGGCAGGTTTCGCAAAAATATTTCACTATTTTTTTGGATATAAGGAGAAGGTACGGTTCAATTGGAAAAAAATGGGGCCAGAAGGTGCAATTTGACAAAGCTCACAAGATTGCCAGGATTTCCTGAGCAGTCGCCGAAATCTTCTAAATCCAATATATGAGAGGATGTTATTTCTCAGTTTTTCGCCCAAAATGCCGATAAGGAATGTCGAGTATATATTTGGGGTGAAAGAAACTATGGCTGATTCGGCAACGCTTGCGGGTCGGACCCGATCCCGGCGTCTCGATTTCTCACTGACCGACGATCCACTGAAGAACTACCACGGCGTGCGTATTCAGCAGGGAGAGACTTATGTTGGTACCGAAGTCCAGGGGACCTACCTGAAGAGTTGCATGTGCGTGGGCTTTTATCATGGCGAGCGCGGTATCGGCGCCATCAGTCATATCACCGCCTTCCGCGATGACGGCGCGCATACACCTGCCGGGGCTCTGAGCGAACTCGAAAAGAAACTGAAAAAATTCGGACTGCGCCCCGGCGATTGCCAATGCTTCCTTATCGGTGGTGTGGACAAGGCGCGCCACGTCTATGAACGCACGGCCTCCGAACTGACCCGGCGGGCAATTCCCTTCAAGATTCTCGACGTGCTGGGCGAATATCATCGCAAATTATTGCTCGATCCTTCGACGGGCAAATTACTCCTTTATAAAAAGGCCGGTGGCGAGGTGCTGGCCGAGGCGAAGCGGGCCTTTTCGTCGGACCGTTCCTACCAGGTTTTTCACGACCCCAAGCGCCGCCTCATTACGGGCGCGAGCCTTTTCTTTCGCAACGAGACGCTGCTGGAGCACATTACCCGAACCGTGGCGCCTGTTTACGCGAAGGAAGGCGGACGCTTTCATATCTGGTGCGCGGGGTGTTCGCTGGGGATGGAGGCCTATTCGGTGGCCATGGTGGTGATGAATCATCTGGACCGCCTGGATCTCAAGAAACTCGATTTTCGCATTCTGGGCACGGATATTTCCGATGAGGCCCTTGCGAAAGCCAAAGCCGGTGAGTATAATTTGAGCCGTGACGCGGTAAAGAAGTATGCTTCGATTTTTGAAAAGTACACGACTCGCATGGATTCGCGCACGATTCGCGTGAATCCACAGATCCGCTCGAAGGTGCATTTTATTCAGCGCGATATTCGCGAGGGCAGCCGCAAGCATCGTTTTGAAATGGTGCTCTGTGACCATGTTTTTCAATACTTCGATACCGATGTCCAACTCGAATTTTTGAAAGGACTGGTAACCGGCGTGCAGCCCCGGGGCTTTCTTTATGTAAGCAGTCCCTCGCCCCACCCGCAAAGAGCCCTGACCCAAAACGGCGCCTATGAATGCCTCTCACGGCATTTTTACCGCCAGCTTCGCGGGACCATTGCGGCAGGATAGAGCCTCAGCCAAACGCCGCTGCCTCCCCCATGGAATCTCCCTGGTATCACAAGGCATTCGGACCCCACTACTCTGACATCTACGCCCACCGCGATCGCAACGACGCCCTGCGCGCCATCGGCTTTGTCCGGCAACTGCCCGGCATCGATCTGGAAAACATGCGCGTCCTGGACCTTTGCTGCGGCGAAGGACGGCACAGTGTGGAAGTGGCCAAGTGCAAGCCACCGCTCTTGGCCGGGATGGACCTGTCGCGTCATCTATTGGAAAAGGCGCGCGAGATCAAGCGCGAGCAGGCTCCGGAACTTGAACTGGCGCGCGGCAACATGATCGCCCTGCCCTATGGCGACGCCCAATTCGACCTGGTGCTGAATTTGTTCACCAGCTTCGGATACTTCATGGACGACAAGCAGAACGCCGAAGTCCTGGCCGAGGCGGCGCGGGTGCTGGTGAGGGGAGGCATCCTGCTTCTCGACCATATCAATCCCGCCTGGCTGCGCGAACACCTGGTCCCCCGAAGCAGCCGGAATACACCGGGCGGTCTGGAGATTGAGGAGTATCGCCGCGTCTATCGCACCGATGATCAGGAGCGTGTGGAAAAGCGGATGGTCTTTGAGATCGAAGGCGAGCAGGAAGAAATTCTGGAAAGCGTACGCATTTACGAGCCGGAAGAAATGCGCGACATGGCGCTGGGGCAGGGGCTTATTTTGCAATCGCTCTATGGCGACTTTGACGGTTCGGCCTTTGAGGCAGACAGCCCGCGGGCGATTTATGTCTTTCAGAAAACAGCAAAGGGGCGCGATTGATCATGAGTATTTCCATCTCACGAACGGTGCTGGAAAAAGGCTGTGGCCTGGTGCAGGAAGGCAAACTGGGCGAAGGCCGCCGCGTGCTCGAAGCCTTTTGCGCGGAAGGCGAACTGGAATGTCCGCCCGGCGAAAAAGCCTGCCTCTTCTGGCGCGATGCCGCCGACGCCCTCCGGCAGGCGGGAATGTATGAGGCATCCCTTCGCCTGTGGAAGCGCGCCGGTGAGACGGGGCTGAAGGATGAAACGACGCGGCTGGAAATCGCCTGCACGCTGATCGCCGCCGGCAAGTTTTCCGATGCCGCCGAAAGGCTCGCAATACTGGCGTCGGAAGCGCCGAAAAATTCCGTCGTCGCCAATCTCCACGCCATCGCCCTCTTTGAATCCGGCAACTACGATGCCGCCATGGGCGAATGGGAGCGCTGCCTGAAATATTCCGCCCAGATCAAATGCCCCCTCTCCACCCATCCTTACTACCTGGGACTGGGAACGCTGGCGCTGGAACGCTATATGCTGCAAAATCAGGAAGCAACGGGATCGGCTGAAGACCTGGAAGCCTCGGAAGCCGCACCGGGCATGGGTCCGGCCAAGCGCGTCCATCGCATCGAAGCCGCTCTCGAAAAAAACGAGGCCCTGCGCGCGCTGAAGTGGATCAATTACGAACGCGCCCACGGTGGCAATGATGATTATCTGGCGCTGTTGCGAGCGTCGGCCCTGGGGTCGCTGGGGCACTGGCCCCGGGCGCGTGAGGAAATCGCCGCCGTTCTGGACCGGCAGGAAGAGATGGAACCGCTCCACGCCGCCTTTTACGCTTATGCCCTTTATCGCTGCGGCGAGGCGGAAGTGGCGCTCAAGGTTTTGCAGGCGGTACAGCCCGAAGGTCCCGACGATTACTTCCGCCACTATTTCGAAGCCTGCGCCCACATGGCCCTGGGCCACCGCTGCCGCGCCCTGCTCAATATGCAGACGGCCTTCACCCTTTACTTTTTCGATAATTACGAAATCCTCGTCCTGCCGCTCTGGCAACGGACCAAAGAATGTCTGACTATTAATAGCGGCACTTAAGAAACTACCGAACTCCCAACCATAATAAAGTCGCAATCAGGGTGCTCTCGTTTGTAGTCAGGCCCGTAAGGGCCGTCGTCCGGAGCAGAAATTTCCAGGATGATGAATGGATTCCATTCAAGCCGACGCCCCTCACGGGGCTGACTACGAACATGCAAACCTTTCCAAAATTCCGACAAATGGGATGTGGGCAAAACCCACCTTGGTGGATATCTTGATAAAATAAGAAGCCTGGATTGCTCAATAACATTGTCATCCTCTTTTTAGCGCCACAGGCACGCTCCATAATAGCCCTGGGCTTTCAATCCCAGAGAAGGGCGAAGAGAAGAAAGGAGAGGCCTCGCAATATGGGGCGCACGACATAAATAGGGGGCTATTCGTGGTTATTTTTTGATAAACAGGTATCCTGAATGCCTCAAAAAGAATCGCGGTTCTCTTTTGAGCGCCACAGGCCATTTATGCCGTGCACCCCGCAATAAGCTTTCCTCACAAGTTTCTTGACTCCTCATTCTTACAATTATAAAATGTAAGAAGAATAGAAAAGGTAAGGATTCAAAATATGGTAAGCGCGAAAGTAAGTTCCAAGGGACAGATTACAATCCCGCAAGATGTGCGTGAATCTTTGCACCTTGAGCCCGGGGATCGCGTTTCTTTTGAACTTTCCGATAGTAATGAGGTCATCATGCGGGTTCTCAACAGGTCGGTAGCGGATGTATTCGGCAAATACAAGAAGCCCGGTCAGCAGCGCAAATCGGTGGCCCAGATGGAAAAGGCCGTTGCGGAAAATATGCGGAAGAAACGTGCATGATTGCCCTGGACACCAATATCATTATTCGCTTTCTGGTTCGGGATGATGAGAATCAGGCCCGGCTTGTTTATCAGCATTTAGCCAAGGCCGAGAAAGAGCGCCGCCGGTTTTTTATATCTTCGCTGGTGGTCCTCGAGACCATCTGGGTTTTGCAGAGCGCCTATGGTCTCAGTCGCGCTGAAGTATTAGAAGCCCTGGATGACATGCGGCACATGGCCGTTTTTGCGTTTGAGGACGAAGAAGTTCTGGTACGTTTGCTTAACGAGGCGCTGGAGAGCAGATGTGATCTGGCAGACTTGCTTATCGCTCTTGTTGCCGAATCCGCCGCTTGCGAATCCTGCCTCACATTGGACAAAAAAGCAGCACGCCTCCCTTTCTTCAAACTAATGGAATAGAAATGCGGACTGCCTCACCTTGCCGATGCATTTCCCCGGACGGGCCCTTGGCCCTGAAGATGAAAAACATTATCATTACTCAGAAAACCTTCCAATTCGTTGCTTCAAATTAACACAGCCCCCTGCTCATGTCGCCACCCGTTCAATAATCGCTTCCACCTACTTGTTGCATTTGTTTGTAATATTGGATAAGAATAATAATGGTACGTGTTAAGCACTCCTGTGGGGGAGAATAGAAGGAGATTATGTACGATGAACGGTTTGCGAATGGGCTTTATAAGCCTTTTTTGCATGATGGTGGGATTTTTTCTGGCGTGCAGCCCGATCGAGGAAGAGCAGAGACCGCGCGAGCAAATGGGCCTGACCTTTACGACGACCACGCCCAAGGGAGAACAGAAGTACGACCCGACGAATATCCTGGCAGTATGGGTGGAGGATTCCAAGGGCAACTATGTGGAAACCCTGGCCGTATATGCCAAAGACCAGATCCGGCATCTTTCAGAATGGAATGAGGCGGCCGGCGAAAACAAGCCCGATGCCATGACCGGCGCGACCCAGAAAAAATACGGCCGCTATGAAACGCAGTGGGATATGACGAATTACGCGGGACAGACGGTCCCCGACGGTGAATATACGATCCGTTTTGAACTGACGAATCACAACAAACCGAAAAACCAGTATCATCGCACCACCGTGCCCTTTACCAAGGATGGCGAGAGCAGCGAGAAGACAGTCGCCATGCAGGACGGATACAAGGATATCGAAATCACCTATACGGGGCGTTGACCTTCCCGGAAAGAGACCGGCGGATATAATGGCTAAGCGCGTATTGCATATTTCCACGGGCCTTGGCATCGGCGGCGCGGAAACCATGCTGGCCAATCTGCTGGAGCAATGCGACAAGGCGGCCTGGGAAGCGCGTGTGCTTTCGCTGACGGATCGCATGGAAATGGCGCCGCGCCTGCGGGATATGGGCATAGGCGTTGATTCGCTTGGCATGAAGCGCCCGTGGCCGAATCCCTTCATGTACCTGCGGCTGGTGCGTTATCTGAAAGACTGGCGGCCCGAAATAATCCAGACCTGGATGTACCATGCCGATCTGCTGGGCGGACTGGCAGCGAGGCGGGCAGGCAAAATCCCGGCGGTCTGGGGCATTCACCATACCAATCTCGACCCCGCCATGAACAAGCGATCCACCTTGTGGACGATGCGGCTTTGCGCGCGATTTTCCGCCAGCCTGCCCCGCCGCATCGTGTGCTGTTCCGAAGCCACCCGTGCGCTGCATATCCAGGCGGGATACGATGCGTCGCGCATGGCGACGATACCCAATGGCTTTGACATGGACAAATTCAAGCCCGATCCCGCGGCCCGGGATGACTTTCGCCGGGAAATCGGGATCGATTCCTCGGCTCTCCTGATCGGATACATCGCCCGCTTTCATCCCCTGAAAGACCACGCCAATTTTATCCGGGCGGCGGCCCTGCTTAACCGCGAAAGACCCGAAGTGCAGTTTATTCTCGCAGGAAAGAACATCACGCGCGACAACGCCACGCTCATGAAATGGATTCGCGAGAACGGCATGGCGGAGCGCTTTCATCTGCTGGGCATGCGCTCAGACACGCCGCGTATCGAGGCAGCCCTGGATATCGGAAGCCTGGCGTCGCGGGGAGAGGCCTTTCCGCTGATTCTGGGCGAATCGATGGCCTGCGGGGTTCCTTGCGTGAGCACCGATGTGGGCGACGCCGCCTTGATCGTGGGCGACTGCGGCCGGATAGTCGCGCCGGAAAATCCGGAAGCCCTGGCCGGGGGCTGGCGGGAATTGCTCGATATGCCCCACGAGGCGCGGATTGAACTGGGACTGCGCGCGCGAAAGCGGATTCAGGAGCGTTTTTCGATTTCCATTATTGCCAGCCGATATTTTGATCTGTACCAGGAAATTCTGCAGAAATAAGGCCCATCCCACCCTCTTTCCGTGGAATGGGCCGGGGCCCGGGGATTCGGGCTTCCTGATTTCGGAATTGTTTCGGCTTGACATTTGCCATGGCGGTTCTTAAATTAGAAGGCCTTAGTGTGTGGAGGAATGTTTTTTCTAATTCTTCTGCGGTGAGGATTATATTCTTGGCCGCCTATTGCGGCCCTTGGAAATGAGGTAAGACTTCGGATGAAAATTCCTTTTATTGACCTTGCACCCCAACACCAGGGGATCAAAGAACGCATGATGCAGGAGATGGAACAGGTCCTCGATAGCGGAGCTTTCATTCTTGGTCCTGCACTGACCCAATTCGAAGCGGCTTTTGCCAAGATGGTGGGTTCGCCCCATGCCATCGGTGTCAACTCCGGAACCGACGCTTTGCTTATGTCGCTGAAAGCACTGGGCATAACGGCGGGCGACGAAGTCATCGTACCGACCTTCACCTTTGTGGCCGTTGCCGATGTAGTGGCGCGGATCGGCGCGCGTCCCGTCTTTGTGGACGTGGATCCGCTGAACTACAACATGGCCATCGACAGTGTGAACCAGGCGATTACGCCGAAGACGAAGGCGATCATTGCCGTGCACATGTTCGGCCAGGCCTGCGATCTGGCCCAGCTGGTGCAGCTGGCCAATGCTCACGGTCTTTTCCTGATCGAGGATTGCTCCCAGTCCATGGGCGGCAAGATTGGTAATAAATACCTGGGAACGATGGGCGTGACGGGCTGCTTCAGCTTCTACCCCACGAAAAACCTGGGCGCTATCGGTGACGGCGGCATGATCATCACCCACAACGATGAAGTGGCCGGACGCCTGCGCCGCTATCGCGACCATGGCAAGGATAGCAGCGGCCTTTTCCAGGACATCGGCTACAACAGCCGGCTGGACAGCATCCAGGCCGCGATCCTGAAGGTCAAACTGGAAGAACTGGAAGAATCCATTGCCGACCGCATCGAAAACGCGCGCTTTTATGGCGAACTGCTGGGCGAAGCCGATATCGTGCTGCCCGAGTTTTACGAACGCGGCGAGCATACATACAACTGCTATACCATTCAGGCCGACGACCGCGACGGATTGCGTCAATTCCTGTCGGAACAGGAAATCGGTACGGCCATTTATTATGATCGTCCCCTGCACCTGCAACCCTGTCTAGAGTATCTGGGCTACAAAGAAGGCTCCTTCCCGGTGGCGGAGCTGCTGGCGAGCCGTGTGCTTTCTCTGCCTATTTTTCCGGGCCTTAAGATGAAGGATCTGGAATCGGTGGCTCTGAGCATTCATGAATACCTGGCTACCCAAAGCGTGACGGAAGAATAATCGCTCTTTGCCATCAGGCTACTGATCGGCTATAATTAGAATCATATACGGGAGCATCATTTCGCGGGGGCTTGTCAGATGGGTATTTCCGCACAAGACCGACTTTTTATGCAACAGACCCTCGAACTGGCCGAGAAGGCCCGGGGCTGTACGTCACCGAACCCGATGGTGGGTACGGTACTGGTGCAGGATGGTGAGGTGGTCGGTTCGGGCTATCACCACGAAGCGGGAAAGCCCCATGCCGAAGTGGAAGCCATCCGGGACGCCGGCGAAAAAGCCAAAGGCGCCACCCTCTACGTTAATCTGGAGCCCTGCAACCACCATGGCCGCACACCGCCCTGCACAGACGCGATAATTGAGGCGGGCATCAGGCGGGTGGTTGCCGCGACGGTCGATCCGAATCCCCTGGTCGCGGGACAGGGCCTGCGTCGTTTGAAAGAAGCGGGCATCGAGGTGGACTGCGGCGTGCTGGAAGGTGAAGCGCGGCGCTTGAACGAGGCATTCATTACATACCATGTGGAAAAGCGGCCCTTTGTGATCGCCAAGTGGGCCATGACGCTGGATGGCCGCACCTCGACCGACTCGGGGGACAGCCGATGGATCAGCAACGAAGAATCGCGACAGTATGCCCATGAACTGCGATCGAATGTTGACGGAATTGCCGTGGGGATCGGCACGGTGGTTTACGATAATCCGCGCCTGAACGTGCGCCTGAAAGATTATCAGCGCAAACAGCCGCGGCGGATTATTTTTGACGGGCGTCTGCGGACCCCGACCCTGGCCAAGTGCCTGGAAAACAACAGCGGCGGCGTCACCATCCTGACCACGCGCCACGCTTCTCCCGAACGCACCAGGGAACTGGAAGAGGCCAATCATCGTATTATTCAGGTGCCCGGCGCCAGCCGCATCGTGAATATGAAAAAGGCCATGCGCGCGCTTCATGAGGAAGAAATTCAGTCGATCCTGGTGGAAGGCGGTCGGCAGGTGCATACGGCGCTTTTGCGGGCGGGTCTCGTGGATAAAATCGTCGTATTTGTGGGCCAGCATATCGTGGGGGGCGATAATATAACCTCCCCCATCATGGACCTGCAAATCGATCGGATGAAAGACGCCATTGAACTGAAGCAGATTTCTTTTCGTACCTTTGGTAACAATGCATGCATCGAGGGTTATATCAACACGCTTCCACCGATTCCCGAAATTGATGATCTTTAAGCCGCCGCTGGAACCGAGGAAATTGTAATGCTGAGCCCCGTCCTTTTCCGATGTGCCTCGAGCCGGCTAGTGGTCCTTTCGAATCTGTGGTCACGCCTGCTGCGGGTGGCCTTTTTTGCCTTCCTTATCTCGATCACACAACTGCTTTGCGCCCAGCCTGATCGTCGTGAAAGCGTCAACAATTTTTCCATGCCCGAGGGTCTCGTTCCCCGCCTTATTCATCCGGAGGGGCTGACCGTGGAATCGCGGCGGGATGCCATCGATATTCACTATCAGGCGCAGGGCGATGATATCAACTCGGTGGAGTTTTACCTGGTGGTCCCCGCTGAACTGGAACTGGTGGCGAAATGGGACGATTATACATTAAGCCTGCTTCCTCCATCAGAAAGGCAGGAAAGCCAGGACGAGGAAACGGTTTCCCGGGAAGCCTTTGAGGCGGAGCCGGAACGTCAGGCATTGATGGAGGCGTCCCGACGGATCACTTTTCAGGATGAGGGCTTTCTACGCTTCTGGCGAATCGTACAGGTGCGGCTGGATTTGAAACCGGTCAACCCGGAAGGCGAAAAAAGATATTACCCGAAGATGCTGCATTTCCGCCTTCCCTTTGCAGGGGCGCTCGCCGCTCAAGACCCTTTGCCGGAATACCCCGAAGCGGCTCAGGCCTTTCGGAGGATTCTGTCGTTTGTGGTGGTGAATCCCGAAGCCGCGGCCCTCTACGCCAGCCGTTCCAAGCCTCCCGCCAGCACGGCTCCTCTCGATTATGATTGGACACCGCGCAACGAAGATCGCGGACGCTGGGCGCGATTTGACATCGATCAAGACGGGTTTTACCGGATTCACACCGGCCACTTGCAGGCCATGGGATTGGATCCGGACAGCATTCGCGGAACCCAGGTGCGGCTTTTTTCGGAAGGAAAACAGGTACCGCTATTAACCCAGCTGCCGGAACAGGCGCTCTTTGCCGAAAAGCAATTGATTGTCTTTCACGGCAAGGCATCCGATTCAAAATACACGGCCAAGCGGCCCTATTATATCCAGGTGGACGATAAACCTTTTGAAAATCGGGCAAAGATTCCCATGCGCAAACTGCCGGAGCCTTTTCCCGCCAACACTCCGGGCCAACGAACAACCATTGATCATGTGCGCTTTGAGAGAGACGAAGAACTGCTCCTGAAGACCGGTGACTTTCTTTCGATTGAAGATTACCAGTGGGTGTGGCACGATCTCGATCCCTCCGCCGCCCTGGAAGTACCCTTTGAACTGCATCGCCATTATCCGCCTTCGCGCGAAGATATCCAGGTAGAGATTGCCTTTTATATTGAGCAAAGTATTCCGGGACGTCCGGTTTTTCCGGCCAATGGTGAGGGCTTGCAGCTTCGCGTGAATGACGGCGAGACCATTTCTCTGGAGCCCTTCAAGGATGAGTCGGACATAATCCGGCACTTTTCTTTTCCGGCCTCGCTACTGAAGCCCGAGGGAAACCGCCTGCTGCTTACATTTCCGGCCGGGCTGCGGCCCCAGCAGATAAACGGCGAGATATACCTGGATTATTTTATCATGACCCATCGCCGCTTTCTGGCGCCCTATGACGGCGAACTAACCGTACTCACGGAAGGAAAAACGCCCTGGCGCCAGACCGCGGGATTCGACGGACCCGACCCGCTGGCCTTTGACATTACCCAACCCGATCAAATCGAAAGTTACGAGTTGCAGGCCTTCCCGGTTACGCCGCAGATGCCCCTGCCGATCCATGGTTTTTATGAAGCCCGGGCCGATCGCAAGATTCAACTGATCTCGCCACTGGCCATTCCCGATGCCCCAACCTTTACCGATACCCAATCGCGCGACATCCGCAATCCCGATCTGGAAGCGGATTATCTGATTATCTATCATGACAGCCTGAAAGAGCAGGCCTTGCGACTGGCCGACCATCGAACCAGCCAGGGGCTTTCGGTCAAGATGGTTTCGGTGGATACGATTTATCAGGAATTCAACCGGGGCGCCGCTTCGCCCCGGGCGATCAAGGATTTTCTCCTGCATAGCTTGCGCCATTGGAAAAAGCCGCCGGTATATGTCTGCCTCTTCGGAGACGCGACCAGCGATTACCGCAACGAACTGCGCTTTGATGTGGACAACCTGGTCCCGGCATATACCTATGAGACCAAGGATGAGAAGTGGGCCTCGGAACTCTGGTATGCCAACCTGCTGGGCGATGATTTGCTGCCGGACATCCTGATGGGGCGTTTGGCGGTTCGAAACGCGGAGGATGCCGATGAGGTCGTTCGAAAAATCGTGGAATACGACAACGCCTCCCCACTGGGGCCTTGGCGAAACCGGGCGGTCTATTGCGCGGACCATACAGGCTTCAGCGATGCCATGGAAAAAATCCGGACCGAGTATCGCCCGCCGTCGGTCAAGGCGCAGCGGATTTACCTGGAAGAATATCCCTGGGAGGATAATTTTTACTTGCCCCGGGAAATCGTAAAGTCGAAGCGTCTGATGGTAAGTACGGCGGCCACACTGGATATCCTGGACACCCTGAATCGCGGCGCGGCGCTGGTCCTCTACATGGGACATGGCTCACCCAATATCTGGTCCAACGAGCGTATCTGGTTCGGCGGCGAAAGCCCGAACAGCGACAACCTGAACCTGCGGAATGAAGGCCGCCTGCCTTTTGTGGTGACCTTTACCTGCAACCAGGGAGCCTTTGACTATCCCAAGCCGCCCTGGCACATCTGTATCAGCGAAGACATGATGCGCGTCAAGGACGGCGGTGCTATTGCCCTTTATGTTCCCTCGGGTCCCGGCTTTACGTCCATCCATGAAAAGGTGGCCCATCCGCTTATGCAGGCGCTCTTCCGCGACGGGGTGCGGGGATTGGGCGAACTGATCGGCCTGTCGCGCGTGTACTTTGTTCTGGATAACCTGCACAGCCCTCAAAAGGATCCGGAACCGGGGCAGGCAATCGAAACCAGCGTGGAGGAAATCCTGCGCATGTACATCCTCCTGGGAGATCCCGCCCTGGAACTGGAAATGCCCGCGACTTCCATGCGACCGAAATTGCAGATTCAACCGCAAAAAGCGACGGCGGGTGACGGCTCCGGTCGGAACATCCTGCAGGTGGAAGCCGATGTTGCCGACATTCCAGTGGGGCGTTTTGTCGCGACCATTTCGAGTGATGCCGACTTCGTAACCACCCAGACACAACCGATCGCCTACAGCGGCGGCAAAATCCGCTGGAATTTCATTCCGCCCGTGGAATGGCAACCGGGGAACTATCGCGTCCAGATCTATTATGGCAACGACGCGAACAAAAAAGACGATACGGTTTATGGCCGTTTCGAATTGCTCCGGCCCCAGGCGGCCATTGAAAGAATCACGCTGGCCGATGCCCCCCAAAAGCCTGGCGACAAGGCGGAAGTCAAGATTCTCGTGAAGAACATGACGCCCCTGGAAGTTCGAAACATGCCCCTGTCTATCGCGCAATGGGACAGTTATTCGAAAACAATGACGGCCCTGACGACAAAAACCGTGAGTCTGGGACCGAGCGCCACGGAAGTGGTCAGCCTGAGCCATCCCGTGAAATATCCGGTAACGGTTCTGGAATGCCGGATTCCCGATTCCTTCCGCTTTGTCGGGGAAACGGATTCCAGGCAGGATCTCGCTCCTGTTAAGAATCTGCTCATCAGTTTGTCGGAGTCGATCGAACCGGACCAGATTTATCTGGTGGACCCCTTGACACTTTTGCGGGAGCACCCGGGCAGGAACCGGCAAAGCTGGCAGGCACAAATCACCTTGCTCCTGGGAAGCCGTGCGGAAAGTCTGAATCTGGACGCAACTCTGCTGCATCCATCAGGAAAAACGGCCGCCACCAAACGAGTCTCCATACCCGCGGGAAACCGGATTGAACAGAAGGAAATCGTCTTTGACGTGGACCTGCGGCGTCTGCCTTTACCGCCTTCCTACCGGCTTCAGCTTTCCCGTAAGCAAAACCAGATCGAGAAGACCCTGCTGGATCGAGAATTTACATTGGGCCGAAAAATGCTCCCCGACCTGAGAATGGTGACGGGCTCTTTTCAGACTATTCCCGACAAACCTGTCGAAGGACATACCATCTTTTTCCGTTTTCTGGTGGAAAATCGCGGGGAAGCCGAATCGCCACCCTTTCACATCAACGCCCAAAGCCGGAACGAACAAAACAACTACAGCATGATCCGGTCCCGGCCGCTGATATCCCAGTGGCGGCAGGCGGCCATGTATCCGGGAGAAGAACGCTGGGTGCAGTTGCGCTGGGACAACGATCCCTGGGCCGCCGTAGCGGGCGACAAGACGCTCGAAATCAATCTGGACTCCATGAATGCGATCAGTGAAACGGTAGAATCGAACAACAAGACAGAGCATCCCTTCCACATTATGAGCCGGCCGGATATCGTGATAGACCGTGATAATATGGTGCGGAAAGTCTGGACCAAAGCGGACGGGACAAAGATGGCGCGGGTGGAGGCCGAAATCCGCAACGACGGCGAAGCGGACGGCCATAACTATCGCGTGGGGGTGTACACCCGGCCACCCAACGTGAATGACCCGAAAGAATTTCGCGATCCAGAGTTGCGCATCAAAGAAATTGAAATCGACCGCATCGGTGGCTTAGAATCCATCACAGTGAAACACGAATGGCAGGTGACCGATAAGGACGCGACAACAAGTCCCACGGTTCATATTTACAAAACGTCAAAAGCCATTCGCGCCGAACGTCCCGAAACCATGCAGATACCCGAGGAATGGTAAGATGTCCTCCGATCTTTCTCATCAGACCCATGATTCCGAAGAGGCTTCCGGCAGGGGAACGGCCAGCCGGATCGAAGCCATACTCCTGGGCGCGATGCGGTGCATCATTCTTTGCACTCTTGCAGTGACAGCCCTGCTCTACCCCCTGAACGTCCCCCGAACATGGACGACGTCCCTGGAAAGCCCCAACCCGGAGCAGATTCAGGAATATGGCCTGAAGCCCGCCCTCTTTGCTTTCCTCCATTTTGGATATTCGCCCCTGCTGCTCAAAGAAACCGTCGCGTTTTCGGGAATTCTCTTATTGGCGGTCTTCTGGATAATCTGGCGCGTCCTGATTCCGAAGCCCAATGAGAAGCGTCGCCCTGAAATATGGTTGCTCTTTCTTTTTCTGATCTACCTGGCGATTTCCACACTGCGCGCGCCCCATTTCGGCCTCGACATCCAGTGCCTGATGGCTTCCGTCTATGCCTGCCTTTACAGTCTGTTCTTCATCATCCTGATCGACCTGCCGCCTTCGAAAAAGTTCCGCCGGGCTTCCCTGATCATGCTCCTGGCGGTGGGACTGATTATCATGATTGTCAGCATTCTGCAGGCCAATGATTTAACAGCGCCCTGGATTTTCCAGTTTATGAAACGCTTTGCCGGGCAATACAATCGAAATCTTTACGGCTCGCTTATCGGGCACAACACGGGCGCCGCCTCCATGGGGATGGGGCCCTGGTTTTTTGCGCTGGGCTTGTTTTTTGTCTGCCGCAAACTCTGGCAGCGTCTGGCTCTGGGCTGCTTCCTCGCGATTTGCCTGTGTTTTTTTATTGTGGCGCAGAGCCGCAGCATCTGGATATTTGCCCTTGTGCTGACGCCGCTTTTTGTTATGGGAATCTTTCGGATTCGTGAAAAGAAATTACCCCTGCGTCGATTGCTCATGGGCTTTCTGGTTTTTATCCTTTTTATTGTTTCGCAAGTCGCGCCATGGCCCCTCAATTTCATGCACCTTGAACAAGGGCAATATGCCGAACGGCTTCGCGCCTTGACCCCCGCCATCGTTCTCAAGGGAACCCGCGTCCGCATTCTCGTGGTATCCGGGCAACTGATTGCCGCAAGGCCGATTCTCGGGCATGGCCTGGATTCCTTCAGCCTGGTATATCCCCATGCCCAGGCCCGGTATTTTTCGGAGAATCCGGATACCTTTCTCCAGCCAACCACAAACCAGACCGCCCGGGCGCATAACGATTTTCTGCAACTCTTTATCGAGACGGGAGCGGTGGGCTTTTTTCTGGCGCTGGTCATGCTCTATGCGTTTTTTCGTCGGGCGCGCAAGCGATTTCAGGAGGAAACCGATCCGGCGACACGGGTTTTTATCTTCAGCGCCTTTTTTGCCGTGCTCGCGCTTTTGCTGCATGCTCTGGTGGATTTTCCTTTTCACATCGCCCCGCTGGCCCTGTTCTTCATCTTTTACGCGGCCTTGGCTTACGGGCATGGAGATGCCGACAAAACCCCTCCGAAAAAATTCACGCAGGAAGCCCGGACATCGGCTCCGGCAGGCCCGCGTCTGCGTTACGGCGTGGCTGCTTTTATCGGCATCGTGCTTTTGGCCATCGCCTTGATTCCGGCGATCAGCCCCTTTGCATTTGCCTGGAACCGTCTGAAGGCAGACCGCTTTTTTACCATCGGTGTGCAGCATTATCTCCATGCCACAGAAGAAGAGTCAGGCGGAGAATCGGAACGGCTCCTGGCAGTTGCCCGGGAATATTTGCGCCAGAGTCTTCGTGTCTCTCCCCTGGAAGCATGGCCCCACCTGTACCTGGCCTACACCGATTACCAGATCGCCCAGGCCTATATGATGCGCGCGCGTCAGGCGCGACGGAATCAGCATGAAGCAATCAGCAAGTCCCTCTATGTACAGGCCATGTCATTCACCAACACCGCTATCGAAGACGCCCGCCGCTTTACCTGGATGGCGCGGCCAAACAAGACGCTCCGCCTCCTGGACACAGGTATGCCCGAGAGGGGACCACGTTTGAATGACCGCATTCTGGAACTTCTGGCGCGAAGTTGGATGATGGCGCATCGCTTGAACCGCTATGAAGAAAAGGCAATCCAGCGCGCCTTTGAAAACCTGCGGCTGGCTATTTATTTTTCCCCCGCCCAGGTGGAAACAACCCTGGACCTTATCGCCTTCATGCAGCGCTACCAGATTGGAAGGCCCCGTGAAATTCCGCGCATGATCGAGAATCTGGCGCGCTATGTTCCGGAAAAATTTCAGGAGCATATAATCGAGGAACATCGGGATCTCCTGAAGCGGGGACATTTTGACAGGGCCGTGGAAAAAATGCAATTTTACCTGCGCTTTGCGGCAAATATCAGCCCCATGGTCCAGACGGCCGAACTTCTTTGCTGGACCTGGTGCGATATCCGGCCGAATCCCGACGGCCTGCGGCGACAGATGGCCTACCTGGAAGCCCATGCGCCCGAATTTTACGCATTGCCTGTTTTTCGGATTAACCTGAAAGTGCTGGAAGGGCGACTGGACGAAGCCCTGGAACTGACCGAGAAACGCTTGCAGGAACCCGCCAACCGCAACCCGGCCATGCTGAGCCTCCATGCCGAGCTGCTGCGGCAAAATGGCAAGATCGAGGAAGCTGAAAAGGTATTTAAGGCGCTCGCCGAATCTTTGCTTTTCCCCGGAGATGCCTATAGTTATCGGGCCTTTTCCAGAAGGATGGCCGGATCGCCCGAATGGATCGAAGACGCCATCACAGCATTCAACCATTTTCCCATGTATTACCGGCAGGAAACTCTCTTTTTTCTGGCAATAGAAGATGCCGTGAAAAGGGGAGACGAAGAACTGCAGGCCTGGCTCTATGAATACGGGAACCAATACCTGAGCGATACGCGTGCTCTGCAAAGGTATGCTCCCGAAGGTGAAGATGACGAAATACAAGACTGAGGCAACGGACCATCATGAATATCAGCCAGTTCGATTATGATCTCCCCGCGGAACGCATCGCGCGTTATCCCGCTGAGCATCGCGAAAATGCCCGCCTGCTGCGGGTGTTTCGGGATTCCGGCAAACTGGAAGACCGCCATGTTTATGACCTCGCCGATATTCTGCGCGAAGGCGATCTGCTGGTTCTGAATAATACGCGCGTCTTTCCCGCCCGGCTCATGGGGACCCGGCCGCCGGACCATGGGCGCGTGGAGGTTTTGCTGCTGGAGCCGCTCGAGACGCATGGGCGATGGACCGCCATGGTGCGTCCCGGAAAAAAGATCCGGACCGGAAACCGGCTTGTTTTCCAAAAGGACAAACTGGAGGCCACTGTGGTGGATTACGGAAAACCGGGCAGCGGCGAACGGGTGCTGGAATTTGAATGGGAAGGCGACTGGTGGGAATGTCTGGAACAATACGGCCATACTCCCTTGCCCCCCTACATCTTGAAGGCCCGCAAAAATCTGGAAGACGAAAAAGGACTGGAAAAGCCGGAAGACCGCGAGCGCTACCAGACCGTCTATGCCGGAGAAACACGAGGCAGCGTGGCGGCTCCGACGGCGGGATTGCATTTTACGGAAGAACTTCTCGAAAAGTTAAAGGCGAAGGGCATCGAAAAAACCTTTGTCGATCTGCATGTGGGCGCGGGCACATTTCAGCCCGTCAAAACCGATAATATTAAAGACCATCCGATGCATGAGGAATATTTTGAATTGCGCGCCGAAGCCGCCGACGCCATCAATCGGGCGCGAAGTGAAGGGCGTCGGATTGTTGCCGTTGGGACCACCGTCGTTCGCGCCCTGGAAACGGCGGCCCTGCTTTGCGATCCATCGGTGAGCGATGAAAGGAAGCAGACCGTATTCCGGACCAATGAGGACACGCCACTCGACCTGACATCCGACAAGCAGCTTGCACCGGTGCAGGGCTGGACCCGCTTGCTCATCGCTCCGGGCTTCGCCTTTCGCATGTGCGATCTTCTGCTTACCAATTTTCACCTGCCCAGATCCACCTTGCTCATGCTGGTGTCCGCGTTCGCCGATCGCGAGACCATTTTCGCGGCCTACCGCCACGCCATCGACAACGATTATCGCTTTTACAGCTACGGCGATTGCATGTTGATCGAATAGCGCGGATATTATCGCATGGACTTTTTTCGTGCCTCTCATGGTTAATAAATCGCACTCGCACTCGCACTCGAAATCGAGCCAATGAATCAGACAAGATTAACAAGATTGACAAGATT